>CAZERY010000096.1:0-12148 GCA_964514915.1 uncultured Hymenobacter sp.
CTACTCCGTCGAATCGGCTCACCAGACTACCATGTTACTTTTGCCTGACTACTTAATACCAGCAATGAGCCCCGCCATTCAATTATCATGGTCCATAGAACGGGATTGTAGAGCGTCTCGCCCCGCGTCATCACGCCGTACAAAGCATCACCCACAAACTGCCGGAAGGTGGGCATCCACTGCCAGAAAGCGCCAAACCACGCCGCGCCACTAGCCGTTGCGGCCGGCTGGTTGTAGAAGCTATGGGCTAGCAATAGCCCGTAGGCCAGCGCCACGCTCACGCCCACCGGCACTCCTAGCCGTACGTAGCGCCGGAGCAGCTGGGCTAGCAGGCTGCGCCAGCCGTACGGGGCTCGGGCAATTGATTCGGCTAAGACTAATCCGCTGAGAACAAAGAAGAAGCAAACCCGAAAGTTGAGCACTATGTGCACCGGCGAGGCCGCAAACCATGCCTCCCAGGTGCCGGGCAGGTGCGTCGTAGCCGGGTCGCCGGTCATGCTAGTGGGGTAAAAGGCCGCGGTGTAGTGGTGCACCACTACGGCCAGTGCTGCCAAGCCACGCAGGCCATCCAAAAAATCAAGCCGGGCCGGAGGCGGGGCGACAGGCAACCCACGGCTAGGTACTGAAATAGACAAAGCACAAGGAGAAAAGCTGGCAAAAAAAACCTCTTTCCAAACAAAGGAAAGAGGTTTTTCAGGCATATAAATACTACCAGCCTAATAATTAGGCTAGCGGAGTAATACAAGCTTGCCCCAGTCGTTTTTGAAGGCTCGGTCGCCCGCCGTATCGTACTTGCTAAACGAGCCGTTGGGATCATCGAGGGCGACGCGGTAGAGGTAGGTACCGTTGGCAAGGCGGTCGCCGTACTGGTCGGTGCCGTCCCAGGCGTAGTCGGTGAGGTTGTTGCCGATGTGCAGCGGCCCGAGCTCACCCATAAAGATTTCGCGCACCACCTTGCCGGTCAAGGTCATGATTTGGATTTTCATGTTGCGCGGCAGCTCGCTGCCTGTTACCGTGAACACAAACCGGGCTTTGCTCGTCACGGGGTTGGGGTATGGGTAGACGTTGGAAACCATCGACTTATTGACGACTTCAAACTTCACCTGGAAGTCTTGGGTGCCGGCGCTGGCGTTGGAAGGGTCGCGGCCCTGCACGCGCAGCGTATACACGCCATCGGCGAGCGGCGTCGTCAGGCCCGGCCGGTATTCCAGCTTGGCCAGGCTGCCCGACGTGTTATCGACGCTAAACTGCACCTGCCCACTGTTCAGGTCAACCACCGTGGGCGTGGCCTGGCCGACTCTCTGCAAGAACACGGAGAACGAAGACACATCCGTGATGTGGCGCAATTGGTCTTCATCCTTAAGCTGAATGTTGATGACCGGCGTGGCTGACACGATTTCTCCATTGAGAATATGGCGGCCATCGACAGCGACGTCGAGCGTGGGCGGCACGTTGTTGTCGCGCACCGTGAAGGGAGCCAGTTGCAGCACGTTATTGAAGTAGTACAGCTCGGGCTGAAGCTGGGGGTTGACCACCACGCGGGGGTAAAACTTCCCATACTGCCCGATTACGTCCAGCGTAATGGGTACGGTGAGCACGCTGTCGCCGGCCGCGGGTGCTCGCCGCGCCGTAATAAGCTGCGTTTTGCCAGCTACTGCCAGGCCCGTGGCGGCGTTGATGAGCGATACCTGCACCTGCAACGGATTCACGAAGCTTTCCTGCGAGACGTTGTCAAACTTCACGGGAAAGCTGAGTTTGCCAGTGGTGAGGGCTTGGTTTTTGAGGCGGGTAGAGTCGTACACGGCGGTGGCGACCAGGTCGCGGCGCACTACCCCTTCGGGCAGGCCCTTGTAGGTGATGAGCCACTGCTTGAGCTGCGGCGGGATGCGGTTGACGGAGTCGGCCAGGGCTAGCGATAGCCGCATGTACGGGTACGTAGTGGCCGAGTAGGCGCTCAGGTCGAGCGGCTGGGTACCCACGCTGGCATTCAGCACCGTCGCTTTGCCAGTGGCATCGACGCCCGAGAGCGTAAGCGTGTAGCTGGAGGTTGAGGTCTCGCGGCGAATCGTATTGTAGAGCGTCTGCCACTGCTGCGCGGGGCCGATGAGGGTACTCGTGACCGACCCAGACTTGCCGGGGACGTTGAGCGTGTAGTTCAGGTCGATGCGCTGGCGGTAGCTCGGGGTGGCCGACGTGCGGTCGGGGCCCAGCTCGGCCAGCAGGCTACCGCCGGTGGTGCGCTTCTGCCCTAGCAAGGCCCAGCCATCGCCATTTTTGAGCTGGGTAGCTAGCTTGCTACCCAGCTGCGTGGCGAGCTGTTGCAGCGTAGCAGCCAGGGCGGGCTCGGCGTAGCGCAGGCGGTTTTCGCTCACCAGTGCCACGTAAGCGCCATCGGGCACGTTGCGCAAAAACTCGAGCAGCTGCGCCCGGCGGGCAGCGCTGTTGTTGATATTGTCGAGCGTATCGTCGTTGCTAGCGAAGTGGTAGAACGTCTGCCCGCTCAGGCCGCAGGTGGCGTACGAGCCAGGAATGGTGAGGCGCTGCAACGTACGCTGGTCGAGTACTACCACCATCAGGTTGGGCGCATTCACGGCGCAGTTGCCAACGTAAGGAGGCGAGTTTACGGTTGTTTGCACGCCGTAGCCACCGAGTGTACTGAAGGTGGGGCCGCTGCCAGCCGCACCCCCGCCTATCGTAATCAACTCCACGGGCTGCTGCTGGCCGGGGAAGCTCCAGCGGTTGCTGGGCGTGGCCACCGTGACGCCGCTGAGCTGGTTGCGGGCAAACTGCGCATTGTGGCTCTGCGACCAGCCGCCGAGCGTGGCCTTCGGAATAACCCGGAACGAGCTGAGGTGCCAGGCATTGTCTTCGGTGCCAGTGGGGTTGGTAAAGCGCACGCGCCAGTACCACACCACTGAGTCGCGCCCGGCGGCGGGCAGCAGGGCCTTGGGCGGCACGAAGCTCGCCACCGTGCCCGCCGACAGCGTAGCACTTTGCAGGGCCCGGCTGTTGAAGCTAGCCACGGAGTCTACCTGAAAGTCATAGTTACGCACCGAGCTAGTCAGGTCGTTGCTCTGGGCCACCAGGCGGGGCGTGGTGCTCGGCGTAATAGCAAACTCATTGAGCGCCAGCAAGGTGATACCGCTTTGCAAAAAGGAATAAGTGAGCGTGGCGGTGTTGTTGGTTTCGTCCAGCTCGTCGATCTTGTTGCGGTAGTCCAGCTCCACCGTGAATTTGTTATCACCAAAGACATTGCCCGAGTTGGGAATGACAACGGTGTACGTCGTATCGCGCTGGAAGGACTGCGGAAATGGCTTGGCGGCGTGGTTGTTGAACACGTACACGTCGGGCGCCCGGCTGGTGGCCGATGGATACGTGCGCGTTACCCGAATCTCAACCGAGTCGCGGGTAATGCGAGCGGGATTACTCACTCCAATATTGAGAGTAAACTGTGAGGACGTAGCCTCGACAGTTTGGTTGGGCGCGATGGGTGTAAGCGAGAGGGCCGCGCTGCTAGCTACTAAGTCGGGCTTGGCGGGGGCAAAAAGCCGCAGGGCGGGGTCGCCTTGCCACACAGTGCACAGCAGCTGCTCGATGCCGGAATTGTTGCCCCGGTATAAGCCATTGGTTTGGAGGCGGCGCACTACTTCGCGACGCACTTCGGCCACCGGCTTGCCAAACCATAACGGGTCGTTGAACAAGAGCTGATCGGTCAAATCCTGGGCTGGGTCGAGCAAGTAGGCGAAAGAAAAACCGGTTTCGCCCATCATGCCTATCGAGCCTTTGTTGGCCGCCAGCAGCCAGTCGGTGCCAAAGGTAGTCGTGTTGAAATAGCAAGCGCCGGCCGTGCAACCATTGAACATCAGCACCGGGTACTTATGAATATTGGTGTAGCCATTAGTCGCATCCGAAACCAAGCCGGGGTTCAAGTCGAAGTCGGTGGTAGAGCCGTGGCCGAAGTAGGCTACCAAACCGACGCCCGCATTCACGTCTTTCGAAATATTCTGGCCGACCGGCGCCGAGCCAACGATGGTCCGGCGGTACGTCGTCACCTTGCCGCCCAGCAGTGGGTGCTCGATACGGCGCTTATAGCGATCCATATAGCCGCCAAACTCGGCAAAGTCGGTTACCGACTCGCCACCTATCAGGTGCACGGCAGCCTTGTGCCAGGCTTCCGGGTTTTTCTGATTAGGGTCGATTTGGCTTTCGTAGTCCTGAAGCTTGGTGAGGTAATCTACTACCTGCTGCGGCGTCGAAGCCACCACGCGGCCGGTGGGCAAGGCTGGGGCGTAGCTATCGTGGGGCCAGTCGCTCGACAAAAAGTTGTCGGAGGGCGAGCGGGTCGAGACGGGCACCAGATCCAGTCCATTTTCTCCCTGCACGCGGGTCGAGGCCGCCGTGCTCGCACCAAAGCCCACGTTGAACTCGGGATCGCTGCCGTACGCAACGGGCGTGCCGGGCGAGATGCCTTTACCTAGCAGTAGTAAGTACTTGGTTTGGGTAGCCGGCGTGTTGGCAGCTAGCCACAGGGCAAAGTGCCGCAGCCCCATCAGCGAGCGTTCGCCGTAGTGAAACTGGTCGTAGAGCTGCGGGGCGGTCACCATTAGCGTGTCGTAGCGCCCGCCCGCCGTCGAGGCCCGGTACGCCGCGTACGCCCGGGCGGCATTGGGCACGCCGCCGGCCGCGCCCATCAGCTTGGGGTGCGTGATGATGACGAAGTTGGGCTGCTTGGGGTCGATAGTCCGAAAAAGCACGCGGCGGGCGGCGGGTGGCACCAGCAGCCGGGCAGCATCGGCCAGAAACAGGTGGCGCGTCTGCTGGCTGGTCGCGCTCGGAAATACGTAGCGCTGGCCAGTGCCCCCCAGCGTAGTGGCCGCGGCGGGCTCGATGCGCTGCACATTCCAGGGGTCTTGCACGTCGTAGCCGCGCACCGTCGCCGGAATGTCAGCCAGCTCATACGTGGCGGGGCCGCCCAGCAACGAGTCGTTTTGAAACGAAATTTGGCGCTTGTCACTAAACCATACATTTTGCTGCGGCGCCGTGACGCGCCACCACGATAGCCGATATACATCTTTAATGCCCGACGTAACCTGATCCACTATATTGTAACTAATAGTGAAGGTGCCATCGCTGCCAATGTCGCTGGGCTGCAAAGTATAGCGACCATAGGCATGGTCGAAGCGCGGATAGTGTAGCACTCCTAGCACCCGGTTACTGCCGCCAGGAGACACCACCCCAATGCTGGTATTGTGCTGCTTAACTCTACTACCGCCCACCACCACGGTTTCGAGGGTAGGTGCGGGCGCCCCGGCCGCCGTTGATACAGCCCGCAGCACCGAGTCGAGCGCCTGCTGCGTGCCAGACAAATTAAATCCCTGAAAAAAGCCTTCCCCCGGATCTAGCCAAGGCATATACGAATACGATATCTCATCACCTTGCCCGATAGGTCCCTCAACGTAGTTGCCTACCCGCTGGGTCAAGGACGACTGCAAGCGCCAGCCGTGCGGTGTGCCCCCGGCGGCGGTGGGCTGGGCCATGCGCTTGCCGGCGCGGCTGCCCCACGTAATAAAGTACGTGGCCGTATCGGTAAAAAAGCTATAGTGCGGGTTGGCCTGGTCGAGGGGATTTTTGTAGTACTCCTTATCCAGCACGGCATTGTTACGTTGGCCAAAGAACTCCAGGTAGGTCGTGTTGTCGAGGGTGGCTGAGTTACCGCCTTGGTACACGGCTACTTCCTTGCCGCGGCGCCACACTTGCAGCTGCGTGGGTGCAGTAGCGCCGGCGCCTAGCTGGCTCAAGTAGGCATAATCGAGGCGATAAATACCATTGCGCCATACTTTTACCTTATAATAAGGCTGGCTCGGCACTATCCACTCGTTGCCGTAGGGGCCCGACTGCGCTTGCGCGCTCAGGCTACCCAGCAGCAGGGCGAGCAAGGCGAAAAGCCCGGCTCCTACCCACCTGTTTTTTTTACTCCTTTGGGCTGTACAGTATTTATCCATAGCTAAGTAGTATCTACGTTGTTATAGCTTGCCTTAAGTTTTTTAGCGCTATTATTTCATGGTAGGCAGCCCACCCGGGCGGCTGCCCAGACCGTAGCCCAGGCTCACGATAAGCGAATTCGTTTGGGAAGTGGCCCCGAGCTTTTCCACTGCCAGGCGCGAGAGCGCCAGGTCGATGCGCAAGCCACTAAAGGCCACGCCAGCCCCAAGGCTATATTGGCCTTTCCACTGCTGCTGCTGGTCAAAATTGGTTATTTTCTGATAGTTGCCGAGTCCGCCCCGCAAAAAAGCCAGGTTGCGGTAGCCGATTTCGACGCCCAGGCGCGGGTCTACGCTCACCGGCTTGGCCGATACCAGCGTATTGCGCTGGCCATCGGTAGTGGCTTCGAGGTCGACGGCCACCAGGGCGGCAAACTGTGCCGGCAGGGTGAACTGCCGCCCTGCCCCGAGCACCAGCCGCGGTAGCGTTATCTCCGTCGAGTTTTTGGGTACCGACTCGCCCGGAATAGCATTGGCCGTAAACTTGTCGGCGTCGATGCTCCAGGCGTTGAACGTGGTGGTGATATCGCGCGCCATCAGGCCCAGCCGCCAGCCCTTGTAATTGTACTGCGCCCCCACATCGATCCCAAAACCGTAGGCGTTGGCAAAGCTGCCCACATTACGGTAAATGAGCTTGGCGCTCCCGCCCACGCTCAGGCCCTCGGGCCCCAGCTTGCGGGCGTACGAGAGCAGCAGCGCGTAGTCGGCCACCGAGAAGTACGTAATCTTATCGTACTGAATGTACCCGTACTCATTAATAAGCGACCGGGTATCGGCGATGTCATCGACGCCGAGGCGCAGGAGCGTCACGCCAATGGCACTTTTCTCGTCGAGCGGCATGGCGAAGGCCGCGTAATCGTTCTTTACTACTCCTGAAAACAGCTCGGAGTGCATGAGCACGCCATCGTACTTGGCGCTCACGCTGGTGAGCGCGGCGGGGTTCCAGTAGCCGGCCGTGGCATCGTTGGCTAGGCTGACTTGCACCTTACCCATACCCAGCGAGCGGGCGCCGGCACCCAAATTCAAAAATTCATTGCTGTACTTGGGCGTGTTAGTTTGGGCCTGGGCGGCCGGCAGCGCCGCTAGCCCCAGCAGGATACTTAGCCCAAAACCAGCCACCCACGGGCGGCAACGAGCGGAAAGTTGTAGCATAGAGAATATAAAAGCCTAAAAAATACCGAGCGGCAACGCAAGTTACTGCCGGATAGTACGCCGGCGGATCTGGGCACTCACTTGCCCAATGGCCGCCAAGCAAGTTTTGAGCCACTGGTCAGCCTTTTGTGGCACAATGCCAGGAGCAGGCTGAATACTACTTACTCAACTCAAGTATTTTTTGATAAACGCAACGAAAAAAATTTCTTCAGGTATTATGCAATGCAAAGTACCTGTACTACATTTGTACTGTTTCTCACCTACTACTAGCCCATACCGCCCATGAAACTCGAGAACACCCAGGTGCAGATGCGCAAAGGCATCCTCGAATTCTGCATCCTGGAGATTATTGGCCGCGGGGAAGCCTACGCCAGCGACATGCTGGAGGAGCTCACGCAGGCCCGCATGATCGTGGTTGAGGGCACGCTCTACCCGCTGCTCACGCGCCTCAAGAATGCTGCCTTGCTCGACTACGTCTGGAAAGAATCTACTTCCGGGCCGCCCCGCAAATACTACACGCTCACCGAGGCCGGCCGGCAGTTTCTGGAAGAGCTGCGCCAGACCTGGGAAGACATGGCCCTTTCGGTGGGCATCATCCGCCAGCCCCGCCGCGCTATTTAGTGCTTGGTGCCTGGTGCTTAGTGCTTAGGGAAAGCTACTTACCCGAACACGCGAGCACCAGCTAATCCATGCACTAAGCACCAAGCACCAAGCACTAAAAACTTAACTGCCGCGCTTCGCCGCCTGCGGCCTTTGCCATGAAAAAGAACATCAGCATCAACTTGCAGGGTATCATCTTCTACATTGAAGATGATGGCTACGAAGTGCTTAGCCGCTACCTCCAGGAGGTAAAGGCGTACTTTGCCAGCTACCAGGGCCACGAGGAGATTGTGGCCGACATTGAGGGCCGCATCGCCGAGCTGTTTGCCGCGCGCATCACGCCCGGCAAGCAGGTTATCACCCTGGCCGACGTGGAGGGAATGACTGCCAAAATGGGCCGGGTCAGCGACTTCCAGGCTTCGCCCGATGACGACGAAGAGGAGCCTGCCTATGCCGAGCCGACCGCTAGCCAGGCTAGCAGCCATACCACCACAGCCAGCAGTGAGCCGCGCCGCCTCTACCGCGACCTGGCCCACCGCAAAATTGCGGGGGTGTGCGCGGGTATCGCGCAGTACTTTATGATCAACCCGTTGGTGATTCGGCTGGGCTTCCTGGTTTTAGTACTCCTGCCCAATTTGTTTCGTCATCGCTTCCCCTTCCCCGGAGTGGGGCTTTTCGACCGCGACTTCGACCTATCCGGGCTGGTAGTAGTGCTCTACGTCATCTTGTGGGTGGCCCTGCCCAAGCGCGAGGATGCCCCCACTCCCATCGACACCCTCGACCTGGGCGGCTCCCTGACCGGCCGCAAGCTCTTCCGCGACATTGATGGGGGCAAGGTAGGCGGCGTGGCAGCCGGCCTGGCCGCGTACTTCCGCACCGATGTGGTGCTGGTACGGGTACTATTCCTGCTGGGTGCGTTCCTCACGTTTGGCTCTACCATCATCATCTATATCATTCTATGGATAGTGGTACCGGAAGCGCGCACGGTTTCGGAAAAAATGCAGATGCGCGGCGATGCCGTCACGCTCTCAGGCATTGATAATAGCTTACGCAGTTCGGCCTTCGACACTGATAGTACAGTGCCGGCCGGTAGCCGCTCGGTGGGCACTTTCTTGGAAGGCGCGGCGCGGGGTGCCCAGCCAGCGGTCAATTTTCTGGGTAGCCTTATCCGCTGGGCGGCGGCGGCCGTGCTCATCATCATGGGTAGCTCGTGGTTGCTTACGGTATTGGGCTTTGCGGGGGCTGCGCTGGGCGTTATCTCTAGCGAGTCGGTTATGCATAGCGATAATGATTTTCGCTTTGGCGACGAGAGCTTCAACTCGGTCATGCACAATGCCCAGCCCTGGGGCATCGTAGCGGCCACGCTACTGGCCGGCATTCCGGCCCTGGCGCTGCTCTTACTTGGGGTACGGCTGGTGCTGCGCCGCTCGGTACTGGGCCGCACCGGCAGCCTATCGCTGCTGGCGCTGTGGCTACTGGGCGTGGTAGGCACGGCCGTAGCCGGCGGCCAGATTTTTCGCGACACCCGCACTCGGGCTACGTACACCACCGTGCGGCGGCTGGCCCCGGTGGCTGGCCCTGGCATCGTACTCGCCTCACGAAACATGGATGATTTTATGGAGGAAGCCCGCCTAAGCCTAGCCCTGGCCGATAGCGGCGCGGCGCCCTACATCGAGGAAGAATACCAGGCCCGCGGCCGCACCCAAAACTCGGCCCGCCTCACCGCGCAGCAGTCCATTCTGTATACCGTGAGCCAGCAAGATTCAACCATCACCTTCGACCAGGGTATCACGCTGCGCGAAAACACGCCTTACCGGGGCCAAAAGCTGCACCTTACACTGCACCTGCCCCTGGATAAAACCTACCGCTTAACCCCGCTCTTTATTGAGAAGCTCGACGATGATGATTTTACCAGCGGTAACCGGCCCGATAATGCCGCACCGCACCGGGCCCGGTTTACCCGCGAAGGCAAGTTCACTTGCCTCGACTGCTCACCCACCGGCGGTGACGAGGCCAGCTCGGCCAGTGCTGGCGACGCGGTACTAGACCTAGCTGTGGCCGGCCACAAAACGCAGGTGCGGGTGAACACCGATGGCGACGAGCCTAGCATTCAGGTTCGCACCTCCGCTACCAAGTTCAATACTGACCCTGGCTACTACGGCACCGGCCGCAAAACCCTGAACAGCCCCGGCGACTTCAGCGAAATAGAGGCTTCCGGGGGCTTTCGGGTGCGGGTGCGCCAGGGCAGCAGCTATCAGGTAGAGGCCGCCGGCCGCCCCGACGAGCTGGCAGATATGCACCTCGCCGTGGAGGGCGACCGCCTGGTGATGCGCCATCGCCGCAACCAGGATTGGCTCTCCACGATTTTCAATTCAAACAGCCACCCGATCTTGGTTACCGTTACCCTGCCCCGCCTGCGGCACCTGGAGCTGAGTGCCTCGTGCCAGGCCGACGTCAGCGGCTTCCGCAACGAAGACCTGCGCCTCGAAGCCTCCAGCGCGTCCACGGCTTACCTCAACGTGAACGTGCCCCGCCTGACCCTGGATATGAGCAGCGCCAGCTCGGCCAATCTTGTCGGCTCGGCCAACGAGCTAACCATCGATGGCTCCAGCGGTAGCCAAGTGGAGGCTTTGGGCCTGCGGGCCCGCCAGGTTTCGCTCGGGCTTAGCAGTGGCTCGCAAGCCAAAGTGACCGCCACCAACGAGCTGAAGGCCAACCTCAGCAGCGGCAGCAGCGCGCACTACGCCGGCCACCCCCACAACGTGGAAAAAGACCTCAGCAGCGGCAGTATGCTGGAGGAAGAACAGCTTTAAATAGTAGCGCGGACTTTCAGTCCGCAAGTTGCTGGGCCTGCTTTCCTCGCGGACTAAAGGTCCGCGCTACGGTACAGCGACTCCGAAACCGCTCTAGCAAGGCTCGCCCCTCCCGGCGGGCCTTTTTAGTGCCCAAATACCCTGGGCACCGCTCTAAACGGTATCTGCACCGTTCTGAAGGGTATCCGCACCCTTCCGAAGGGTGATTAGGTGGCGCAAACCCCGGTAAAAATCAGCCGCCGATCTGCTTGGCTTTGTAGCCTTCCTTCAGCAAGATTTCCAGCACCTTGGCGCGGAAGTCGCCCTGTACTACGATCTCACCATCTTTGGCGCTGCCGCCCACGCCGCACTTGGTTTTCAACGTTTTACCCAGCGTTTGCAAATCATCCTCGCGGCCCACAAAACCGGTAATAAGAGTGACTTGCTTGCCGCCACGCTGCTTTTTGTCGAGTTGCACGCGCAGCTGCTGCTGCTGGGAAGGCAGCGTAGTAGCCTCGGTGGGCCCGTCGGTTTGGAACGAGAAGTCGGGGTTGGTGGAGTACACCACGCCCTGGCGCTGCGGTTGATCCTTTTTCATAGCCTGCAAAGTTCTACGCGGCGGCCGGCTCTTTGGCGAGCGCCGCCTGAATGCCATCCCAGAGGGCCACGCGGGCAGCCATGCCCTGGGCCGCTACTTGGGCGGCTTGCTGCCAGCGCTGCGGATCGGTACCGCACAGGTCGCGCACCATTTGGTGGGCCAACGGGGCGTGGTGGTCCTCATCAAGCTCGATGTGGCGGTTGAGGTAATATATAAACGTATCGAGCTGGCCCGGAAAACGCTGCCCCAGGTCGGCTACCAGGTTGCGAAACATATCGGGAATTACATCTTCCCGGCCAAACGTGAAGGCGGCCGCCACGGCGGGCGTTTGCCCAGCCGCGATTACCCCAAACGTATGCTTCACAAACTCTTGCACGCTGGCTGGCGCCTGCGCGGCGGCCAGGGCAGCGGGCACGCTAGCACCTTCGGCCAGGGCCGCCAGCAGGCGCTCGGCGGGGGTGGTATCGGCGCCGGCCTCGCGCATGGCGCGCAGGTACAGTTCAAAGTGGCTGGTGGGCTGGCCTTCGGGGTCGAGGTCGGTTTCCTCTTCCAGCACAATATCATTGATGAGGCGGCGCGTGGCGGGGTTGCCGACGGGCACCCACGGCAGGGTCGTGCACGTCAGATCACGCTGCAAAGCCTTGAGCAGCGACATAAAATCCCACACCGCAAACACGTGGTAGCTCATAAATACCCGCAGGTCGGCTAGGGTCTGGATGCGACGGTACAGCGGATGGTCCACCATCCGCTGGCGGGCCGGTTGGAGCTGCATTTGCAGTTCCTGAATAAAATCTTGAGCCATAAATTTACTAAGATAAAGAAACGCTTCGGGTGAGTAGGCCCAGGCAGCCAAGCCTGCTCGCCACTTTGCCTACGTAGCCCCGCACCTGGTCAGATTGCGCTGGCTAGCTGTATAGTCCCGGAAAGTCGTGGGTTGGGTCTCGTATAAAGATACCAGGATTTTG
>CAZERY010000097.1:0-12142 GCA_964514915.1 uncultured Hymenobacter sp.
TGGTGCTCATGTTGCGCTTGCCCTGCTCGTTGTAGGGGTAGTGGTTGGCGTAGGTGCTCACGTAGGGCGTAAGCGAGAGGCGCAGCGGCGGGTGCAGCTTTTCCAGATTGGTCAGCTCGCCCCACTGGTTTACGAAGCCATCGACGCTGGGCTTCACTTCGCTCCAGAAAAATTGCTGGTTGTCTTTCTTGCGCTGGCGCATAAAGTTGACGCCCCAGTTCTGCACGTCGGCCGCCGCAAAGCGAATGGCCGAGTACGGAATGCGCAGCTCTACGCTCCAGCCCTTGCCATCGGGCAGCGGGGCTACGTGGCTGTCCCACACGGCGTTCCAGGCGCCGTCTTCACCGTTGGCGGGCGAGTAGCGGGTGTCCATCTGCACGCCCGTGCTCATCACAAAGAAGCCGTAGCCGTTGAGGTGATCGCGGTACGGGTCGAGAAAAATGGCGAAGAAGTCGGTGTTGCCCACATCATCGCGCTGGGTCAGCTCGCGCTTGATGCTATCGGGGCTGGCCTCGAGAAGCTTCGCCCCCACGTAGAGGGCCACGTCGTCGTAGAGCACGCGCACCTCGGTGGGCAGGCGCTCGGGCCGGCCGGGCCGCGGCCGCCGCTCGATAAGCTGGCTGGCCACCGGGGCGCTGGCCCAGGCGGCCTCATCGAGCAAGCCGTCGAGCGTGAGCGGGCTAGCCGTGCGCTGGGCGGCCAGCTGGCGGCGCGGCCCGCTGGCCGCCGGACCAGGCGTAGCGGCCTGCTGCGCGCTCGCCGGCCCCGACCAGCTCAGACACAGAAAGCTCAGCACCAAGCATATCGGCCAGCGTAGGGCAGCAAGGCAAAACATGAAGAATGGGTAAGTAGCATTTTTCGTGCGCCAAGGACGCGCCCGAACCCACGGCGTTGTCTGCGAAGAGCTATTTTTCGAAAACTTTAGGAGCAAGCTCACTTCTGCACGTTCTGGGGCCGCGCCGCCGTTTGTACTCGCACTGGCTAACCGGCTGGCCTTCATGGCTAGGGCTGCTGGCGAAAAAACACGTCGCCGCTCACCGATTCCAGCTTCACGAGGGGGCCGCTGGCGGGGCCATAGCTGCCGTGCAGCTGGTAGCCCACGTAGCTCTTGGTCTTGAGATTGCTGAAGGTCACGGCCGGGTCGGCGTACACCTCGCCGGTGATGGTTTTCAGGCTAAGCTCGGCACCTTTGGCGGGGGGCCAGCTCAGGTCCACGTCGCCGCTCACGGAAGTGGCCTCAATGGGACTGCCGCTTAAGTTATTGAGCTTGAGGTCGCCGCTCACGCTGCGTACGGTTACGGCGCCGGTGAGGCCGCTAAGCAGGACATCGCCGCTCACCGTTTTGGCCGTCACGGCGCCTTGGAGGCCGCTCAGGTCGAGGTCGCCGCTGAGGGTGTTGAGGCGCAGGGCCGCGCCAGCGGGCAAGGTCACGTCGTAGTCTACTTTAATGCAGTAACTGTACTGGCCTTGGTGGTGGCTGACGGTGGGCCGCAGCCCGCCCGTTTTGGCCGAGCGGGTGTAGCCCACCTGCACGCCGCCCGCCGAATTCGTGCGGCTGCCCTCGCAGTCGCTGGTGAAGTTGGTTTCGCGCAGCCTGTCCTCATCCAGCACTTCCACCACGGCCAGCTCGGAGGCCGATGCCTGGAGAGTAAGGCTATATAAGTCATTGTGCTCATTATTGTTAATACTCACGTGGGCATCTACCCGCAGCGCCGCGCCGGGTCGCACCCGAATGGTGTGCGCATATTTCAAATCCAGAAACACGCCCTGCCCCGCGGCCAGGCTAGCGGTTTGGGATACGAGGCGCTGGGCCAGGGCCGGGGCTAAGCTGCCAAATAGCAGCAGGGCGGCAAGTAAAAGGCGTTTCATGAGCTGAAAAGGAAGAGGTGAGCAAGTGAAATCGATTGGGTTGGCAGGGGCAAGCCTGCGGCTGGCATCCCCTTGCGGAGCGGCTGCTCTTGCCTTACCCATCGTTCTGGCAAAAACCTGAACTCAAGGCACCAACCTTATATATCAGGCAATTACCTGGATTTCCGCACAAAAATGTCGCCACTGATTGTCTTGAGCGAAAGGGAGGCACCGCCGCCGTTGGCGCGGCCCTCCACCGTTTGGCCGCCCACATGTTGCAGGCCGTTGCCACCAAGCAGGGTAAGGTCAAAATCGGTGTAGATCTCCCCCGAAATCGAGCGCATCGACAGGCTGATTTTGCCCGAGGCCGGCAGGCTCACGTCCACGTCGCCGCTCACCGACGAGATGGCGCTGGGCTGCGTGGGCGTGGCGCTGAATTGCACTTTGATGTCGCCGCTGATGGTGTTGGCCACCACTGGGCCGCTCACGTTCAGCAGCCGCAGGTCACCCGATTTGAGGCTGACCTCGATACGGCCAGCCAAGTCGCGTAGCGTCAGATCGTCGGAGCCGCCCCAGGTGGCCTGCTCAAACGACACGCTGGTTTGGCGCGGCAGCCGCACCGTATAGCGGTCGTCGCCGTGCGTCATCCCCGTAATACGGATGGTATTATCCCCAGCGGCCGTCACGGCTAGTCCCAGGCGGGTGTTATCGGCCGCGCCCCCGCTGTAGATGGGCCGCAGCCCACTGGCCAGGGCGGGCGGCGCCTCGTAGTGGCCCGAGCCGCGAATGAGCAGCTCGTCACCGTCGTAGCCCTCCACCGTCACGTTGCTGCCGCGCATGTCGAGCACCACTTTGCGATTTTGGGAGCTGGCAAATTTCTGTTTGTATTCCTGGGCCCGCAAGTGGGCCGGCCAAGCCAGCACAAGGGCAAATAGCGGAAATAAAGCGTAATTTTTCATGAGAGTTAAAGGCAAGGAAGAAAAGGCAGTCACTTGACAAAGCGCAGTGACACTGCGCCTTGGCCATTAGCTACTGGCCTTTGCGGCCAGGGCCTGCGCGAAGTGCCACTACGTGCGGGCGCTGAGTAGTGCTGCTAAGTATGCAGAATTGCTAATTGTTAATTGTTAATTAAATCAACTGGCCCAGGCCGCTTTCGGCCTGCTGGCGCACGGCGGGCAGCGCGCCGGGTTTTTGGGCGAGCTGCTCAAGCTGCGGCACGGCGCGCTTCTCGCGCAACGTCACCAGTACTTCGATAAGGGTAATTTGCACGTTGGGGTCGGTTTGCAGGGGCAACGCCTCCACCAGCGCCGGGCCCACGCGGGGGTCGGCCCGCAGGCGAAACAGCGCCTCGCAGGCGGCTAGCCGCACGTTGGGGTTGGGATCGGTGTCGAGGGTATGAATAAGCGTGAGCACGGCCGGGTCGTTGGGCTCGACGACCGCCGCCGGGGCCTGGCTCACCAGCTGCAAGCGTTGGCTGGCCGAAGCCGGCTGCTGCCGCGCCGCCGCCAGGCGAGCCGATAGCGTGAGCGGTTGCGGCCGGTCGTTTTGAGTTAGCAGCTGAGCAGTGGGCTGGCGCAACAGCAGGCCCAGCACCGCGCCAATAGCCACCAGCGCCACGCTGGCTGCCATACGCAGCCACTGCTGGGTGCTTAGGTGCGGCTGGCTAGCCACGGGCGCAGCCACTACCGGAGCCAGCGGCTGGCCACCGCGGCCAGCAGTCAGCCCAGTAGGCGAAGCTGACGCCAGCTTCGCCTTTTCCTCCTCCAGCATGATCAGAAAGTTGTCGCGTAGCTCTAGCGGCGGTACTTCGGCCGGCAGGGCATCAAGGTCGTTGAAGAGCTGGCGCAGCTCGGCCAGCTCGGCCTGGCAGGCCGGGCAAGCGGTCAAGTGGGCCGCCAGGTGGGCCGCTTCGGGCGGCAGCGGCCGGCCATCGGCCAGCTCGGGCAGCCAAGGCTGAAGGGCGGCGCAGGCCGGATCGGCGAGAGAGTGATTACTAGCCACTTGAGTTACTTATGAATTGTTAGTTATGAATTATAGATTATTATCCAGTAGATTTTTAGCTCAAATAAATCTTGCGTAGCGCATCGAGCGCCCGGTGGGCTTTCACCCTGGCCGCGCCCGCAGTGCAGCCGAGCTGCTCGCCAATTTCGGCGTAGTCGAAGCCCTGAAAGCGGTGCAGCAGCAGCACTTCGCGCTGCGCGGCGGGCAGCAATGCTAGCGCCTCGTGCAAGGCTTGGTGCTGGTCGGTGGCGGCGCGCTGGGCCTGGGCCGCGCGGCCGTGAGCGGGTGTTTTTTCTACTTCTTCCAAGTCGGCGCTGGGTCGCTGGCGCTGGTAGTGGTCGGCCCACACGTGGCGGGCCATTTGGTAGACCCAGGCCCGAAATGCCTGGCCCGGCTGGTAGCTGGCGCGGTAGCGCAGCACCCGCACAAATACGTTTTGGGTAAGGTCCTGGGCCAGGTCGCGGTCGCCGTTGGCCAGCCTGGCCAGGAAGCCAAACAACGGTCCCTGGTAGCGCTCAAACAGCCCGGTTAGCTGGTCGAGGTCGCCGGCTTGCACCTGAGTCATCAGGGCTTCATCGCTGAGCGCAAGTGCGGAGGCAGACGGCATACGGGCGGCTGAAAGGTGATCGGTACTAGTGGGGTTGGAGGGAGTACCGTCGGAGTAGCCATTCGTTACAAGAAGCGCTGAAAAAGTGATGAAAAGAAATAGTGAGCGCCAGCGCCGAACATAAAAAACGGGTTGGCCATCTGTACTTCAGACAACCAACCCCCTATCCAATAACCTTACTATCAATGCTTAATGTACATCAACCGATATTCCAAAGCTTGAGTCCACCTTGCTGCCAGACTTATTGAGCAGCTTGCGGTACTTGGCAACTTGAGCAGGCGTAAGCGCCCGGCCATCGGCCATTCCGCCGCGGTCATTCAACTCCAATGAGTAGTACTTTTTGTTTTTAATCAGCCCATCGCGCAGCAGCTCGCTACCCAGCTGGTCGGTATTGGGCGCCGGTGGGGGTGGTGGAAGCGTGGGGCCTTGCGGCGCCGAGGGAGGTAGCGGCGCACGGGGCAGCCGCGGGGCGGAGGTGCCCCGACCAGCGGAGCGGTCCAGGGCGTGCAGCTCGGCCTGGGCAGCAGCTATGCGGGCGCGCAACTCAGCGCGCCGCGCCTCCGCTTCAGAGCGGTCGGCGGCTTCTGGGCGCACAGCGTCATGGTCAGCCTGCTCGGCGTCACGGTCAGCCTGCTCGGCGTCACGGTCGGCCTGCTCGGCGTCGCGATCGGCCTGCCGAGCGGCCGCGGCGCTACTTTGGTAGCGGCCCTGCTTGTCAAACTTTAGGCGAACGTATCCGCGCTTATTGCGCTCCAGGTGATAGGTTGGGGACGGTGGGCGATTGGCTGCTACCCCATCTAGGTCGAGCTGGAAGTCGCCAACCACCAGCTTGTTACGCAGCCGGGTAGTTTTAAGCCCTTCCCGGTCAAGATCTTGCAGCTCCTTTTCCATTTCCTGGCGCTGCTCGGCGTTCAGGTTGGGGCTGCGGAGCGCTTCGGCCAGCCCCTGGCGGGCAGCTTGGCGCGCCCGGCTATCAATATCACCCGCCGAAAAGTCAAAGCTAACCGACTGCCAATCGGGTCTTTCCGAGCGCTCCCTACGGAAGAAGTCATCCGCTTGGCCGGGCACCTGCACTACTTCCACGGTGCGCACGGGCTTGCTGCGCTTGGCTTTTTTGCCGGCGCTCGTTTCAATCGGCTGGCCATCGACGGTCAGGTTCACAACGCGGCCTTTTTTATCTTTCTCGATGACAACCGTACTGGCTGGGCCGCGGCGCGACGGCCCCGGCCGCCACGGACGTACCCGCACTTGGGGCACCTCATCGGCTATTTCCACGCGTTTATTTCTCTGCTGGCCAGCTTTTACCTCCACGGCGACTGGTAGCGGAGCAGTAGCAGCCCGGTGGCGGCTGATATCGGCTGGGGTAGCCGGTACTGTGGGGGCTTGGCGCGGCGCGGCCGCGGGCGCGGGGCTAGCGGCTAGCACGACGCCGGTGCTCAGGCCCAGCAGGCCCAGTAGCGTTAGCGACCCGGCCAGCAGGCCCTCGCTCAGCGTGGGGGCCTGAGGCCGGCCCAAAGCTAGCCGGCGCACCCGGGCCAGTAGCGAGCCGCGCCCACCAGCCCCGGCAGCAGCAAGCGCCAAACGGGGCATGGGCCGGGCCGCGGCTTCTAGTTCGGCGAGGGCGGCCAGGGCACGGGCCACCCGCAGGCGGTCGCCGCCGCAGAGGGCCGCCGCCTGGTCGTCGCAGCAGTTTTCGCGCTCGGCACGCAGGCAGCTGGCCATAAACCACACGGCCGGGTGGTAAAAAAACACTGCTTCAGCCACGGCCAAACCCAGGTTGAGCAAATAATCGCGGCGCACAACGTGGGCCAGCTCGTGGGCCAGCAACGCTTCTACTAAGGCCGGGCTCAAGGCCGCCACGGTACCCAGGGGCAGCAGGATCACCGGCCGCAGGTGGCCCAGCACCAGTGGCCCGGCCACCCGCGCCGACTCTAGCAGCGCCACGGGCCGGCGCACGCCGGCGCGGCGCACCAGGGCCGCCAGGCGCTGCTGCCACTCGGCGCCCAGCGCCTGGGCACCCGCCCGCCGCAGCCGACTCGCATAGAGCAGCCCACCGGCTAGCCGGCCGCTCATCAGCAATAAGCCTAGCAGCCAGGCCACTACCACGAGTGGCAGGTACGCTTCGAGCGCTTGGCTAGTTGCTTGCCGCCACGCCCACGGGGCAGCTGGTGCTACGGGCAGCGGGGCGGCAGCCACTACCGGCGCGATTTGCGGAGCCGCCGCTAGGTAGCCTACCGTCGGGCTGGGCAGATAAGCGCCCCTAGCAGCGGGAGCTTGCTGGTAATAAAACCCAAACGTGAGGCTCACTGCCAGCACCAGGCTCGCCAGTGCGCCAGTGGCCGCGGCGTAGCGCAGCTCGGCCCGCTGGCGGCGCAGCAGCGGCAGCGCACCGGCCAGCAGCAGCGCCAGCACCCCACCCTGCCACAGCGAGTGCAGCAGCGCGTACCCTACGCCCCGCACCAGCGCGGGCGAGCCTAGTTCCTTAAGCAGTGGGAGCGTCGTCATGGGTAGGAGGAGCTGAATGGTTAGCGTTTTGAATCTCAATATCATTGAGCAGGCGCCGAATCTGGGCTAGCTCGTCGGGCGAAGTGCGGCGGTGGCCTAGTGCCTGCATCACCAGCTTGAGGGCCGAGCCGCCGAAGGTGGCTTCCACAAAACGGTCGAGCAGCAGGCCCTGGGTATCCTGCTCGCGCACGGCCGCCCGGTAAATGTGGCTGCGGCCCTCATCGTCGCGCTGCACGAGGCCCTTTTCCAGCATCAGCTGCATGATTTTCAGAGTGGTAGTGTAGCCCACTTCGCGGCGCTCGCTCAGCTGCTCGTTCACGGTGCGCACCGTGGCGGGACCAAGCTGCCACAATACTTGCAAGATTTCCAACTCCGAATCGGTAGGTTTGGGGGGTGCTTTAGCCATAGATCGACTGAAAAAAGTTTCGTACGAAATATTTCGTATAACAAAGATTGTACGATAAGCTTCGTAGTTTCAAAAGCAATGTACGAATAAATTCGTATTTTAGGTCAAAACCCTGATATACAAGGCCATTATTTTTATAAAGGCCTTCTTATCCAACGGAACATCCAGCACGTTAAGCAAAATGGCTCCCCGGGTAGGAACGGGTAGGCTACTGCGGCCCGAAAACTTCGGGCACTACTAGCGAAGGGTAGTTTCTCCCGCGAGCCTGCTTCTCTTTTGAGCTTTGATTGCCGGATGGGTTTGTTGAACTGTTTTATTGATTTTACCGCAAGTATCAGCTGGCGGAAGGATGCTGGATAACTTGTCTCATCCGGCCATTTCACTGCGTAATAACCAGCTCGTAATGGGCGAACGACTAAGGCTTAACGTACTATATTTGCCGTTTTCCAAGCTACCTGCCATAGATAGGGGGATTCTTCGTACATACTACCCAACCTGCCTATTATTCTTTATGAGACCTCTCTTACGTCAATTGCTGCTGCCGCTGCTGCTTGGCAGTAACGCCATGGGGACCACTAGCAAGCTTTCAAGCTTCAATGATAGGGGCATGGCCCGCATGTTGCCCACGACGCCCCCTGCCAACGGTGCCGTGATGAACAGGCAGCCCCAGACGGCCAGGGGCGCGGCTGGCAACGGCAACGGTGCCCCCGCTCAGCCCTTCAGTACCTATGCAGTTCCCACCATCAATTCCGTAGCTCCCAACCCCGGCGGACTGGGCCAGAGCATTACCATAGCCGGTAACAACCTGGGTACCTCCACCACGAGCACAGTTACAATCAACGGGATTAATGCGCCGGTCATCAGCAACTCGGGCACCAGCCTAGTAGTGCGTGTGCCCACTACTGCCACCGCCGGCAGCAACCCAATAATAGTCAAGGCAGGTAACGGCAATAACAACACCAGTACCCCCTACTCCAACTTCACTGTAATGGCTGCTTCCGGCAACGTCCTGGCCTTTGATGGGACGGACGACTACCTGTCGCTGCCCACCTCCACGGCCGTGCCGATAAACAATAGCCCCTATACCCTAGAGGCTTGGATTAAGCCTACGAGCATGAATGTTAATGGAATCATTGGCTGGGGTAACTACGGCACTACCAACCAGGTAAATGCACTGCGCCTAACCTCTACCGGCCTGGTCAATTATTGGTGGAATAATGACCTGGATGTCACCACCAGCAACCTGGTCGATGGGCATTGGCACCACGTGGCCGCGACCTTTAACGGCACCACGCGTATCCTATACGTCGACGGGGCCCTTGTGGGACAGGACCAGCCCACCGGCCACGCCGTGCCCGATGCCAGTAACCTGGCCATTGGCGTGACCGACAATAGTGCTGCCGGTAACGGCTTCGAGTACTACCAGGGCAGCATAGACCAAGTACGCGTGTACTCCGTGGCCCTAACCCTTGCCCAGCTGCAAGCCGACATGGTAAGCACCACGGCCGCCGTGCCGGCCAGCCTGGTGCTCTACTATAACTTCGACCAGGGCACGCCCGCCACGACCAGCACCGGCGCAAACACCGGCCTAACTACGCTCTACGATCTGGCGAACGCCACCCCTGCCACCTTGAATAACTTCGCACTGGCCAGCGGCACTACCACCAGCAACTACGTGGCAAGCTACGCGATGGTGGTGCCCGCCGCCACGGCCACCACCAGCCAGACCACTACCTCCTTCGTAGCCAACTGGACGGCCCCGGCCGTGGGCGCGGTGACCAGCTACGTGCTGGACGTAGCGACCACGGCCAGCTTCGCTAATCCCGTCACGGGCTCGCCCTTCAGCGTAGCATCCTCAGCTACTAGCAAGGCCGTGACCGGTCTGAACAACAACAGCACGTACTACTACCGCGTGCGCGCCCTCAACAGCGCCCTGGCTCAACCTGACCAGGGGGCCTACTCCAACACCACCGTCGTGAGTGCTCCCTTGCCCGTCGAGCTATCTGCCTTCACGGCCACGGCCACGGGTCCCGCCGCCGTGCGCCTGGCTTGGCGTACAGCCTCGGAAAAGAACAGCGACCGCTTCGAGGTAGAACGCAGCCAGGACGGCCAGACGTTTGCTGTCATTGGCAGGGTAGCCGCGGCCGGCACCAGCCTGCTGCTACACACTTATGAGCTACTCGACGGCAAGCTCCCACCTGCCACCACGCTCTACTACCGGTTGCGGCAGGTAGATGCGGATGGTACGGCCAGCTACTCGCCCGTGCGCGCCGTGCGCTTGAACGATAAGCCCACGGCGGGCCTGACCCTGGCCCCCAATCCTGCCCACGTCACCACCCTCACCGGCGCCGAGACGGGTGCCCCTGTGGAGGTGTATGATGCCCGGGGCCGGCTCGTACACACCACCACGGCTGATGCCGCTGGTACGGCGGCACTGGTGTTACCCACTGGGCTGGCCAGCGGCGTGTATGTGGTGCGTAGCGGCAGCCAATCCGTACGCCTCGTCATCGAATAAGCACCCTGGGGTCGCGGCTAAAAGTTTGTCCGGAAGTTAAGTGAGTTACTTCCAATCACGGTATTTACACGGCAATATGCTGGGTCCAGCGATCAGCTGGGCGGGTTTATTCAGCTAGACGACCGTTTTCCTATACGAGTCAGCTGGGCCTCGGCCATTCATCGCTACAAGCGGTAAAAACCCCAAAATGGTTAAGCAAACTTGTTCACCAATTAAAGTATAAACACTCTACTTTCGGGATGAGACACCTGTACTTGACCCATGAGAATCAGCTACGCCTGTGTCTCGACTTAGGCTGCCCGCACTCCAGTACCTCGCCAGCGCAACGTACCTCCCAAGAATAGCAGCAGCTTACTCAGCCCCCGCGCCGTCCTTCCGGCGCTTGCGCACCAACGTCACCCGCGCCCGGCGGCAGATACCTCCCAGCGGCGGATTAAACTTGGACACGCTCACTTGCCCGCGCCGCACCTGCGGAAATTCGCCCATCACGCGGTCGAGAATGCGGTGGGCCAGGTGCTCGAGCAGGCGAGCAGGCTGCTGCATTTCGGCTAGCACCAGCCGGTAGAGGACTTCGTAATTCACCGTTTCGGCCAGCTTATCGGAAGCCCCGGCCGCGTGCAGGTCGGTTTTGAGGTGCAGGTCGATGCCGTACTTATTGCCAATGCGCTGCTCCTCATCGTAGTAGCCGTGAAAAGCAAAAAATTCTAGTCCTTCGAGTGCAATCTGGCCCATGGGTCAAAGAGTGAATTGGTGAATGGCGCCCAGGTAAAATTGCCCAGCCGCTAGCTTCTGTCGGCAAAAGTGGGGCGCAAATGGCGGGCTCCGTTGCCGTCGGCACGGCTAACTTGGCCCACTCAACCCACTTCCTTCTCATGGAACCCACTCCCCAAGTCACGCACCACCGCTGGAACGACATGCCGGTCGACCAGCTTTCCGATGCCATCGGCCGCCGCCTCATCACGGGCCAGGACATGATGCTAGCGCACGTTTACCTCAAAAAAGGCGCCATCGTGCCACGCCACTTCCACGTCAACGAGCAGATTACCTACATCTTGGAAGGTGCCCTGCGCTTCCACGTGGGAGAAGGCGAAAGCGAGGAAATTATCGTGCGGGCCGGCGAAGTGCTGTGCATCCCCTCTAACGTGCCGCACCAGGCCGAGGCGCTCGAAGACACGCTCGACGTGGACGTGTTCAGCCCGCCCCGCCAAGACTGGCTCGATGGCAGCGACGCCTACCTCCGTCAAAAATAAGCCCCGCCGCACGTTATGGACTTTGGAATAAAAGGCAAAATTGCGCTGGTGGCCGCCGCCAGCAAGGGCCTGGGCCGCGCCGTAGCCGAGGAGCTGGCCGCCGAGGGCGCGGCGTTGGTCCTCTGCGCCCGCGGCGATGAGGAGCTCCAAAAAACCTGCGCCGCCATTGCGGCGGCTAGCGGCGTGCCGGTGCTGGGCGTGGCCGCCGACCTAGCCACGCCGGCCGGCGTGGCGCGGGTTACGGAGGCCGCGCTGGCCCGCTTTGGCCAGGTAGATATCCTGGTCACGAATGCGGGGGGGCCGCCCGCCGGCACTTTCGAGCAGCACAGCGCCGAGGCTTGGGAGCAGGCCAGCCGGCTGCTGCTCAGCAGCGTAGTAGAGCTGACCCGCGCCGTACTGCCCGGCATGAAGGAGCGCGGCTGGGGTCGCATTCTCAACATCACTTCCATCGCGGCCAAGCAGCCCGTGGCCGGCCTTATGCTATCGAATAGCCTACGGGCGGCCGTCACGGGCTTCGCCCGCACGCTAGCCACGGAAGTAGCGCCGTTTGGCATCACGGTCAACAACATTTTGCCCGGCTACACCCGCACCGAGCGGGTCGAGCACCTGGCACAGGCCGCCGCCACCCGCGAGGGCATCTCCCCTACCGCCGCCACCGCCCGCTGGACTGCCGAAATCCCCATGCAGCGCCTGGGCGAGCCCGCCGAATTTGCGGCATTAGCGGCCTTTTTGTGCTCGGCGCGGGCCAGCTACATCACCGGCAGCTCGGTGGCCGTCGATGGCGGCTGGATCAAGTCGTTGCTGTAGGCTAGCCGGTTGGGTTTCCTTTGCAGGAGGCTACCAGGTGGCCAGTAGCTTGGACTACAAAGTCCAAGCTACTGGCCACCTGGTAGCTTGTTTATTTTGGTATAAACAAAAAGAGAACGTCAGGCTAACGAAAGCCTGACGTTCTCTTTTGGCGCTAGTGCTCAGTCAGGCAAATTAGTTGCCCTAATTTTCTGATAGTGCCG
>CAZERY010000098.1:0-12026 GCA_964514915.1 uncultured Hymenobacter sp.
GCCTAACCTAAATGGCCTGCATTCTGTTAATCGACTTCCCTGACTAAGCACTAGTCGGTTTTGCGTCTGCGCCCGATGGCTATTTCTTTTCAATACCTTTCTCCCCGCTCATGCTCGCCCATATTCCCGCTGCCGACCGCTATCACGCCGCTCCAGCCGCTTGGCTTAGCTCGTATTTTCTGTTTTCGTTTGCCGATTATTTCGACCGCGACAACGTGCATTTCGGGCCGTTGCGGGTGTTCAACGATGACACGGTAGCGCCGCAAAATGGCTTTCCGCAGCACCCGCACTCCGAGATGGAAATCGTGACGCTCGTGCTGGAAGGCGAAGTAAGCCACGAGGATACGCTAGGCAACCGTACGACGATCACGGCGGGCGAAGTGCAGCGCATGACGGCGGGTACTGGCCTGGCCCACAGCGAAATGAACCGCCAGGATAAACCGCTGCACCTCTACCAGCTGTGGTTTATGCCGAGCCAAAAAGGCCTGGCCCCCAGCTATGAGCAAAAGGACCTAGGCTTTATTAATAGCAAAAAAAATGAGCTAGTGCCGCTCGTAACCGGCCAGCGGGTGCTGGACGACGTGGTGTATATAAATTCGAACAGCACCATTTATTGGGCTAACCTCGACCATAGCAAAACGGTAGTTTTTAGAACCTTTCCAATACGACTGACCTTTATTTACGTAAAGCAAGGCAGCCTGACCGTGAATGGTAGTACGCTGGGCCCGAGCGATCAGGCTCGCATTAGCAGCGAGGATGTGCTGGAAATAACGGCTACCCAAGATGCGCAGTTTATGTTAATTGATCTGCCTGGTAGCGAAGCAAATTATTAAGCAACACAAGTTATTGATGGCCAGTATTTTTCCCGATTCTTTAATCCCTGAATACGACGCAGCTCGCTTGCGTACGCTGCACCAGTTCCAGATCGTTAATACCACGCCCGAGCAGATCTTTGACAACTACGTAGCCTGGGCAGCGCAGCTGTTTAGCGTGCCTATCGCGCTTATTTCGCTGGTCGATGCTGACTTTGTCTGGTTTAAGGCAATAACTGGGGCCGACGTGCCGGGCCTTGTGCGCAATGAAAGTATGTGCTCGGCCGCCATTCTAACCGGCGAGCAGGTTGTAATCTCCGACTACAAGCCCGGCAGCTGCGACCTGATTAAACCCGATGTAGCCCAGGCGATCGGGCTCAATTTTTACGCGGGGGCGGTGTTGGTAGCCACCGACGATTCGCGTCTCGGGATGCTAGCCATTATCGGGAAGGAAGCCCGGGATTTTTCGGCGGCTGAAGTCAGCCTGCTCACGCGCCTCGCGGCGCTGGTTAGTCAAACCATCGAGCTCCGCTATCGCTATCTCAGCACTGACCAGCCCAGTGAGTGGGAGGATGCCCAAGGGGAGCTTACCCACGCATTAGATGACAACTCGGCGCTGGCCCGCTACCTCGCCACTCGTAGCTCGGGCATCGACCTTGCTGACCCCGAGGTAGTTCACCCCGTTATTAGTCGGCTTGAGAGTGTTGCTAAAGTGCTGCGCCAGCGGCTAGCCTAGCCAGCGCTGCCAGGGGTAGCGCTGGTGCCTCGTAGTTAGCGCCTGCTAACAACGACTACGGCTGGGGTGCGTAAAGCCACCGGAGCTTTTCTTTACCGGCTCCGCTTTTACTTCTATGAAAAAAATGGCATTGCTCCTCGCCCTGGGTTTTGGTACCCTGGGCGCGCTCCAAGCACAAACTGCGCCGGCTGCCGACGCCGCGCCGCGCCCCGTACTGCCGCTCTACAGCGGCTCCATTCCCGACTCGAAGCCCAGCCAGGTGCAGGAAACCAGCACGATGGAGTACGGGAGCACCACCATTGGCAACGTTATTCAGCCCACGCTCACCGTATTCATGCCCGACCGGGCTAAAGCCACGGGTACCTCGGTTATTATTTGCCCCGGCGGCGGCTACACTCGGCTGGCCATCGCCCACGAAGGCTACGACGTAGCCAAGCGCCTGAATGAGATGGGCGTAGCGGCTTTCGTGCTGAAATACCGCTTGCCCGACGACCGCAGCCAGCCCGACAAAAGTATTGCGCCCCTGCTCGATGTTCAGCAGGCGTTGCGCCTGGTGCACCAGCTAGCCCCCAAATACAACCTCAACCCCGAGCGCATTGGCCTGATGGGCTTCTCGGCAGGTGGCCACCTGGCGGCCACGGCGGGTACCCACTTTGCCAAGCCCGTGGGTAGTAACTCCGGCCCGGCGTCGGTACGGCCAGCATTTCTAATGCTGATCTATCCAGTTATTAGCTTCAGCGATAGCCTGAAGCACGCTGGCTCACGTGAAAATCTAATTGGCACCACCGCGGGCCCCGACCAAGTGCGCCTATATTCCAACGAGCTACAGGTAACGGCCCAAACCCCGCCTACCTTCTTGGTGCACGCCGAAGACGATAACGTAGTGCCCGTGCAAAATAGCCTGGTATTTTACCAAGCGCTGCACCGCCACAACGTGCCGGCCGAAATGCACCTATATCCGAAAGGGGGCCACGGCTTCGGCCTGAACAATACTACTACAAAAGACCAGTGGGTAGAGCGCCTGCAAAACTGGCTGGATGCCAATGGTTGGCTGAGCAAGTGATCTCAATTATCAATCATCAATTGCTAATAAGCTTTTGTGCTGGAAAGCCAGCTAGACTGTTGATTGATAACTGATAATTGACAACTGATAACTGTTAAATGAAGATAGGCGACCAAGCTCCCGATTTTACGTTGCCCACCGATAAGGGCGAATCCTTTCACCTCGCTGCCCAGCGCGGCCAGCCGGTGGTCCTGTATTTTTACCCTAAAGACGATACGCCGGGCTGCACGGCTGAAGCCTGCGCCTTTCGCGACCAGTACGCCGACTTTCTGGAGTTCGGCGCGGTAGTGGTGGGCGTGAGTTCCGACAGTGAGGCCTCGCACCAGAAGTTCAGCCAGAAGCACCGGCTGCCGTTCCCCTTGCTTGCCGATACGAGCGGGCAGTTGCGCAAGACGTATGAGGTGCCCCGCGCGCTACTGGGTTTGTTGCCCGGCCGCGTCACGTTTGTAATCAACGCCGACGGTAAAATCGCTTATATCTTTAACTCCATGAGTGGCGCTACCGACCACGTGAGCAAGACCAAGGATGTGTTGCGTAGGCTAACTCCCAAGCAGGGCTAGCGGCCGCAGCATAACCGTTGCTTTTTGCGTATAGAGTAGGGTATGAACCTCTCGCCATCCGTGTTTAGCGACATTGGGCTGGTAGCCGCCGCGCTATCAGCCCTGACTTTTTTCCCGCAGGTAGTGCACACCTGGCAAACCCGCTCGGCCAATGGCCTGAGCGGCCCTATGCTAGCGGTAGGGGCCAGCAGCATGATACTGTGGCTAGTATATGGCGCTTATGAGCACAATACGCCCATCTTGTTGGGTAATGCCATTAACTTGCTTTTTACGCTCTTACTGGTGTTTTTCAAGTACCATTTTCGGCAGCTGGGCGAGCCCGAAAAACCGTTGCCTACGCCAAAGCCTTAGCTACCCTTTATGGAATTACTACCCAGTACGCCAGCCGATATAGACGAGATTTTTAGCTTGTATAAACTGGCCTCGGCCCATCAGGCGGCGGTCCAAAGCCTGGTAGTATGGCCAGAATTTGAGCGCGCAATGGTCGAAGAAGAGCTGGCAGAAAAGCGCCAATGGAAGGTCGTCATTGACCAGGAAATCGCCTGTGTGTGGGCCATTACCTTCGACGACCCCTTTATATGGGAAGCCAAGAATATTGACCCGGCCCTTTACCTGCACCGCATCGCGACTAACCCTCGTTTCCGGGGCCGCCATCTGGTCAAGGAAATTGTGCAATGGGCCAAGAACTACGCGCAGCAGCACGACAAACGCTTCGTGCGCTTAGATACGATTGGAGAGAATAAAGGTCTTATTGCCCACTACACTGCCTGCGGGTTTACCTATTTGGGCTTGGCCAAGCTGACCAATACGCAGGGCCTCCCCTTGCATTACCACAACTCGACCGTGAGCTTATTTGAGCTGCCTATTCAAGCGGAGCAGCTATAGTACCCAGCGGGCCTTGCTACGGAGGTTGCCAACCGAGTGAGGGAGGAGCTTGCCACAAAAGATAAACTGACATTTACCGAGGTGACAGAGTTGAGCTATCCTGAACCGGAGTGCTATGCCAAACAGCATTTTTCCTCTACAATCAGGGTCAGTAGGCCAAGTGGCCTATTGCCAGCCGCCGCCCAGCGCGTGGTAAAGATCCGTAACGGCCTGGCGCTGCTGAAGCTGGTCATTCACGCCGTTGAGTTGGGCTTGCAGTAGGCTCTGCTGGGCTGTGAGTACCTCGGTGTAGTTGGCAAAGCCGGCGCGCAGTAGCTCGTGGGTATAGTCGACCGACTTCACCAGTGCATCAAGCTGCTGGGCTCGGATGCGCATTTTATCGGCCGCGCTTTGGTAAGAAAACAGCGCATTGGAAACCTCCTGGCCGGCCGTGAACATTGTTTGCTGATAGGTGTAGAAGTATTCCTGCTGCAAGCCCTGGGCGCGCGCCAGGCGGGCGCGGTTGATGCCTTGGTTGAACACCGGTTGGGCTAACCCACCCACCACGCTGGCGAAGATGGCCGTGGGCGAAAATAAGTTGGCGATAGTGGTGCTGGTGAGGCCACCGTTGGCCGTCACCGTAAAGCTGGGGTAGAAATAGGTACGGGCGGCGTTGGTACTCTCGAAGCTCGACTCGAAAGCATACTCGGCCTGTAGCACGTCGGGGCGATTGCGCAGCAGCTGGCTAGGCGCGCCCGTGAGCAGCGCGGGCGGTGGGTCTTGGCCAGCTAGCGTGCCGCGCTCAATGGTACCAGGCACGCGGCCGAGCAGGGTAGCTAGCAGGTTTTCGGCTTCCCGAATGCTGCGCTCCAGGTCGGGAATGGTGACTTCGGCGGCGTAGCGTTGGGCTTCGCTCTGCACCACGGCGGCGCCGGTTACTACGTCGCCTTCGAGCAGCAGCTTCATCACTTCCACGTCCTTGATGCGGTTTTGCACCGTTTGGCGGGTTATTTCGAGCTGCGCATCGAGAGACAGCAGCGAGTAGTAGTTGTCGGCAATATCGGCGATGAGCTGGGTTTGCACCACGCGGCGATAGGCTTCGCTCTGAAGCACTGCGGCGGCGTACGAGCGTTTGGTACTGCGCAGCTTGCCCCACACGTCGGCTTCCCAACTGCTGCTCAGGCCCAGTAGATACTGGTGCGCAGCTCCACCCGTCACAATGGTCGACTGGTCGGTGGTCGTGCTCGTAGTAGTGCTGCCCGTGCCGGTAGTACCCGTTCCCGTGCCAGTACCTGTTCCGGTGCCCGTGCCGGTAGTGCCCGTACCGGTTCCGGTAGTACCCGTGCCAGTGCCGGTAGTACCGCCCGTAGTAGTGCTGCCACTGATGCCCGTGCTCACGTAGGCGCCTCCCGTTCGGCTGAGGGTGGTAGTGGCCCGCCCGGTAAGGCTAGGTAGAAAAGCGGCCCGGCTTTGGGCTAGCAGCGCCTGCGCCTGCGCAATGCGGGCATCAGCCACCTTGAGATTACGATTATTTTCCAGGCCTTCGGCGATGAGCCTTTGCAGTAGCGGGTCGGTGAAAAGCTGCTGCCAGGGCCGGGTGCCGAGGCTCGTGGTATCGGTAGTGCTTACGTCGCGATAGAGGCCAGAAGTAACCGTGTCGGGGCGGCCATAGGGGTGCAGAATACCACAGCTGCTGGCCGCTAGCAGCAGGGGCGGTAGTAGAAGCTTAGGCAGCTTATTAATAGTCATTACGCTGAATTTGTTGCTTATACGGGCATGAGCTTGGCGCGGTGAACCTCGCTTCCAGCCTCCTCTCCAAAAATTAGGGCGAACCAGCCAGTAGGTAAAAGGGAAGAGTTGAAAATTCAGCGGTAGCCTTTTTATTCTCCACTTTTAACCCACGCTAGCTGCTCTTCCCCAGGACGAAGTTCTACACGCTTTCATTCGCCAGCTCCACGACCGGCTCGGCGCGGTGCTGTTTGGATTCGTCGGTTTTCTTGGGGCCTTGCGGGCCACCGGCCTCGTTTTCCTTTTCAATCTGCTCCTGCGTCTTGGGTGGGCCGCTGATGCGTTCCTGTAAGCCCTCAAAAATCATGTAGAGCACCGGCACGAAAAACACCCCGACGAACGTGCCAAACAGCATACCGCCCACCGCCCCCGTGCCAATGCTGCGGTTGCCCTGCGCCCCCGCCCCGCTGGCAAACAGCAGCGGCAGCAGGCCAAACACAAACGCCAGCGAAGTCATCAGAATGGGGCGCAGGCGGGCCTTGGCACCTTCCAGCGCCGCCTCCACGATGCCCAGGCCGTGCAGGCGGCGCTGCGTGGCAAACTCCACGATGAGAATGGCATTCTTGGCCAACAGGCCAATGAGCATGATGACCGAAATCTGGAGGTAGATGTTGTTGTCTACGCCCATTATTCTGGCAAATAAGTACGTGCCGCACAAGCCGATGGGTAGCGACAGCAGCACCGCAAAAGGCAGCAGGTAGCTCTCGTACTGCGCGCTCAAGAGCAAGTACACGAAGATGAGCGACATGCCAAAAATGTACAGCGACTGCTGCCCGCTACCTTCTTCTTCGCGGCTGATGCCCGAAAACTCGAAGCCGTAGCCGGTCGGTAGCTTCTGGGCGGCTACTTCCTGAATGGCTTGCAGCGCCTCACCCGAGCTGGCGCTCTCATTGGGCGTACCGTTGACGGAGATGGAAGTGAACAAGTTGAAGCGCGACAAGCTCTCGGGGCCATAAATGCGCGTCATGGTCACAAACTCGGTGATGGGGGCCATTAGGCCCGTGCTGGTGCGCACAAATACTTTGCTCAGGCCGGCAGGGCTGGCACGGTAAGCCGTGTCGGCTTGCACCATCACGCGGTACTGCTTGCCAAACTCGTTGAAATTGGTAGCATATAGCCCGCCGTAAAACACCTGCATAGCGTTCAGAATGTCGGCTTCGTTCAGGCCGGATTCCTTCACCTTAGCTATGTTGACGGACATTTGGTACTGCGGAAAGCCCGGGTTGAAGGCCGTGCTGGCAAACTGAATTTCGGGTCGCTTATTAAGCGCTGCCAGAAAATCCTGGGCTACCTGATAAAACTCGGCCGTGGTGTGGCCGCCCCGGTCTTGCAGCTGAAACGAAAAGCCGCCCGTAGCCCCAAAACCCGTGATGGTCGGCTGCGGAATGCTGCGAATATCGGCCGTGCGAATGTGCGCCGTTAGCTTGGTTATTTGCTGCACCACTTGCTGAATAGTCACGCCCGGCCGCTTATCCCACGCTTTCAGGCGCACGATGTCCATGGCGTAGGCGCTGCCCGCCCCGGCCAGCAGGTTTTGCCCCGAAATGCGCAGCGTACCCTGCACCGCCGGAATGCCCCGGATAAGGCTGTCCACTTCCGTGTTCACGGCGGTGCTGCGCTCCAGCGTCGAGGCGGGTGGCAGCGAGATGTTCACGAACAGCGTGCCCGTGTCCTCGTTGGGCACGAAGCTGCTCGCCGAGCTCGTCATCAGAAAATACAGGCCTGCGCTGAAGCCCGCTATCCCCAGCAAGGCCAGCACCCGGTGGCCGGCCAGGAATTCTACCCCCCGGCTGTACTTGGCTACTATCGCCTCGTAGGCCGCATTGAAAGCCAGGCTGAAGCGCTGGCGAAACGTCTTTTTTGCGGAGTCGTGGTCGGGACCCAGCTCGCCGGCCGAGCCGGCCTCACCCGCCGGCTGGTCTTTGCCGTGGTCGGGGGGCAGCAAGAACAGCGCCGCCAGCGCCGGGCAAAGCGTCAGGGCATTTACCGCCGAAATACCGATGGCGATGGCCAGCGTAATGCCAAACTGCTTGTAAAATACCCCCGTCGAGCCGCTCAAAAACGTTACCGGCAAGAACACTGACGCCATCACCAGGGTGATGCTGACGATGGCCCCGCTTATCTCGCTCATGGCGTCGATGGCCGCTCGCCGCGGCGAGCTGTAGCCGTTTTCGAGCTTCGAGTGCACGGCCTCGACCACCACGATGGCATCATCGACCACAATACCGATGGCCAGCACCAACGCAAAGAGCGTCAGTAGATTGATGCTGTAGCCAAAGAGCTTGAGGAAGAAGAACGTACCGATAATCGATACCGGCACCGACACGCCGTGGATAATGGTGGAGCGAAAGTCTTGCAGGAAAATGAAGATAACCAGGAACACCAGCGCGAAGGCCTCAAACAGCGTGTGCAGCACCTTGTCGATTGAGGCGTCGAGGAAGTCGTTGATATTAACCAGGTTGGTGTAGTGAATGCCGGCCGGAAACGATTTCTCGGCGTCTTGCAGCACGGCTAATGACTGCTCGATAACCTGACGGGCATTGGAGCCCGGTGTCTGGTTGACCGAAATGCCCACTGAGGGCTTGCCAAACGTGGCGCTGTTGCTGCTGTAGTCCTGCGCGCCCAGCTCGATGCGGGCCACGTCTTTGAGGCGCAGCAACTGGCCCTGGTTGGTGGCCTTGAGGATGATATTGCCAAACTGCTCGGTCGTTATCAGCTTGCCGGTGTACTTGATAACGTACTGAAAGCTCTGGTCGGAGTTCTGGCCAAACGCGCCGGGCGCAGCTTCCACGTTCTGGTCGGCCAGGGCATTGTTGACGTCGGCCGCCGTCAGGCCGTAGATGGCCATCACGTCGGGCTTCAGCCAGATGCGCATCGAGTAGTCGCGGGTACCGAAGGCGTTGGAAGCACCCACGCCCGTCACCCGCCGAATTCGCGGGGTGATGTTAATCTGCGCGTAGTTCTGAAGGAATGTCTGGTCGTAGGCCGGATTGTCACTGTAGAGCGCAAATATCAACAGGTTGCTGCTCTGCTGTTTGCGAACGGTCACACCGGCCAGGGTTACTTCCTGCGGCAGCAGGCTGGTAGCGCTGGCCACCCGGTTTTGCACGTCTACCGCCGCCTGGTCGGGGTCGCGGCCCACATTGAAGTACACCTGAATAGTAGCCGCGCCCGCGTTGGTGGCCGTCGAAGTCATGTAGGTCATGCCCTCGACGCCGTTTATCTGCTCTTCCAGCGGCACCAGCACGCTTTTGAGCACCACATCGGCGTTGGCCCCCGCGTAGCTGGCCGACACCTGCACAGTGGGCGGCGAAATATCGGGGTACTGCGCAATGGGTAGCGTTACTACCCCCAGCACCCCGAGCAGCACCAGGATAACTGAAATAACGGTGGAGAGCACCGGTCGCTCGATGAATATTTTTAACATAGCATTTTCAATGATCAGTTATCAATCAACAGTTATCATTCGGCATAATTGGCAGTAAGCCAACTGCCTGCAGCCAAAAAAGATAATTGATAACTGATGATTGATAACTGAAAATTACCTTGCCGCCACCGGGCGGGCATTCTTTACTACGCGGGGCCGAATTTTCATGCCTTGTTTCAGCCCGGCAATGCCTTCCAGCACTACTTGCTCTCCCTTTTTCAGGCCGGTTTGGACCACAAACGACTGCCCGTCGGGGGTGGGCGCTACCGTGATGGCAGCCGCGTACACGGCCGTATCGCGGCCCACGATGTAGGCAAAGCGCTTGCCTTGCAGCTCGTAGGTAGCGCTTTGCGGAATGATAAGCGCATTCGACATGGGCCGCTGCGTGCGCACCGAGCCGCTGCTGCCGCTGCGCAGCAGGCCCTGCGGGTTGGGGAAGGTAGCGCGAAAGCTACTGGAGCCTGTTTCGGTATTCACCTGGCCAATAGCTGTTTCGACCCGGCCGGAGTAGGAGTAAAGGCTGCCATCGGCCAGCACCAGGTGCACATCGGGCACGTGGGCGAGCTTGTCTTGCAGCGTATACCCCGGCCGCCGACGCGTAAAGTCCAGCAGCGCCTTCTCGCTCAATGAGAAATAGGCGTATACTGCGGCCGTATTCGAGACGGTAGTGAGGGGATCGGTAGATGTGCTGCTCACGAGGCTACCTATTTTGTACGGAATCGTGCCGATAATGCCATTCACCGGGCTCGTGAGGTGGGTATAGCCCAAGCTCGTCTGGGCGTTGGCCAGGGTAGCCCGCGCCTGCGCCAGCGAAGCCAGCTTCGATTCCAGCGTGTACTGGGCGCTTTCCAGCTCGTATTTGCTGATAATGTTGCGCGCCACCAGTGGCTGCACTTTGGCCACGCCCATACGGGCCGCATCCACATCGGCCTGGGCGGTTTGAATGCCGGCCTGCGCCGTGCGCACGTTTTGGGCGTACTGCGGCGCACTGATTTGAAACAGAAGCTGGCCCTTTTTGACGCTAGCTCCTTCGTCGACGTAAATGGTTTGAACGTAGCCATCTACCTGGGGGCGAATCTCCACGTTTTGCTGCCCCTGAATGGTGGCCGGGTAGTCTTGGTAGAGGGTCACCGTGTCGGGCCGCAGCACCAGCACGGGGTAGTCTTTGATGGGCGCTGGGCCACTGCCTTTACCGCCCTGGCCATTGGCGGCATCTTTTTTCTTGGAGCTACAAGCGGTCACGCTCAGCAGGGCTAGCAGCCCGGCCGCAAGGGCTGGTAATCGGTTGCTCATGAAAGTAAAACGTAAAGCTGAACGAATAGGGTGAGTGCTAGCGGTCAAAAAAGGCCAGGCCACTCACCATCCCGGCAGAAGCCGCTATACGTCTGATTGCCAGCCGATGGCTAAGGTGGCGCGCGATGCAGGCCTAGTGATGATGGTGGTGGCCCGCCGCGGCAGGCTTGCCAAAGACGTTCACCAGCGCTCCTACTGCAAAGAGGGCAGCCCAGCACACGTAGAGCCAGCCATAGCCCGTGGGTAGGGGCCGCCGCACGAGGTAGCGAATAAGGAGTTCGGCTCCGCCACTCATTATCAGGCCCGTGAAGGCAATAAACTGCCACGAATTGAAGAGGGTAGGGCGGTAGAGCTTGCCAAGATCCATGAACGGAGAGAAGAAAAATAAAGACAAAGAAACGGCTGCCCGCGCGGGCTAAAACCAACCTCGGGGCAACCAGCGCGTACACTCGTTGCCGCTCAGCCCTGCGGCCAGCCGTGTACTTCGGCTGGCCTGGTTCGGTTGCCCGGCCCTACCTCCGTACTTCATAAAATCCTCCCCTCAGCCATGATACTCAGCGACCTCTTGTTTGGCGACGACGACCAAGCTACCAACCAAGGCCAGAAAAAAGAGCCAGCCAACCAAAACCCCACCAACAGCGTGGGCCCCGGCAACGAAGAGCAGGCCAAGCAGGCTGACTACCAGCGCGACCAGAGCAACAATAAGAATAGCGATGATGCCAGCGCCCACCGCAACGTCGGCGCCAACGGCTATACCCAGCGCAGCGACCAGAAAGACCAGCTGAGCAACCTGCACATCGGCGGTTCGGAAACCGAGCCCCAGGGTGGCAACAACCACGAGACGGCCGGCGAACAGGCCCAAGGCCCGGGCTTTACCGAAGAGGGCAGCTACGAACTCGACGAGCAAGGCGAAGGCATCCGAATGCACGAGCAAAAGCTGGGCGAGGCTAGCCCCGGCCAGTCGGTGCAGCGCGTGCAGGACGAGAGCAGCAAGTAAGTACCTTGCTTTTTTGGCTAGTGGCCGGGTGGTTTCTGCGCAGCAGAGGCCGCCCGGCCATGTTAGCTTGCTACTATTTGCTGGACCGCGCCGGCTAGTGTTTAATCAGTACTTATCAAAAAGCCCTGCCCTTCAGCCGAAGTCTTGTCCTTACCCAAATCTTTTTCTGCCTTTCCCGAAATAACGCCAAGGCCCTTTTTTGCTGGCTGACCCCGCTTTAAAAGCGGCAAATCAGATAGGCGTGCGTGCGAAAACGCCCTGCCAGCCACATGGCTGGAAGGGCGTTTGAGTTTTGGGTAAGGACAAGCCCTTCAGCCGAAGTCAGGGCTTTTTGATAAAGGATAGTGCGCTGGATACTAACGGCCTACGCGCCGCCCATCTTGCGCCCAAACAAGACGTACACGGGCAGCCCCAGCGCCACCAGGCCCAGGCCGTAGCGCGAATATTCGGCCGTGTCGGGCGCGATGAGCAGGATGAGGCAGAAGG
>CAZERY010000099.1:0-12023 GCA_964514915.1 uncultured Hymenobacter sp.
CAAGTTTAGGACTTTTTGCTCGCTACTTTCGCAAAGCACTTCGTGACGAGTATAACTACTTTCGCAATGTGGCCTTTTGGCCCAACGCTTACAAAATCAAACGTTTGAAAGTCGCGGCTGGTTTCTATCTCGTAGCGGTCGGCAAGCATGGGACTAAAGTAGCGCAGAATGCTTGCGCGAACCGCCCAATTTTGGCGCTGGGCAGCCGCTAAAACCAGCAGGGTAGCCAGTAGCAAGCCGCCTATTCATCTGGCCCTACCCCACTAAACAACCCCACCAAGTGCGCCAATGCGGGCGGCGAGTGCAGCGCCTCGGTCTGCTCCAAAGTTTCTTGGGCTACGCAGGAAGCGCGCTGGCGCATGTGCTGCTCGTAGTGGGCGATGGCCGCTTGCAGGCTGAAAAACTGGCTGCTGGTCAGGCAATTGCTTAGTTCGAGGGCGTCGAGCATGGCCATGTTTACGCCTTCGCCGGCGTAGGGCGGCATGAGGTGGGCGGCATCGCCGAGGAGCGTGATGTTGGGTTGGGCGGCCCAGGTTTGGGTAAGCGGCATACAGTATTGCGGGCGGGGAACGCAGGCCAGGGGTTCGGCGGCAAACAGCTCTTCCCAGAGGCTAGCCCACCCGGCAAAATCTCGCCGGAACCAGGCTTGCAGCTGGGCGGCGTTTTGGAAGTCGACGCCGCTGTCGGCAGCCCAGTTTTCGGGAGCCTTGAACCCGGCGTAGAAGGTTAGGCTACCGTCGCCTTTTGCGCTTATTATCAGTGATTTTTCGTCGCCTAGGGCGAATATTTTACCGCCTTGCAGCAACTGGCTCACGCGGGGCGCTTGCTGGGCGGCGTCGTACACCGCGCCTTCCAGCGCTACGACACCCGCGTAAAACGGCTGGGTGGATGTCACGAAAAGCCGGATTTTAGAGTGGGCTCCGTCGGCCCCAATCACAATATCGGCGGTGGCAGTGGGGCCGTTTTGGCAGCTGATTTCCCAGGCGGACCCGACTGGTTTTAAAGCTACTATGTGGCTGTCCCACACTACCGTATCCGGCTGCAATGAGTTGACTAGCAGGTCACGCAGCGGGCCACGGTCGATTTCGGGGCGAAAATGCTCGTCGCCGCAGGTGGCGGCTTGTACCTCAGCATGATCGTCGAGCACGATGGTGGCGTGCTGATCGGTCACACGCGCCTTATCGGCCCCGGGGCGGTAGGCAGCCCGGAAGGCGTTGAGCAGACCGGCCTGGCGCAGGGCGGCCAGGCCCGAGTCGTGGTGTAGGTCGAGGGTACCGCCCTGCACCCGCTCGTAGCGGTTGAGGTCGCGCTCGTAGACGCGGACGGCAGCGCCGTGCAACTGGAGCAGGCGGGCTAGAGTGAGGCCACCGGGGCCACCGCCGACGATAGCTATTTGGTTGTCTTGAAGGCACATGCCCGAGCTATTGGATGAAGTTCAAGGCAAAATTACTTCTTCGGCAAAGCGGAAAATTGTATAAATCGGTCGTTTTGATTGCGGGCCAATTCCTTGGGTACGACGCCCGCCTATTTCTTGATTTCGCGGATGAAATGGGCTTGGTCAGCGAAGTGTTACTCGGGAAACAGCTTGCCAGCTTTGAGGTCGGGCAGGGCGGCCCGAAACCGCAGGATATTGCAGTAGGCCTTCAGCGACAAGCCAAACGTCTGCTGAAAATACCGGTTGATTTGGCGGCTGCTCCAGGCTGCCGCGTCGGCATAGGCCTCGACGGTAAGCGTGCCGCTAGTGGTGTACACTAGGTTGAATAGCTTGCGCTTGCGGCTGTCAATTTTGGCCGGAATCAGCGGCTGAATATGCGCTGATGCCTTGGCGCAGAAGCCGGCAAAATTGGTTAAATCATTGACGCCGATGCCTAGGTAATCCAACGGCAGACGGCAGGCATGCTGGGACATGTCAACCAACCGAACAGGTAGGAGATAATCGGCTGCGAGCAGCTTCCAGCTGATGGCGAAAATGCGCGTTTGGGGCAGAATTACCTGGGATTCGGGCTGCGTATCCAGCCCCAGTAGCTGGGCATGGTAGGGCTCAGTGGCCGAGTAGCCAAAGAACACATCGACCCGGCCATCGGGCACGATGACAGATGACAACTGGCTGCCCGGCATCGGAATGGTTGGCGAGCAGCCAAAAGCTTTCAACATACTCGGCTAGCGCGGGCAGGGGCTGGCGGGAGTGAAATTCGAGGTCGTGGAAGGCCATCTTATGAGTAGTAGCGTGGACCCTGCGAGTCCGCGCGTGAGCATAGCAAGCATACGGGACCAAACGCGTTCCCAGAGCAAGTTGCTCGCTGTACTCGCTCGCGGACTCGCAGAGTCTACGCTACTGCCTGCTTACACCGGCAGCCCGATGGTGTACGAGCCGGTGTAGCCGCCCGTAGCCTCGTTAGGTACCACGTGGAAAAGCGCCTGGGCCAGCGTGGTGGGCGTTTCGCTGAAGACCATATCGGCCGCGTTGCTCCTAACGGAAGTATTCTTACCGTGCTTATTATAAGGCTGTTTGGCGTACACGGCGGCGTTGATGCTATCGGGAAAAGCAAGCTGGCTGGTGAGCGCCTTCTTCTTGCCGATATACACCTCGAAGTGCACGTGCGTGATGCGGCCCTCGTACCAACCGGGATAGATGCTGTCGAACGTGACCTGGCCGTGGGCATCGGTGCGCTGAATGCCGCGGCAGAAGGTTTGGTTGGTGAAATCGCGCTGGCCGAGGTAGCCCGGCTCGGCGTACTCCGAGTAATAGCCATCGGCGTCGCAGTGCCACACATCGATGCGGACGTCGGGGATGGCGGCGCAGCCCTGCTTAGTATTGACCAGGGTGAAGGTAAACTGAAACGGCAGACCGGGCTTGCTTTCGTGGATGACGCGGCGCGTCATCGCACCCTTGCCACTGAGGTCGTAGGGATAGGGGCCACCCGTGAGCTCGGGAGTAGAGGCGCAGGTGCTGCCATCGGGCGCGTGGCCAGTGGGGCCGGGCTTGCTAGCGTGGTGGGGCGGTGGGCCACCAGGGCCACCGGGAGGTGGGCCACCTTTCCAGCCGGGCGGCGGCCCCCCGGGCCCGCCCGGCGGCGGTGGGCCGGGTCGGCCGGCAACCCGTGTGCTATCGGCCGCAGCGAAACCACTTTGGCTGGTTTCGGAAGAGCAGCCAAGTTGCTGAATCAGCAAGGGAGCCACGGCCGAGCCGAGGGCAATGCGGCGGATAAATTCTTTACGAGTGAGCATAGCTGCCAGCTTAGGGATTTGCCCAGCCTGAACAACGGATGAGCAGGCGCAAAGTTGGTCGCTGCTACCTGTTGGCTAGCCAACTACTCGGCCACGCCCACCACCTTATCGACCAGCTAGCCTGATTATTCGGCCGCACTACTGCACTCACAGTTTTTTACTCAGCAGTAAATCACTGTAGGCGTAGCCATTAATAATAGTTGCAACGGCACCAGCGAATTAGCAGCCTGGGGTACGAGTGGGTCAGGCAGGGCCACGGCCGACGTGTTTTCGGCTACCTGCCCTCCGGTGAGTTACTCAGCTTGGCTACTATTTATCGGCTGGAAGCAAGTGGGGATTGATAATCTTGAAAGGCTGCTGGCGCCAGCTCGCTCCAGGCTAGGAAGTCGTGGCCGGGCATGGGACAAAGCAACGGCGAGCGGCTGGCCTACTGCACTTTGCGCAGCTCACTGGGCCCAAATAGCCGGGCGAGCTTGCGCTTGCGCTCGACAAGCTGGAAAGTAGCTTGGTCACGGCTTTCATTCCAAAAAATGTCGGAGATCAGGCCCCGATGCGCCGCTTGGCCGGGAGTGGGTGCGGCCTCTTCCACCAGGTCGCCAAAGCCAAACGGCGGCTTATTGTAGAGCTCTTTAAACAGCTCGCCGCGCACCAGAAACTGCTGCTCGTCATAGCGTAGCGTTATCCAGTCGCTATCATCATCCAGGTCGCTGACCTTCTCAAATACTTTACCCACCGGCTCTAGTATCTCAAAAGAGCGGCGATTGGCGGGGTGTAGGTAGCGGTAGCCGTACGCGGGCGACCAGGCATAAAGACCAAAAACGACGGGACGGGGACGAGGCATAGCGGACAAAAACAGCGAGTACTCTGCCTGCCAAACCAGGAATTTCCCCCGCTGGTTGCCTACTTATTCCAGCAGCATTTCTGCTGCATATACACAAGCAGTTATCTACTAGCTGTTTATGGCTACTATAATCTAGGATGCTCGGGCTAGTAAAAATTTTATTGCAGCATATTTCGGCCTGTAAAACAGCCATTTTCAGGAAAGCCCTTACTATTCTCGATTATTTATTGATTTGCTACTAAAAACGCTAGCTCATCACGCTTACTTTTACCGGATTATTCATCTATTTTCTTCTTTTCCTTATGAGCCGTCTGTACAAGCACCTTCTCTTTACCAACTTACCGCTACTGCTGCTTGGGCTGATCTTACCACTGGCTAGCCAGGCGCAATTCGCCCCGGGCAATCTAGTGGTGCTACGGGTAGGCGATGGTACTTCCTCGCTAACCAACGCCTCGACTCTCGTATTTTTGGATGAGTACACCCCGGCCGGTAGCCTGGTAGGCACCACCCCGCTGAACGCAGCGGGCACCGATAATAAGTTGACTAACAGCGGCACCAGCTCTTCCGAAGGTATGATGACGCTATCGGCCAATGGGCAATACTTACTCACCACGGGCTATAATGCTGAGCCGGGCTTCATGGAGGTTGCTACCTCGTCGGCAGCTACTATCCCGCGCACCGTGGCGCGCATCGGCAGCAACCAGCTTCCCGGCATTTCGACGGCGCTGACCGATGCTTTCTCCACGGCCAACATTCGCTCGGCGGCTAGCGTCGATGGCAGTGGCTTTGTACTGGCGGGCAGCGACGGGGGCATTCGCTATGCTGCTTCGGGAGCAACTTCCTCTAGCATCACCAGCACTACTATTGCCACCGCACGGGTGGTACATATCTACCGCAGCCAAGTTTATTTCTCAACCCGCTCGGGTACCACTCCAGGTATTTACCTGGTAGGTAGTGCCACAAATACTTCAGCCAATCAACCCGCTACCTCCTTTATCAATACCGGGATAGTTACGCCGAATAATGATGTAGTGGGCAGCCCCTACGGTTTCGTCCTACTCGACCGCGATGCGGCAGTGCCCGGCATCGACGCAGCCTACATTGCCGATGACGGCGGCGGTGGATCGGCAAGCGGCATTCAGAAGTGGTCGTTTGATGGCAGTACTTGGATCAAGCAAGGAACCATTGGCGCAGCTTACCGGGGCCTCACCGGCACGCTCAATGCCGATGGTAGTGTGACCATCTATGCTACTACCCCAACGGCGGCCGGAGGAAATCAAGTAGTAACCGTGACCGATAGTAATCCCTACAATGCCGCGCCGAGCACCACCGCAGTGACTTCCCGGGTGACGGCGAAGCCTAACCAAGCCCTGCGCGGGGTCGACTTTGCGCCCGGCACTATCGTAGCGCTGCCCGTGGAGCTCACCAGCTTTACTGCCACCCACGTGGTAGCCGGTACCCAGTTGCGCTGGATCACGGCTAGTGAGCTAAACAACAATCACTTTGACATTCAGCGCTCGGCCGATGGCTACGCCTTCACGACTATCGCCAGTAAGCCGGCCCACGGCACCACTGCCCAACCCAGCCGCTATGCCTTTCTAGACCCGGAGACGCTGGCTAGCCTGCGCTACTATCGCCTCAAGCAGGTAGACCAGGGTGGCACTACCACCTATTCGGCTACCGTGGTGGTGGCGGCTGGCGCAGCACCCGAGTTTAGCCTCAGCCCTAGCCCCGCCTTCGAAAGCATTACGCTGGCCAGCGAAGAGCCCACTACCTACGCCATCCGCAATGCTACCGGCCAAACCGTCCGGCAAGGCAGCACCTTGGCCGGCGCTACTACCCTAGCCGTGGCGACCCTGCCGGCCGGAGTTTATTTCGTTGAGTTGCACACGGCCCTGGGCCGCGTAGTCCGCCGATTCAGCAAGCAATAGTCTTGCTCTTTAAGTCTGGTGATTACTGGCCCTTTACTCAAAAGCTCAGGCAATTCTCAGGTATAGCAAGGAACCTCAATAGTCCAGGTATATCCCGGAATGGCCCAGCTTCGTATAAATTGGTATTACCCGCTGGCCGCGCCAGTCGGCCCCACCGTGGGGCCAGCGCGACAGCTTTTTTTTATGCCCGCTTCTACCCTTTCCAAACATAAGGCTAAGGTTTCTACCAAGGCCAAGCCCGCTGCCAAACCGACCACTACTGAAAATACTGCGGGGTCCGTTGCCGCCATTCAGGCCCCCATCCGGGCTGGCTTTGGGGCGCTGCCCCATCCAGCGGGCACTACCTTCCGGGTATGGGCCCCGGCTGCCAGCCGCGTGTCGGTTATCGGCACCTTCAATAATTGGGATAAAAACGCGCATCCGCTCCAGGCCGAAGATAACGGCAATTGGGCCGCCGACCTGCCCGGCGTGCCGGCCGGCGCGGGTTATAAATTTGCCTTGACTACCCCTACCGGCGAGCTGACGCGCAACGATCCCTACGCGCGGGCCGTCACCAATTCGGCGGGCCACTCGTTGGTATTCGATCCCCAGGATTTTGACTGGGAAGGTGATAATTTCCAGATGCCCGCCTGGAACGACCTCGTTATCTATGAGCTGCACATCGGCACCTTCAACGTGCAGGAAACCGGCCACCCCGGCACTTTCCGCGATGTAATAAAGCGCCTGGACTACCTGCAAGGCCTCGGCGTGAATTGCATCGAAATAATGCCGGCCACCGAGTTTCCGGGGGCTTACTCGTGGGGCTACAACCCTTCCAATCCCTTCGCGCTGGAAAGCGACTACGGGGGAGGCGAAGCCTTCCGCGAGCTGGTAAAAGCGGCCCACCAACACGGCATCGCCGTGATTCTGGATGTAGTGTACAACCACTTTGGGCCCGGCGACCTCGACCTGTGGCAGTTTGATGGCTGGCAGGAGAATGACGGCGGTGGTATTTACTTCTACAACGACTGGCGCGCCGAAACGCCCTGGGGCCACAACCGCCCCGACTACGGCCGCCCCGAAGTGCGCCGCTACATCCGCGACAACGCCCTAATGTGGCTCGAAGACTACCACTGCGACGGCCTGCGGATGGATGCGATTGCCTTCATCCGCAATGTGCGCGGCGAGGAAGACCCCGGCGCCGACCTACCCGACGGCTGGAGCCTCATGCGCTGGGTAAACGAAGAAATCCACAGCCGCCAGCCCTGGAAAATCACCATTGCGGAAGACCTGCGCTCCAACCCAGCTATTACCGCTACTACCGCAGGCGGCGGCGAGGGCTTTTCGGCCCAGTGGTCGGCTTCGTTTATCTACCCCGTGCACGAGGCTCTTACGACGATGGAAGATGGCGACCGCGATATGTACGCCGTGGCCCGCGCCGTTTGCACCGCTTATAATGGTGATGCCTTCCAGCGCATTATCTATACCGAAAGCCACGACGAGGTAGCCAATGGCAAGTGCCGCCTACCCGAAGAAATCGGCGGGGGTGATGTCGAAAACTACTTTGCCAAAAAGCGTATGGTGCTGGGTGCGGGCCTGGTGCTCACGGCACCCGGCATTCCGATGCTGTTTCAGGGCCAGGAGTTCCTGGCACCCGGCTCCTTCAACGATACCGAGCCTCTGGAATGGAGCTGGGCCGAGGCGCACGGCGGTCTCACGCAGCTCTACCGCGACCTGATTGCCTTGCGGCGCGATTTGCGCGGCGTCACGCCTGGCCTGCGCGGCCAAGGCTGCCACGTATTCCACGTCAACAACGACGACAAGGTGCTGGCCTTTGCCCGCTGGGACGGCAGCCCGGCCGACGCTACCGTGGTGGTCGTCAATTTTGCCAACCGGGCGCACCAAGAGTATGCAATTGGCCTGCCCGCCGGCGGAGATTGGACGGTGCGCTTCAACTCCGACTGGCACGGTTACGACCAGGATTTTCAGGATTTTCCCTGCCACGGCACCCAGACCGCAGAAGGCGAACAAGATGGCTATGCACAACACGGCCACTTCGCCCTGGGCCCGTACGCAGTGATAATCCTGTCGCGCGGCTAGCCTGGCTAGCTGGCTAAAGCCCTTTAGCAACACTCCAAAAAAAGCCCTGGCACTACGTAGCGTAGCACCAGGGCTTTTTCGTGCCTACTCCTACCGGCTACAGAGCACCGTACCCCACCTTTTGACGCACTTTGGCTAGCACGGCAGCCCCGTACTCTTGGGCACGGCGAGCCCCAATGGCTAGCTGCGCGTCAATTTCGGGCAGGTTATTCATATAGAAATTAAAGCGCTCACGCTCAGCGGCGAATCGCCGTAAAATCAGCTCATACAGCGCCTGCTTGGCGTGGCCGTAGCCGTAGCCGCCGGCTTCGTAGCGCTGGCGCAGGTCGGCCGTTTCAGCGGGGCTGGCCAGCAGCGAATAAAGCTTGAAGGTGGTATCGGTAGCAGGGTTCTTGGGTGCTTCAAGCGGCGTGCTGTCCGAAATAATGCTGCGGATGGTTTTGAGCAGCTCTTTTTCGGGCGCAAACACGTCGATGATGTTGCCGTAGCTTTTGCTCATCTTCTGGCCGTCGAGGCCCGGAATAGTCATCAGCTCGGCATCGACGCGGGCCTGGGGCGGCACCAGCGTATCGCCGTAGCGGCTATTGAAAGCGTGGGCGATATCGCGGGCTATTTCGAGGTGCTGAATCTGGTCTTTGCCCACCGGCACTATTTCGGCGTCGTAAAGCAGGATGTCGGCCGCCATCAGCACCGGGTAGGTGAAGAGGCCGGCGTTCACGTCCGACAGCTTATCGCTCTTATCCTTGAAACTGTGCGCGTTGGCCAGCATTGGGTAGGGCGTGAAGCACGACAGGTACCAGGTCAGCTCAGTTACCTGCGGCACGTCGGACTGCCGGTAGAACAGGTTTTTCTCGGTGTCGAAGCCGCAGGCCAGCCAGGCGGCGGCTACGGCATAGGTATTCTGGCGCAGCAGCGCGGGGTCGCGCACGGTGGTGAGCGAGTGCAAATCGGCAATGAAATACAACGACTCGTTGACCGGGTTTTTCGAGAGCTCGATGGCCGGGAGAATGGCGCCGAGCAGGTTGCCCAGATGGGGCCGGCCGGTGCTCTGGATGCCGGTGAGGATGCGGGACATAGGAAAACTTAATACACCCCGAAAGGCTGCGTTAATTTGATGCTGAACGGTAGGTTATTATTAACAGGACTTACGCGCTCAAAAATCAAGTGCATGATAATCAATAATTTGACTAAAATGCAAATGTTTTTTTGACCGCACAGAAACGCTGTTTCCAGCCGATGAAGGCGGTTCCTGAATTTCAAGTGCGTAAGTCCTAATTAAGTGCGTGAACAGCTTCTGGCAGATTAGACGTCGTTATACGTTTGTCATCTAGCATCTTTAGCAGGTCGGGGCGCCCTATAAAAAAGGGACGCACTGCTTCGCGGAAATTCTTACCCCCGCTCGAGTAAGCGCCTCCTTGCGCAGGAGTAACATCCTCTTCACCTGGCCATTGCAAAAGATATACGTTAGCAGAATAGGACCCACCGCCCATCATAGCCCCTCCACTACCCATGGACATGGGAGCACCTACCTGAAATGCATAACTCAGTAGAATAACCTGGCCACTATCGAGTTGCTCAACAAACGCTTTGGTGACGTTCAAGCCCCCTAGCCCACCCTTAGCGTGGAAGTCGCCCGCCACCGTAAATTTTCGAGTGCCTAGCCGAAAAGAGCTAACCTGATCTGGAGTCAGCTTGATATTTTTTTCATTAGTGTTCTTAGCAAGCAGCAAGTTGCCGCTACGTAGTTTGAGTTCACTCGTGTGACGCACAGCCGGGTTAGCAGCTAGTACATAGGAGCCTGTTTCAAAACGGTTAAACTGCGCTTGCGAAAGCTGAGGTAGCGCTAAAAAGACGAGCAAAAATAGTAGACGCATACAATAAAAATTAAAGATCTTACACGCTCTCATCCCCCAGCGCCTCTTCCTGCAACTCCGCCGTTTCGGCTGGGCCCAGGTAACGGTCAATCAGGTAATGCGCCAAATAAAGCAGCGGCGTGAGCACGATGGCAGCCGCAAACTTATACCAATAGTTAAACTTGGCTACTTCGAGCACCTGGGTCATCGACCAGTTGCCAAATAAGTAGAACGCCACGTAGAGCACCACGAAGCTGTCGACGAGCTGCGAGATGAGCGTGGAGCCCGTGGCCCGCAGCCAGATAAACTTGCTCCCCGTGACGCGCCGAAACAGCTGAAACACACTGGCATCGAGCACCTGCCCAATCACAAACGCCACCAGCGAGCCGATGATAATGCCTAGCCCCTGCCGAAAAATGCTTTGGTAAGCAAACTCGATATTAAAAGGCCGGCCTTGCGCATCGGTCTTATTCAAATCGAGCCAAAAGTCGGCCGGCACGAGCTTGGTCGTGCCCAGGATAACCAGGAAGGCGTACAAAATAAGCCCCACCGTGAGGAAGGTAATGCGCAGCACGCCCTTACGCCCGAAGTACTCATTAATAACGTCGGTGGTGATGAATACGATGGGCCACACCAGCACGCCGGCGGTCAGGTTGCCGGTGAGGCCAAAGGTCTTTTCGACCGAAAAAATCTTCACGCCAATAATCTCGGCCAGCAAAGCATTCACCAGGAATATGCCGCTGAGCACGAGGTAGAGCTGCTGCTTTTTGTGGGCGTGGGTAGCGGTACTGGGCATGGCGTTCTTTTAGCAAACCTGCCCCATCTACACGCTTATTACCAGGCCTTCGGTGGCTAGCTCCGTCCAGGGGAAAATTTCGCGCGCCTCCTGCAAGTGGGCATCCAGCTGCTTGTAGCGCGAAGAAAAGTGCCCGATGAGCAAGCGATGAGCATCGGCCGAGGCGGCGAGCGTAGCCGCTTGGCGGGCGGTACTGTGGTGAGTTTGGGCGGCGCGCTCGCGCAGACCGTGCAAAAAAGTAGCCTCGTGGTACAGCAAATCGACGCCGTGCACCAGCTCGGCTAGCTCGGGCGTGTAGAGGGTATCGGAGCAGAACGCGTAGCGGCGCGGTGGCGCGGCGGGCACCGAAACGTCGGCGTGCGCCACGGCTGGGCGGCCGGTAGCCGGGTCGGCCGGCAGGTCCTGGCCCTGGGCCAGCTGGCTGAGCTCGGCGGGCGTAAGGCCCGTGGGTAGCTTGTCCTTCACGAGCTTATCGCGGCGGGGCTGCTCCTCAAAGAGGTAGCCAGCGCACGGAATACGGTGGCGCATGGGCAGCGACCATACCCGCACCTGGGCATCTTCATACACCACGGCGTGAGCCTCGGTATCAATGGGCACGAAAGTGATGGGATAGCCCGGCTGCATCCGCGAGTGGAAGGCGGCGGTGGTAAGCGCCAGCTCCAGGCCGGGCGGGCCCACTACCGTCAGGGGCTCTTGGCGACCTTGCAGGCTGAGCGTACTCAGCAGCCCAAACAGCCCGTAGTAGTGGTCGCCGTGCAGGTGCGAAATAAATATTACCCGCAACGAGCTAAGCCGGCGGCGGTGCTCCAGCAGCCGGAGCTGAGTGCCCTCGCCGCAGTCGATGAGGTAGCGGCCGTCGCCCACGGCCAGCAGCTGGGCGGTGGGGTAGCGGCCTACCATCGGCGTGGCCGAACCACTACCCAATATCTGAAGCTCGAAATTCACGGGTGCAACGCTAGTGGCTGTTAGATTTTTAGCTAGCAGTGACCATGTAGAAATGGCCAAACGCTAAAAAAGCTACTGGCTGTTAGCCCGTAGTACTCCGTGGGGAGAACTAGTCGCTAACAGCCAATAGCTAACAGCTGAGAAAAACTATTCTTTGTCCGTCAGGTCACGCTCGATGGCGTGCAAAAAGACGCGGTCGATGCCTTCCTCCACGGTGGGCAGGATGTGCAGTACCGACTCGAGCTTGCTAATTGTGATGAGCTTCAGCACGTGGTCTTGCAGACCAGTGAGCACGAGCAGGCCGCCGGTCGAGTTGCACAGGCGGTTGGCGATAAGGATGCTGCTGAGGC
>CAZERY010000100.1:0-11930 GCA_964514915.1 uncultured Hymenobacter sp.
CAGGCAGGTGATACCCTAAGTTACAACCCCAGCGCGTAGTTTTGAATTACACCCAAGCTGAAGTTACTCTTACCTTCCCAATATTCGCTGTAGCCCGATAGCGTCCCTCATACCTAGAGCAGCTCTCTACTTGGTAGGCGGAATTAGAAATGATAAATTAAAAATCTGGCTACCAAAATTTTAATTTATCATTTCTAATTTTTAATTCCGTAAAAAGGTGTACACCAACCCGGGAACTGCTCTAATAATGCAAGAAGCGGCAATATAGCCATAACCCCCCGCACCTGGTGGATGCGGGGCGTTTCACCTTGCTTGACTACTAGTTGCCGCCCCTAAAAAGCAGCCGCAAATTCCTTCGCGAAATCTTCCAGCTTCACCTTGCCCAAAATAGGCTTGTGCTGCTCGTAGTCCTCACCCAAGGCCCCGCTGTTCATGCTGGCGTAGATGTCTACGATGTCGGCGGCGGTGCTGGTGGGCAGGCCGTTTTTGAGGAGGTTTTCCCGCATTTGCTCGTCCGAGAAGGCTACCCAGCGCAGGTCGGGGCGGCCGATGGCGGCGCCCAGCACATGCGCGACTTCGTCGGGCGTGCGCTCGTCGCTGGCTACGTAGCGCACGGTGCGGCCGGCAGGGGCGGCGGGGCTGGTCAGTTCTTCGGCGGCAGCCGCGGCAATGTCGCGGGGATGCACCAGCGCCACCCGGCGAGTATTTGCGCAGTTGGCGCCCATGAAGCCCGCCCCTTTTATCAGGCCGACGAAACCGTAGTAGTTGGTATAGAAGGAAGTGGGGCGCAGGTGCGTCAGCGCCAGGCCCGGCAGCGCCGCCAGAATTTCCTCCACATCGTGCGAGCCGAGGATGCCGCCGGTGCCGTGGTCGCGGTGCGCGCCCCAGCTGCTGAGCTGTACCACCCGCGGCACGCCCGCTTGCTGGATGGCCTGCGCGTAGTTGCGGCCGATGCGTTGGAAATAGGCGCGCGAATCGGGCTCGGTGAAGCTCGGCGGCACCATCGCGTACACCGCATCGGTGCCGGCGAAGGTGGCAGCCAGGAAGTCTGCGTCGGCTAGCGAGCCAATGGCAGCGGTGGCACCCAAGGCTTCGATTTCGGCCTGCTTGGCGGACTTGCTGCTGATAACTGTGACGGTATGGCCCTTCTGTACGAGCTCGGTGGCCAGGGGCCGGCTGACGTTCCCGAGGGAACCGGTGACAATGATTTTCATGCTACAAAGCTCTGCGCGGCGGGCGCAGCGTGGAAGGGCCAAACGGCGGGAAGATTGGGCTAAAGTTCGGTTTCGGAGTCGGTGTGCTGTGGACGCTACTCTAAAGTACGATGCGCACGTCGCGGCCGGCTACTGGTGGCTTGTAAGTGCTGCCGATAGCTAGCCGACGCCGCCGCAGTATTATTCCGACAAACCGCCCAAACCCGGAGTGGCTGGCAAAGTGCAGGCTATCCGCACGTTGGCCGATAGTCAGGATAGGGTTTTGCAGCAGCACGTGCGCTTCGGGCAATACTGCTTCGGCCGGCCACTCCGGCCGGCTGGCCCACATTAGCGCGCAGGTGTACCGTGGGCTCCGGGAGTCTACACCCGGGAGCGCCCGACGGTTTTACCCGCGCGGACTTACCCAGCCCACGGCGCCCCAGAAACTCCGAAGCGTAATGAGCGGTTCACATAACCCCGCCCCATCGCTGGGCGTACTACTTAGGCTACCTTCCTCCCTATAATGACCGAACTCCAACGCTTGTTTCTGGCCTACGACCAGCACCGCGCTGCCCAACGCCCCTGCGCCCTGGCCACGGTGGTAGAGGTACTGGGCTCGGCCTACCGCCGGCCCGGTGCGCGCATGCTCGTGACCGAAGACGGCGAGCTGACCGGGGCCATCAGCGGTGGCTGCCTCGAAGGCGATGCCCGGCAACGAGCCCGGCGCGCCATCTTCCAGGGCGAGCCGGCGCTCGTCACCTACGATACCCGCGACGAAGACGACCCGCGCCATGGCCTGGGCCCTGGCTGCCAGGGCGTAGTGCGCATCTTGCTGGAGCCATTGAATTTTCAGGACGACCACAACCCGCTGGAGATTTTGCGCAGCTTTGCGCAGCATCCCGCCCCGGCCGTGCTAGCCACGGTGTTTGAAACCGATGTCACTGGCCTAAAAGCCGCCGTGGGCCAGCGCCTGCTGCTGGCTGACACTGGCGTAGTGCGCGGCACGGCCCTGCTGGCCGGGCCCTTGGCCGAAGCCGCCCGCGCCACCCTGGCGCAGGGCCAGTCGCGGGTGCTAGAACTTGACACCAACGCCGGCCCGGTGCGGGCGCTACTCGAAGTGCTGACGCCACCGCTGCGCTTGGTAGTGTACGGGGCGGGCAACGATGCGCAGCCGCTGGTGCACCTAGCTGCCTCGCTCGGCTGGCACATCACGGTGGTGGACGGCCGCCCCAACCTGGCTACCGCCGCCCGCTTCCCCGAGGCGGCCGCGGTGCGCATCGTGCCCGTGCGCGAGCTGGAAACCACCGTGCCCGACCCGCTGGCCTACCACGTGCTACTCAGCCACAACTACGCCTACGACCTGGCCGCGCTGCAAACGCTACTCGATTCGCCCGCGCCCTACATTGGACTGCTTGGGCCGCGCCTCAAGGCGCAACGCTTGTTGGATGAGCTGGATGTAGCTCCGGTAGCACTGGTGGAGCAGCTGCGCGAGCGGCTACACAGCCCCATTGGACTGGATTTGGGGAGTGAGACGCCGGAGGAAATCGCGCTGTGCATTGTGGCTGAGATTCAGGCGCAACGCAGCGGGCGGCAGGGCCGGCCCCTAAAAGAGCGGGCGGGCACGGTGCACGTGCCGCTAGTCGATACGCTCGATGCGTAGCAGCCAACCACTTGGCTAGTCAGCACCAATTCAGCTCCGGCAGGCAGACGTATGATTCTCGGTTTTAACGAGTCATTTATTTTCACTATTGTGGCGGGCACGAAGGTGCACACCATTCGCGAAGGTCAGCGGTGGCAGGCCGGCGAAATCGCGCAATTTTGCGCCAACGCCCACCAGCCGGACCAATACGAGTTTTGGTCGCCGCGGCCGATTATCTTGGTGCAAGACTTCCACTTGACTAGCGACGAGCTCTGCTCGGTTGATGGCCGATCACTCAACCCGACTGAGCTACTAGCTTTGGCCCAAGCCGATGGGTTTGCCTCGGCCGCCGACTTGCTGGCGTTTTTTGCCGATCGGTCCCTACCCTTCCGGGGTCAGCTCCTGCATTGGACCGGCTTGCGGTACTAGCCACTGGACGCCTCGGCCCCGAAAATCGTGGAGACAGAAGGATTTTACAAGCAAGCAAGTGGGAACGATCGGCTGAATTACTAGTGGCTACTCTTCCATAATATCCTCGTTCCAAAGCGTCGGCTCGGCTTTGATAAACTCATTCATCATTGCTACGCACTCGGGTAGGTCGAGGTCGATGACTTCGACCCCGTGGCTTTGCATGAACTCGCGCGCTCCGTCGAAGGTGCGCGATTCGCCCACGATTACTTTAGGAATTTTGAATTGCACGATAGTGCCGGCGCACATGTAGCACGGCATCAACGTGCTGTAAATCACCGTATCGCGGTAATTTTTTTGGCGGCCAGCATTGGTGAGGCAGTCCATCTCGCCGTGCTTGATGGCCGAGTCCTCCTGCACGCGTTTGTTGTGGCCACGGGCTACCAGCTTGCCAGCCCGCACCAGTACGGAGCCAATGGGAATACCACCCTGCGAACGGCCGAGGCGCGCTTCGTCGATGGCAGCTTGCATAAATTCATCCATGCTAAAAAGAGGGTAAAAACGGGCGAAGGGCGGCCGTTTTTGGTTTTATAGAAAGCGTAAGCTGCTTGCTACTTGCGTAAGTATACTACGTGCCCAGCGTTTGGGACCCCGCCGGAAAGGCCCGCGGAAGCTGGGTAAAGATAGTAGAGTTCGTTTGGCGTTATCGCATCAGCCCTGGCCGTTTGGACACCAGAGTAGCACGGGTCCCGCGCGGCACTCGTCAAGATAAGCCTTTTTAAATCAACCAAATAGCTATTAGCAAGAACCAGGTTTCTGGCGGCTCGGCTGGGCCAGGATACTTTCTACTTCAACCAGCAGCGCGGCACTCACCAGCAAGTCGTGCAGTAAGAACAGCTCTTCCAGCGAGAACAGAAATACCCGTTCGGCAACCGGACCAGGCAGGCTAAGGTAGCGCGCTTCGGCATCGGTGGTGCGCAGGGCATGGTGGGCGCACCTTTCGGCTACCCCAGCCTGATTACGTGCGCAACGATAGGAGCTCGCCATAATCTATTGCGTCCGAGCTATGAAGGCGGTGACCGCGGGAAACCAGCATTTTTTAGCGCGTTGATTATCTGCGCCTTCAGGCGCATTATTACTGTCTGCCGCAGCTAGTGCTACCCGACAATCGTTAGGTGAGGTAGCCAGTTAGCCGGGCTTTTAGTTTTTCGCTATGAATTTTAATACCCGACGCCGGGCGCTGGCGATGCGCCAGCAGGCCAGCCGGCCGCTGCAATTCAACCCGTTTGTTTTCAGCCGCACGTTCTTTTTGTGGGTGCTGGTGGGCTTGGTCGGCGGCATTATCGCGGGCGCTTATTGGCTGGTGCTGGCGCAGTTGCTGCGGCTTTTGGGGCTGGTTACGGGCTGGTGGGTGGTGCCGCTGATGGGCGGCGCGGGCTTGCTGGCGGGCCTCATCATTCACCGCCTCGGCGACCCTGGCGAGATGAGCTTGCTAGTCAACAACATCCGGTTTCGGGGCGGGCGTCTAGAGCCCCGCAACAACCTGGCTATGGTGCTTTCGTCGCTGCTGTGCATTGCCAGTGGCGGCAGTGCCGGGCCCGAGGCGCCGCTGGTGCAAGTGACGGGCTCGACGGCCAGCTGGATAGCCCAGAAGCTGCGGGTGCGCGGCGAGGGACTGCGTACGCTGAGCATTGCGGGCATGGCAGCGGGCTTCACGGCGCTGTTTGGGGCGCCGCTGGGCGGGGGGCTTTTTTCCCTCGAAATCCTGCACCACAAGCATTTAAGCGAGTATTTTCAGGCCCTGATTCCGGCGTTTGTGGCGAGCTGCGCCAGCTTTGTTGTCTTCATTCTGATAACGCACATTGGCATTGGGCCAACCTGGCATTTCCCGATGGAAGGCACGCCGCAGCTCAACGACGCCTTTTATGCCGTGGGCTACGCGGTGGTGGCCACGGCGGTCGGCTGGGTTTTTATCGCCTTGGTGCGCCAGCTGCGGCGTGGGTTTGGCCGCCTGCGGCTGCCGATTTACTTACAGATGGCGGGCGGCGGGTTGCTGCTGGGCGGGCTGGGTTACTACGTACCGCTGGCGCGCTACTTCGGCCACGAGCAGCTAGCTGAGCTGCTGGAAGGCCATTTTACCATCACTTTTTTGGTGGGGCTAGTGGCCGTCAAAATCGTGGCTATCGCGCTCACCGTGACGTCGGGCTGGCGCGGCGGCTTCATCATTCCGCTGTTTTTTGTGGGGGCTACGCTGGGATTGCTGATCCACACCGTTTTTCCGTCGCAGAGCCTCCCGCTCGCCATGATTAGCTGCATGGCCGCGCTCAACGCCTGCGCCACGCGCACGCCCATCAGCACGGCCATCTTGCTAGCTACGCTCACCGGGTTTCAGCAGCCGGTGCCGATACTTTTTGCCAGTCTCACTGGGTTCTTCCTGGCTCCTCGAACGCCCCTCATCAATGCGCAGCTAGCCGAGCCGGGCGCCGGGGAGTAGGGTTCGGAGAATACGGATGGCTAGCGCGGTTTCCAAGTTGGGGTACACACTTTAGTGGTATAGGGCGAGAGAGAGCTTATTCACAGGATTTACGGGAGCGCGTGGCCGCTGCGTGCGCCGAGCCCGGGGCCAAAATTTAGCAGGTAGCTGCCCGCGTTGCCGTTTCAGTAGCTTTCACCAACAAGCTCTTCCATCGGGAGCGCGCCACGGGCAAGCTCGCCGCGCTCCCGTCGCACCCGGGCCCGGCTCCGCGCCTGGATACCGTCGCAGACCAACGCCTGCTCGCCTGCCTGCGCGAGCAGCCCGATGCGACCCCGGCCGAAGTGGCGCAGGCCCTGCTAGCCGCCGGTGGCCCCGTGCTGGGCACCAGCGCCATCTGGCGGGCGTGTGAGCGCCTGGGCTGGAAACGCAAAAGCGTTCACGCCGCTGAGCGCGACACCGAGCGGGTCGTAGCCTTGCGGAAAGAAGTTGTGGAAGCACTTGCCAGAGAATATTTTACGCACTTTGTTTTTGTCGATGAAACCAGTGCGAATCTGCCCTACTGCCGCCGCTATGGTCGTGCCCCTGACGGGAAGCGCCTGCCCCAAGCCGTGCCTTTGCACAACGGCCCGAACGTGACGGGTCTCGCCGCGCTTACGCCTGATGGCTTGGGCGCGCTATGCAGCGTCAACGGGGCGGGGAACGGCAACGTTTTTGCCGCCTACCTGGACCAAGTGCTTGGGCCTCCCCCGCCGCCAGGCGCTGTGGTAGTACTCGACAACCTGTCGGTGCATAAAGTGGCGGGCCTGGACGAAGTAGCGCACAGCTACGGCGCCCGGCGGCATTTGTCCCCTGATTCCCCTGATTTCAAGCCGATTACGTTGGCCTTTAGCAAGCTCAAACCCTGGTTACGCACGGCGCAGGCACGTACCCGCGGCCTGCTCGAAGACGCTATGCGGGCCGCGGCGGAGTGGCTGACCGAAGCCGATGCCAAAAACTGGTTTGCCCATTGTGGCTCCCACGTACACTAACTTGGAAACCGCGCTAATAAGCCGGCCCTATTCAGACGGAGCATTTCTGAGATTTGGGTCCGGTCCGACGGCGCAGCCGTCCGACCGGTTGCTCGGGCGCGCCCCTTGCCCTACCAAAGCAGCCATCGTTCGCTCGGCAACCGGTCGGACGGCTTACCGCCGTCGGACCGGACTCTGAATTTGAAGCCGCGCTAGTTGGGGGCAGGCTTGCCGGGGCAGCTTTCTCAACGGCCTCGCCGCAGGGCAGCCCCTTTGTTGAGGCGGCTACCTTTGCCCGCTACTTTGCCCCACCTGCCCCCATGCTCAGCCCATTATTTATTGACTCCCTGCTACTTGGCATTCAGCACTCGTTCGAGCCCGACCACATGGCGGCCGTGGCGGTGCTGGCCACCGAGCAGAAGCAGGGCGCGGGGCGGCTATGGCGCGTTATCTGGCGCTCCTCGCACTGGGCACTGGGCCACTCGTTGACACTAATCGTGTTCGCCAGCCTGATTATTTTGCTAAAATCGACGCTTTCGCTGCACATCGCCGCGCAAGTAGAGCTAGCCATCGGGCCGCTCATGATTTGGCTGGGCGTGCTGGCTATTCGGCGCAACTTTCGCAAGCCCAAACCCTTGCCAACTAAAGCACCTTCCCCCCTAGGGCCACCGACAGGGCTTAGCCGCTCGTTCTGGGTGGGCATGGTGCACGGGCTGGCCGGCACGGGCGGTGCCTGCACCATTGCCCTCACCCTAGCCGCCCGCAACACCACGGCTGCCGTGTGGATTATCGTGCTGCAAAGCGCTGGAATTCTGGTTTCTATGACCACTTACGGGTGCCTGTTTGCTTTTTCGGCCACGCGGTTTTCGAGTCGGTGGCAGCCCTCGCTCAAGCTGCTCAACTACGTGGTGGGGGCGTTTTCCATCGCTATTGGAGTGTATACGCTGGTGGAGAGCGTGCAGGGCTTAGGCTAGCGGCGTTATGCCCAACTGGCCCTACCTTCGCTCCCGCAAATGGTAGTCGTTTCCGCGGTGCGGGGCGACTTTAAAAGGGAATCCGGTGTAATTCCGGGACAGTCTCCGCTGCTGTAACCCCCTCTCAACCTGCTCGATACTTAGTGCCACTGTCCCGTAACGCGGATGGGAAGGCCATCGGGCAGCGGGGGAAGTCAGAAGACCTGCCGCTTGCTTCATACAGTCCCGGCCTTCGGCAGAAAGGCGCGTTGTATCATGCCCTACCCCTCGCTTTCCCCCGGCCGCGCCAGGGGCGTAGTTTTCCGTATGTTGCGCTGGCCCAAGGTGGCTTGGCGCGCCCGCCTACTAGCCACTGCTTTGCGAAACGCTGGGCAGCCCACAACTTCTGTATTGCACTTAAATACAGCCTTTTGGGGGCTGGTTGCGCTGGGCTTGGCCGCTACGCATTCGGTGGCGGCCCAAAGCCCGGCGGCCCTGCGCGGTACGGTGGCCGACTCGCTGTCGGGCCGGCCGCTGGCGGGCGTGAGCGTGGGCCTGGTGGGGCAGCCCGGCGGCACGGCCACCGATGCGCTGGGGCAGTTTCGCCTGGCGGGCCTCAAGCCGGGCACGTACGCCCTGCGCACGGGCACGCTGGGCTATAAGGCTAAAAGCCAAGCGGTCACGCTGGTGGCGGGCGAGACGCGGGGCCTGGCCATTGCCCTCGCCACGGCCAACCTCAACCTGGCCGAAGTAACCGTGAGCCAGCCCCGCGACCCCAACCAGACGCTGGCCGCCATTTCCCACATCGACCAGACGCTGCGGCCCCTCAACTCGGCCCAGGACTTGCTGCGGCTGGTGCCGGGCTTGTTCATTGCCCAGCACGCGGGCGGCGGCAAGGCCGAGCAGATTTTTGTGCGGGGCTTCGATGCCGACCACGGCACCGACTTTTTGGTGAATATCGACGGGCTGCCGGTAAACATGGTGAGCCACGCCCACGGCCAGGGATACGCCGATTTTCACTTCGTGATTCCCGAAACGGTGGAGCAGCTCAAGGTGTATAAAGGGCCGTATACGGCGCGCTTTGGCGACTTTGCCACGGCGGGCGCGGCCGAGTTCAGCACCAAAACCAGCCTCGACCACAGCCAGGTGAAGGTCGAAGCCGGCCAGTACCAGACCTACCGCGCCCTGGTACTGCTCGACTTGCTGGGCTCCCACCACCTGCTCAGCAAGCGGCCCGAAAGCGCCTACGTAGCCGCCGAATACAACTTCACCAATTCGTATTTTGATAACCCGCAGCACTTTAAGCGCTTCAACGGGCTGGCCAAATACACCAGCCAGCTCAGTGAAAAAACCTCGCTGACGCTGCTGTGCTCACATTTTACTTCCACCTGGAATGCCAGTGGCCAGATTCCCGACCGGGCTGTAAGTGAAGGGCTTATCTCCCGATTTGGCAGCCTCGACCCGAGCGAGGGCGGCCAGACCAGCCGCACCAACGCCTATGCCATCCTGACCACCGCGCTGCCCCACGACGCGACCCTGCGCCAGCAGGTGTACTACTCGCGCTACGCTTTCAACCTGTTCTCCAACTTTACTTTTTTCAAGAACGACCCGGTGAATGGCGACGAGATCGACCAGCGCGACACCGGGCGCAACCTTTACGGCTACACCGGCACCTACGACCGCGACGACTACCTGGGCAGCAAGGCGTTGCACTCGACGCTGGGGGTAGGTACGCGTCTCGACGATGCGGGCTTGCAGCTGCGCCACGCCAGGCAGCGCCAGATTCTGGATACAGTGAGCGTGGGCCGGCTGCACGAGCAGAACCTCAATGCCTACCTCGAAGAAACCCTGAGCCTGACGCCGCGCCTGACCGTGAATGCGGCGCTGCGGGCCGACTTGTTCGGGTTCGATTTTCGGGGTACGGTAGCCGACTCGACCGGCGCGGCGGGGCCGCTGCGCGGGCGGGTGAACGCCGCCCGCGTGTCGCCCAAGCTCAACTTTTACTACCAACTCTCGCCGGCCGTGCAGCTGTTTGTGCGCTCGGGTCTGGGCTTCCACTCCAACGATGCGCGGGCCGTGGTGCGGGGCACCGACCCGCGCCAGGCGCTACCCCGTGCCACCGGCGCCGAGGTGGGCAGCACCTTCAAGCCCGTGCCCAGCCTGGTGGTCAACGCCGCCCTCTGGACGCTGTGCTCGCAAGACGAGCTGGTGTACTCGGGCGACGAGGGCACCACCGAAAGCGCGGGCCCCAGCCAGCGCTTTGGCGTCGATGTATCGGCTCGTTATCAATTGACTACCAACTTATTTCTGGATACCGATGCTAATTTCAGCCACGGGCGGCTGGTGGGCGTGGCCGCAGGCGAAAACTACATTCCGCTGGCGCCCACGTTTACCAGCATCGGCGGCCTCACCTACCGGCCGCCCAGCGGCCTGAGCGGCAGCCTGCGCTACCGCTACCTCGACAGCCGCCCGGCCATTGAGAACAACAGCATCCGGGCGCGGGGCTACTTCCTGCTCGACGCCGTGCTCAGCTACGCCCGCCCGCGCTACCAAGTGGGCGCCACCGTGCAAAACCTGCTCAACGCCGCGTGGGATGAGGCGCAGTTTGCCACCGACAGCCGCCTGCGCGGCGAGGCTACGGCGGTGAATGAGATTAATTTCACGCCCGGCACGCCATTTTATTTGAAGCTGAATGCCAGCGTATTTTTCTAAAGAGCTTGCTCTACTCAGTAGCTTGGACTTTGTAGTCCGAGCGCGAGCGCAGCGAGCATTTACCGTCGAACGGCCCGAACGTAGATGCTCGCTGCGCTCGCCCTCGGACCACAAAGTCCAAGCTACTACTTATTTCCCAGTCATTTGAACCAGTTTAGCCCTGCTGAAACGGCGGCCGTGTACCGGGCCATCGCCGAGCGCCGCGACATCCGGCACTTCCTGCCCGACCCGGTCGCGCCCGAGGTGCTGCACCGGCTACTGCAAGCGGCCCACCAGGCCCCGAGTGTGGGCTTTATGCAGCCCTGGCGCTTTTTGCGCATCACCGACCCGGCCCGGCGCGCGACGCTGCACCAGCTGGTGGAGCAGGAGCGCCAGCGCACGGCTGAGGCCCTGGACGAGCGCGGCCGGGAGTTTTTGCAGCTGAAGGTGGAGGGCCTGCGCGAGTGCGGCGAGGTGCTGGTAGTGGCCCTTATGGACCAGCGCGAGGCGCACGTATTTGGCCGGCGCACGCTACCCGAGATGGACCTGGCCTCGGTGGCCTGCGCCATCCAAAATATGTGGCTGGCGGCCCGCGCCGAAGGCCTTGGCATGGGTTGGGTGTCTATTTTTGACCCCGAGCAGGTGCGACTGGCTTTGCAGATGCCGGCTGGAGCGCAACCCGTGGCCATCCTGTGCCTGGGCCACGTAGCCGAGTTTTACCCCCGCCCGATGCTCGAAACCGCCGGCTGGGCCAGCCGGGCTAATTTGTCTGACCTGGTGTTTGAGAATAGCTGGCCGGCAGCCGAGCCGAGCCCAGGGTACTAGTTTTGTTTTTTTATTCGACGCCGATTTTTACTATGCTCCGTCCCATCATGTTTGTCGGCACCGCGTCGGATGTGGGCAAGAGCGTCATTACGGCCGGTTTTTGCCGCATTTTCCTTCAGGATGGGTACCGGCCCGCGCCCTTTAAGGCGCAGAATATGAGCCTGAACAGCTACGTGACCCCCGACGGCCTCGAAATCGGCCGGGCCCAGGCCGTGCAGGCCGAGGCGGCGGGCATTGCCTGCCACGTCGATATGAACCCCGTGCTGCTCAAGCCGACTTCCGACCAGGCCTCGCAGGTGGTGCTCAACGGCCGGCCCATCGGCACGCAGTCGGCCTACGAGTACTTCCGGGAGAATGACCGACAGGAGCTGTTTGCCGCCGCCACCCAGGCCTACGACCGGCTGGCGGCGCGCCACTCGCCGGTGGTGCTGGAGGGCGCAGGCAGCATCTCGGAGCTGAATTTAAAACGCCGCGACATTACGAATCTGCGCATGGCGCGTCACGCCGGGGCCGCTACCTACCTCGTGGCCGACATCGACCGGGGCGGCGTATTCGGCAGCGTGTACGGCTCGCTGGCTTTGCTGGAGCCCGAAGAAAAATCTTGCATCAAGGGCATCATTATCAATAAGTTTCGGGGTGATGCGCGCCTGTTTGCCGACGGCCGGCAGCAGCTCGAAGCCCTCACCGGCGTGCCGGTGGTGGGCGTGCTGCCCTACTTCCGCGACATTTTTGTGGAGG
>CAZERY010000101.1:0-11901 GCA_964514915.1 uncultured Hymenobacter sp.
CACCCTGGAGCTGCCCCAGATGCTGAAAGTGCTGGAGGCCGACTACAAAAAAGAGCTGGTAGGCGAGCGTCTGCTCACCACGCCCAAGCACTACGCTTACTTCAAAATCGCGGAGGGTTGCAACCGGCCGTGCTCGTTTTGCGCCATTCCGCTGATGCGCGGCAAGCACGTCGACCGGCCCATGGAAGACCTCGTGACCGAGGCCAAACGCCTCGTGGGTATGGGCACTAAGGAATTGATTCTCATTGCCCAGGACCTCACGTACTACGGCCTCCAGGCCTACGGCGAGCGCAAGCTGCCCGAGCTGCTGGAGCGCCTGAGCGACGTCAGCGGTGTGGACTGGATACGCCTGCAATACGCCTACCCGTCGCAGTTTCCACTGACGGCGCTGGACGTGATGCGCGAGCGCGACAACATCTGCCGCTACCTCGATATGCCGTTGCAGCATATCTCGGATAACATGCTGAAAACCATGCGCCGCGGCATCACGAGCCGCCGCACCAAGGAGCTGGTACGTGAGATGCGCGACCGTGTGCCGGGCATTGCGCTGCGCACCACGCTCATCGCGGGTCACCCCGGCGAGACGGAAGCTGATTTTGAGGAGCTGTGCGAGTTTGTGCAAGAGTCGAAATTTGAGCGCCTGGGCATCTTCACCTACTCGCACGAGGAAAACACGCACTCGCACACCCTGGTCGACGACGTGCCCGCCGAGGTGAAGCAGGAGCGCGCCGACCGCATCATGGAGATTCAGCAGCAGATATCGCTGGATTACAACGAGTCGCGCGTGGGCCAGACCTACACGGTGCTCTTCGACCGGCTCGAAGGCGGCTACTACGTGGGCCGCACCGAGTTCGACTCACCCGAAGTTGACAATGAAGTGCTAGTGCTGGCTACCAACGACTTGCACATTCCGCAGGGCAGCTTTGCCAAGGTGCACATCACGGGAGCGTCGGACTTCGACTTGTACGGCGAGGTAGTGCGCTAAGGCTCGTTTCCGAATCAACCTTATTGACTGAAATGAGCATTGGGTGGGATTCATAGATGGAATGATTACGAGCCACCTACGTTGTTGCTTTCATCGGCAAAGCCAGCGCGGCGGCTAGCTTACTCTCAACTTTTCGGGCCGCGCCGGGTTTTGGGCTGAATTTCGCGCTCCTTTTTTCACTTCGCGCTCATGGCTACTGCCGACTGTACTACCCTGCCTTACGCGGCCACCGGCGCGTTTCCGGGCCTGCTTATCGATTACATCGCTGGCCAGCCGGCCCTGGCGCCTTTCTATAACCGTCGGCCCGAGCTAGCCGCTTTCGCCGCCCAGATTGCCGAAAAGCAGGCGGCGTACTCGCCCGAAGCCCGCCAGCGCCTCGTAGCCGACCTGCGCGCTCAGTACGCCGAGCTAGGCGGCGAGGTGCCACCCACCGTGGCGGCCAACCTCGACTTGCTGGCCCGCGACACCACGTTTACTATCACCACGGGGCACCAGCTCAACCTGCTCACCGGGCCGCTGTACTTTGTCTTTAAGATAGTTACGGCCATCAAGCTGAGCCAGGATTTAAAAGCTGCTTACCCGCAATACGACTTCGTGCCGGTGTACTGGCTGGCCACTGAAGACCACGACTTTGCCGAAATCAACAGCTTCCCGCTCTTCGGCAAAACGTACAGCTGGGCCGGGCCGGGCGGCGAGGCTGGCCTGGGTGGGCCCGTGGGCCGGCTAGCCCTAAGTGGCCTCGACGAAGAATTGCTAAGCCAGCTGCCGCCCGAAGTACCCGCCGCCTTCCGCGAGGCCTACACGGGCAGCCAAAACCTGAGTGAAGCCACCCGCCGGCTAGCCACCAGCCTCTTCGGCGAGTATGGGTTGCTGTGCCTCGACGCCGACCGGCCCGCGCTGAAGCAAGCGCTCAAGCCACTACTGGAGAAAGAGATACGAGAGCAGTTCTCCAACCAGGCTGTGCAGGCCACCAACGGCCGCCTCACGGCCGCCAGCTACAAGCCGCAAGTGTATTCGCGGCCGCTCAACCTGTTTTTTCTCACCGACGCGGGCAAGCGCGAGCGCCTGGAACCCGACGCCGCGCCCGGCGCCGACTGCACCCAGATAACGGTACACGGCACCGCCCGCTGCCACTCGCAGGCCGAGTTGCTAGCTCTGGTTCAGGTTGAGCCCGAGCGCTTTAGCCCCAACGTAGTGCTGCGCCCGGTGTACCAGGAAATCCTGATGCCCAACCTGGCCTACATCGGCGGCGGGGCCGAAGTAGCGTATTGGTTTCAGTTGAAAGACGTGTTTGCGGCGCTGGGTGTGCCTTTCCCCATCGTGCTGCCCCGCAACTCGGCCCTGTACCTGAGCCGCGCCAACGCCGGCAAGCTCGCCAAGCTGGGCCTCACGGCCACCGATATATTTAAGCCGCTGGCCGAGCTAAAAAAGCAAGTCGGCGCGCAGCTGGGCCAGGAAGAAATCAGTCTCGCCGTGCAGCAGCAGGCGCTGGCCGCTGCCTTTCAGCAGGTGCAGGAGCTAGCCCAGCGCCTCGACCCCACGCTGGTAAAAACCGTGGCCGCCGAGGCCCAAAAAGCCGCCGGCAGCCTCGCCGGCCTCGAAAAGCGCCTCAGCAAAGCCGCCGAGGCCAAGCACGAAACGGCCTACGCCCAGCTTACCGCGCTCAAGGATAAACTCTTCCCCGAAGGTGGTTTGCAGGAGCGCACCGACAACGTACTCAGCATCCTGGTCAACAATCCTGGCTTTATCGGGCAGCTGCTAGCTTGCTTCGAGCCGCTGGCGCTGGAGTTTGCGGTGGTGCAGGAGGGATAAGCTATTTCAGCTTGGTGGCTCTTATTGCACTGCTAGTACTCGTATTCAAAGCTTTCGAAAACACTATTGGGTAGTACTTGCCGTTGATACTGAATAAAGCCGCCCTACGCCGCGCCGCCCTAGCCCGCCGCCAGGCCCTGACCAGCGCCGAGGTAGCCCAGCGCAGCCAGCAGCTGGGCGAGCAACTCTTCGAGCATTTTCCGGTGGCTGCGTGGCGGTGGCTGCACGTATTCTTGCCCTTGCTCGCGAAGAATGAGCCCGACACCTGGCTGATAATCCACCGCATCTGGGCCGAAAACTTGCCCGGGCAGCTAGCCGCGCCGGTGATGCAGCCCGATGGCATTTCACTGAAGCACTGCGCCTTAACCCCGGCCACGCCGCTACTGGCCAATCGCTGGGGCATTCCGGAGCCGGTGGCTAGCCCGGCCGAGGTAGCGCCGGCACAGCTCGACGCGGTGCTGGTGCCGCTGCTGGCCTGCGATGCGCGGGGCCAGCGCGTAGGCTACGGCGGCGGCTTCTACGATCGTTTTTTGGCGCAGTGCCGGCCCGGTACGTTATTCATTGGGGTGAATATCCTGGACGAAGCGCCGGTGGCGGAAATCAGCGACGTATTGCCGACCGATATTTTGCTGCACGCCTGCCTCACGCCGGGCGGAGTGTGGAATTTTTAGGCGCTGGGCATCCAGAGGAATAGCTGCTGCTTTGGTAGTGCCCCGGCGTGGTGCGGGTAGCGGCTTCAATTTCACCTTCCCACCGCATGGCTAGCCTCGACCAGCCCACTCCCCGAGCCGGTAAGAAACCCCGGGCCCGCAAGCACAATTTTCGCCTCGACATGACGCCAATGGTGGACCTGGCTTTTTTGCTGCTGACGTTTTTTATGCTCACCACCACCTTCGCCAAGCCCCATGTGATGCAGCTTACCATGCCGGTGAAAGATCCTAACCATCCCACCGACATCAGGCAATCGCGGGCGCTGACCATCGTGCTAGGGTCAGCCCACCGGGTTTATTATTACGTTGGCTTGCCCGCCCCGGCCGATGCCAGCGTACCCGTACCCACGCTGCACACCACCGATTTTGGGGCTCACGGCATTCGGCAGGTCTTGTTGGCACGGCGCCGCCAGCAGCCCGGGCTGGTCGTGCTCATCAAGGCCGGCCCCCACGCCAAGTACCAGGATATGGTAGATATTCTGGACGAGATGAATAGCACTGCGCAGCCGAAATACGCCATCACCGAGCTGAGTGCCACCGACCGCCAGCTGCTGCCGGCGGCCGAGCAGCGCTAGTGCCTTAGCAGCTGCACGCGCTCGATGCGGGCCTGGCCCCAAGGCGCGATGCTGACGCCCACGCGCACGGCCGGGCTCGTTTTACCGAGGCGCAGGGGGCTGTCGCCGGGCACGTAGTAGCGCTCCAGGTTGTAGCGCAGGCCCAGGGTGTGCGCATACACGTCCGTAATCCAGCCGCGGAGCACGGCCTGGCCGGCGGTGGGCTTGAGCTCTGCGTCGTACACGCCCGCCACGGTGGCGAGGCTGTCGGGGCCGGGCGCGGTAGCCAGCAGCACGTACACGGCCTGGCGGCGCTGCGGGGCCGCCAGGCCGTGCCAGGTCGTGAGCGGCGCTTCAGCGGCGATATAGTGCAGGCGCACAAAGCTTTCGTACTGCAAGCTGTGCAAATCGACGGGTGTGGTGGCCAGCCAGAGGTGCTGGCCGTAGGCCGTGGTGGCGTAGCCCGCGCCGGCCACGCCCAGCACGTAGAGCACCTGGGCGGCCACGAGCAGCCGCACCAGCAGGCGGTGAGCGGGAGTTGAGCGCGTCAGCATTAGGTAGTGGGGTGGTGGTCGGGGGTAAGGGCTGCTGGGGTGGTTGGCGTAGCAACCGCCGCCACGCCAGCCGCCAGCCGCTGGGCATTGCGGCGGCGCAGGTACCAGCTCAGGCTGAGCAATAGCACGCCGCCAATCAGGAAAAACAGCGACTTATCGAGGAAGGCCCAGGTCAGCTTGAAGTAAGCCACCATCGTAGCCACCACAAACAGCACGGTGCCCAGCGTGAGCTGCTCGGCATCGCCCGAGCGGTGGGCGCGGGCCAGCACCGAGCCAGCGTGGGCGTACAGCACCACTAGCGTGGCGATGGCCAGCGGCAACCCGCCCGGCAGGTAAAACCCCGGTAACAACAGCAGCCAGTCGGGCAGCGAGGCCAGCCGGCCCTGCTGCCGCTTGCCCGCCACCGACAAGATAAACACCGCTGCCAGCGCGCCCAGGTAGGCCAGCACGGGCGGGCGCAGCAGCCCCGCGTACTGGTCGGTTTCGCCAAACAGCGCCAGGCCGAGTGCAAACAAATAGGCGGCAATCAGCGGCGGGCCTTGCAGCGCCCGGCTCGCCGGGCGGTCGCGGTGCCAGTCGCCGGCCGCGTACACGAGCATGGCCGGAATAAAAAACCAGGTAATTTTGGCGTGCGACAGCGCTACCCACAGCGCGGCTTGCCATAGCAGCCCCACGGCCAGCACCGACGCCACCAGCGTATCGGGCCGGCGCCACCAGCGGTAGCCACTGCCCAGCGCCACCAGGCCAATGGTAGCGTAGCTGAAGGTGCCCAGCGCCTGGGTGCAGTAAGTTTGCACGGCGGCCCCGATGACTATTGGCAGCAAGGTTAGCGGCTGGCTAGTATATACATAGCTCAGTAGCACGCCTACTAACACCCAGGCCAGTAAGCCGCTCACGTCGTAGCCCACCAATTGGTAAAGCTGGCTGGTGAGGATGATGCTCACCCCAAACGCGACCAGCCCCAGCCCGACCAGGCCGTGGCCCAACCGGCGGTTGCCGCGCCGCAAAAAGTATTCGCCGCCCGCGTAGGCCGCCAGCAGGCTACCCAGCAGCAAGGCTAGCCGCACCGTGGTGGGTAGGCGCTGCCAGTTGGCGGCCACCACGCTCAGCGCGCTCAGGCCCACCAAGATGCTGCCCAGCAGCGGCAGCAAGCCCACCGCCTGCACCGCTTCGGGCGGGTAGCGAGCCAGCAGTCGCTGGCGCTGGTCCTCGGTAATGAGGCCCTCGGCTACCCAGGCGGGGCTTTCGATTTCGAGAAATTTACGGCTCATATCAGGGAAAGCGTACGGCCGCCGGCACGGGTAGGGCCGCCTCGACCAGCTCTTCTATTAAGGCGTCGAGGCCGTGGTACCAGTCGATGTGGGGCGAGGTGACGCCGCACCCGCCCGGCTTGGGTGGGCACATGGTCACGCGCCAGCGGTAGCGGCACCGCGGGCAAGTGCCCGCCGTCTCGAACGTATCCCAGATGTGCCCGCAGCGGCATTGCCAGTGCGCGCCGCCGTCAGGCTCCCAGTGGCAGTGCGGGCAATAAATTTCGATGGTCGAATCAGTAAACATAACGCTGACTTTCAAAAAGATAAGGAATTATAACCGCTTGCGGGCGCGGGTCATTTCGCGCTTGCCGGGCGGGCCGGGCAGCTTTTCGGTGAGCCAGCCGGCGGCCCGGAGGTTGCGCCGAAACTGGCCCTGAGCGCAGTAGCTCACCAGCACCGCGCCGGGCGCGGCCGCCGCGTAGAGCTTCATAAATACGTCGGCGGTCCACAGCTCGGGCTGTTTTTCGGGGGCGAAAGCATCGAAATAAATCAGGTCGTAGCGACTAGTGGGCAAGTCGGCCGCCTCTACTTGCGCCTGAATTTTGGTGAGCTGAAAATCCGGCCCCAATGCCGTCGCCTCGCCCCAGGGAGCACGGTGCAGCTGCCTAAACGCCGAGCTAAGACTCTGGTTAGCGGACCACTGCGGAGCCAGCGCCGCCACAGCCGTCGCGGGTAGCGGATACGTTTCGTAGCCATCGTAGGCCACGGCCGCGCCGGCTGCCTCGGCGGCTTCCAGCGTTAGCAAAGCATTGAGGCCAGTGCCGAGACCTACTTCCAACAAGCGTAGCGGCCTACTCTGCCCCAGGCCCACAGCCAGCAACGGCCGCAAGCCCGCTTCGATAAACACGTGGCGCGACTCCTGCGCCGCGCCGTGGCGCGAGTGGTAGTGCTCGTCGAGGGCCGGCACGTAGAGTGTGGGCGAACCGTCGGCGGTGGTGCGCACCTCTATTTTTGACCCCGTATCCGCTTGTTCACTGCTCATTGCTACCTGTTCATTCCTAACGATGCCCCGCGTAAAAGTAAGTTTGCCTGCCAGCTTTGGCTTCGCCGTGGAAATCCCCGTGCGCATTACCGACCTCAATTACGGCGCGCACCTCGGCAACGACGCCCTCCTGAGCCTGCTGCACGAGGCGCGGGTGCAGCTGCTGGCGAGCCTCGACACGGCCGAGTTTGACCCCGCTACCCGGCTGGGCTTTATCCTGGTCGATGTGGCGATCGAGTACAAAGCGGAGGCCTTTCACGGCGACGTCCTCACCATCGCGCTGGCCGCCAACGACCTGACCAAGTACGGTTTCGACGTCGTGTACCACGTCAAGAACCAAGCGGGCAAAGAGGTAGCCCGCGCCAAGACCGGCCTGCTCTGCTTCGACTACACCACGCGCAAGCTGCGCGTGCTACCGCCCGAGCTGACCACCCGCCTCAGCTAATTGCGCCATGTTTTCGCTACTCGCTATTACGCCGCATGAGCAAGCGACTGAGCTGGCCTGGCTACCTCAGCTGTTTGCTGCCGGCCTGCGACGGCTGCACGTGCGCAAGCCCGGGTGGCCGCGCGCCGAAATGGCGGCCTACGTGCAAGCCATCGCGCCGCAGTACCGGCGGCAGCTGGTGCTGCATTCGCACTACGACCTGGCCTCGGAGTACGGTCTGGGCGGCATTCACCTCACCGAGGCGGCCCGCCGCGACCCAGGCCTGGCGCGCGGGCTACGCGGGCTGGGCGGGCGCAGCGTGTCGGCTTCGCTGCACACCCTGGCCGATTTGCAGCAGCACCGGCGCCGCTACGACTACGTGTTTCTCAGCCCCATCTTCAACAGCATCAGCAAGCCAGGCTACCCCAGTGGCTTCGACCTGGCCGACGTGCGGGCAGCGCTGCACCGGCTGGCGGCGCGCCCCAGCTACCGCCCGCAGGTGCTGGCGCTGGGCGGCATCGACGCCCAAAACCTGGCGCAGGTGCAGCAGGCGGGCTTCGCGGGTGCGGCCTTGCTGGGCAGCCTCTGGCAAAGCGCCGACCCGGTCGCGACCTTCCGGCAAGTGCAAGCCGCCGCGGGCTAGGCTGGTTTACCTAGGCCAGGGCGGCGTCCCAATCCTTCCACACCGGCTCGTAGCCCTGGCGGCGCAGCATGGCGGCGATTTCGGCGGGGCTGCGCTCGTCCGAGATCTCGAACTGCTCCAGCGACTCGGGCGCCACGGCGTAGCCGCCGGGGTTGGTCTTCGAGCCGGCGCTAATGCTTGTGATACCCAGCTTGATAACCTGGTCGCGGAACGCGGGGCTCTCGCGGGTGGAGAGCGACAGCTCGACCTCCTCATTGAGCAGGCGATAGGCGCAAATGAGCTGCACCAGCTCGCGGTCGCTCATCGCTACTTTGGGCTGAAGCAGCCCTTCGGCCGGCCGTAGGCGCGGGAAGGAAAGGCTGTACTTGGTTTGCCAGTACGTTTTTTCGAGGTAGTCGAGGTGCAGCGCGGTGTAGAAGCAGTCGGTGCGCCAGTCTTCCAGCCCGATAAGCACGCCCAGTCCCATCTTGTGGATGCCGGCCCGGCCGAGGCGGTCGGGCGTGTCGAGGCGGTACCAGAAGTTCGACTTTTTGCCCTTGGGGTGGTGGGTTTTGTAATCTTCCTGGTGGTAGGTTTCCTGGTACACGAGCACCGTGTTTAGCCCTTCGGGGATGAGGCGCGCGTAGTCGGCCTCATCGAGCGGCTGCACCTCCATCGACAAGTGCGCGAAGTGCGGCCGCAAGGTTTTCAGCGCGTTGGCTAGATACTCGACGCCCACGGTCTGGTTGGCCTCGCCGGTCACGAGCAGCACGTGGTCGTAGCCCCAGCCCTTGAGTACGGCGGCTTCGGCGAGCATTTCGACGCTGCTGAGGGTACGGCGCCGGAGTTTATTATCGAGGCTGAAGCCGCAGTACGTGCAGATGTTCTGGCACTCATTGCTCAAATACAGCGGCACGTACAGCTGCATAGTATTGCCAAAGCGCTGCTGCGTAAGCTGCCGGCTCAGCTGCGCCAGCTGCTCCAAATAGGGCGTGGCGGCGGGCGAAATCAGCGCCTTAAAATCTTCCAGCGTGCGGCGCGGCGCGGCAAGGGCGCGCTCCACATCGGCCGCCGTTTTGGCGTAGATGCTGGCCTTGACGGCCGCCCACGGCTGGGCTTCAAAAACGGGGCGAAAGCTCATTTTTTTAATAATTAATGATCAGTGGTTAGTTCAGCGGTCATTGCTTCGCGTTGCTCGCAATGACCGATACCATAAACGCTTCACTGTTAATCCAAAAACGCCGTGAGCGGCGAGCTAGCCACCGCCTCAGTATGCGCTACTGGGGCGGCTAGCCGCGCCTCGTAGGCCAGGCGGCCCGCTTCGACCGCCATTCGAAAAGCGTGGGCCATCGCCACTGGCTGCCCGGCCACGGCGATGGCCGTGTTTACGAGCACCGCGTCGGCTCCCATTTCGAGGGCCGCCGCCGCGTGCGAGGGCGCGCCGATGCCGGCATCGACTACTACCGGCACCTTGCTTTGACCGATAATGATTTCCAAAAACTCTCTGGTTAGCAAGCCTTTATTGGAGCCAATGGGCGCCCCCAGCGGCATCACGGCGGCCACGCCCACGGCTTCGAGGCGCTTGCAGAGCACCGGGTCGGCGTGGATGTAGGGCAGCACCACGAAGCCCAGCTTCACCAGCTCCTCGGCGGCCCGGAGCGTTTCGATGGGGTCGGGCAGCAGGTATTTCGGATCGGGGTGAATTTCGAGCTTCAGCCAGTTGGTTTCCAACGCCTCGCGGGCTAGCTGAGCGGCAAAAACGGCTTCTTTGGCCGTGCGGACGCCCGAGGTATTGGGCAGCAAGCCGAACTGCGAGTGGCCCAAGTGGCGCAAAATATCGTCGTCGGCATCGGCCACGTTTACCCGCTTCAGGGCCACCGTCACCAGCTCCGAGCCGGAGGCTAGCAGCGCCTCTGCCATGAGGGTCGCCGAGCTGAACTTGCCGGTGCCCGTGAAGAGCCGCGACGTAAATGTGCGGCCGGCAATTACGAGGGGTTGCGTTGTCATATACTAGCTATTGGCTGAGGGCTAAGTAGTTCTTGCATAAAAAGCTGGGCGGCCACCACTGGGTCGGCCGCACTGCCAATGGCCCCCGACACGGCCACGCCGTGGAGGCCGGTAGCGCGCAGCGCCGCCACGTCGGCCAGCTGCACTCCCCCAATGCCCACGATAGGCACCGTAAACCCCGCCGCCCGGCACCGCGCCAGGAGGTCAGCGTAGCCGGCCAGCCCCAAAATCGGGCTCAGCTTTTCCTTGGTCGAGGTAAAGCGAAACGGCCCCAAGCCGATGTAATCGACGCCGGCCGCTACCAGCCCTTCGACGTCGGCGAAGGTATTGGCCGTGCCGCCGATGATGAAACTCGCGCCCAGCAAGGCGCGGGCCTCGGCGGGCGGCTGGTCTTGCTGGCCCAGGTGCACCCCATCGGCCCCGATTTCCAGGGCCAGCTGCGGGTTGTCGTTGATAATCAGCGTAGCGCCGTACTGCCGACACACGGCCAGGGTATCCTGCGCCAGCTGCTGCCAGGCAGCGTAGGGTGTGTTTTTTACTCGTAGCTGCACCCAGCGCACCCCGCCCCGGCAGGCTAGCTCGGCGTCTTGGGGGTTGGTGGTGATGTAGTGTAAAGAGCTGATAGTCATAAGTCAGGTTGATAATGGTAGCCCAGCAGCGTGGCGTTGCTGGCCAGCACGTGCATCGTATACACCTTGCCAGCTCGGCAGGCGGCGGGCAGCGCCTGGCCCAAGGCTAGCTGCGCCAGAATGGCGGCCGACAGCACGCAACCACTCCCGTGCTTTTCGCCGTGCGGCAGGCGTGGCCCGGCAAACGCGTGCCGCTCACCGTGGGCCAGTAGCGTATCGGTCGCTTCGGCCCCGGCGGCGTGCCCGCCTTTGAGTAGCACCGGGCACCAGGTGGCTAGCCGGCTGGCCGCTGCCTGAGCGTCGGGGGCCGGGCAGAGGCGCAAAGCTTCGGGCTGGTTGGGGGTAAGCAGAGTTAGCTCCTGGCAAATAGCTTGCAGCAATACTGGGTCGGGCTGCGGGTGAAACTCGTAGCCGGCCGTCGCTTTCAGCACCGGGTCCCAGACGAGCTGCACCGCTGGGTTAGCAGCTTTCAGCCAGGAGATTAGCTCTAGCAACACGGGCAGGCTTTCGATTAAGCCTATCTTGACCAACCTGACCGGAAAGCGCTTCAGCAAGCACTGAATCTGGTCCTGAATAGCCGCCAAGGTCACCCAAGTCACGCGCTCAAAGGCCACATCGTTTTGCACCGTGAGCGCGGTGCAGGCCGCCAGGCCATACACCCCACTGGCCTCCAGCGTTTTCACGTCGGCCAGCACGCCGGCCCCGGCGCTTGGGTCGAAGCCGGCAATTGTGAGAGCGTAGGGGCGCATGGGTGGGAAAGATGTAGCGTGGACTCTGCGAGTCCGCGTGTTTCAAGATTGACGAACGAACCACGCGCGGACTCGCAGAGTCCACATTACAGCGCACTACAGATAAATCTCACTCCCCTTCGCCACGAATTCCCGCGACTTTTCCAGCAGCCCCTGCGTGAGCACTTGCGCGGCCGTTAGCTCCTGGCTGGCCGCGTAGTCACGCACTTCCTGCGTGATTTTCATCGAGCAGAAATGCGGGCCGCACATCGAGCAGAAATGCGCCACCTTGGCGCCTTCGGCCGGCAGGGTTTCGTCGTGGTACTCGCGGGCGGTGTCGGGGTCGAGGCTGAGGTTGAACTGGTCTTCCCAGCGAAACTCGAAACGAGCCTTACTCAGGGCGTTGTCGCGGTACTGCGCGCCGGGGTGGCCCTTGGCAAGGTCGGCGGCGTGGGCGGCTATCTTATAGGCGATTACGCCATCCTTTACGTCCTGCTTGTTGGGTAAGCCAAGGTGCTCTTTGGGTGTCACGTAGCAGAGCATGGCGGTGCCAAACCAGCCAATCATGGCCGCGCCGATGG
>CAZERY010000102.1:0-11871 GCA_964514915.1 uncultured Hymenobacter sp.
ACGCCAATTTTCATCTTTTACTTGCTTCGTAAACACAGTTCATGCTGAGCTTGCCAAGCAGCTTGCTCGCGCCAGTAGGCTCTTAACCTAACGACGCGAGCAAGCTGCTTCGCAAGGCTTAGCATGACCTAACGAAAGCAAACGGCTGTTGGCAAGCTAGCGCGCTTCCACCGCCGTAATCTCGGGCACGGCCCGGCGCACCGAGTCTTCGAGGCCGGCGCGGGTCATGGGCGACATGGGACAGGCGCCGCAGGCGCCTTCCCACTCCAGCTTCAGCACGCCCGCGTCCGTGATTTCGGCCACGCGTACGTTGCCACCATCAGTAGCCAGGTAGGGCCGCAGCGAGTCAAGAGCTTGCTCAACGCGTGACAATACAGATTCCATCTTTAAAGTAATTAACAATGAACAGTGAGCAATGAACAGTTTTGGGGAGGCAGGGGCCTAAGGAATAATCAGTTACGCAGGTAACAGTTACCCACTAGTTACTGCTGGCTGTTCATAGTAACAATAGTGGTTTTGGGAGCTACGTTGTTGCGAATACTTACCTGCCGGGCCAAGCTTTCGGCTAGCTCTCGGAACGTGCCAGCGGCAGCCGAAGTTGCATCGGCAAGCACAGCGGGGCGGCCTTCGTCGCCGGCCTCGCGCACCGCCTGAATGAGCGGTAGCTGGCCCAGCAGTGGCACCTCGTGCTTGTCGGCAAGGCGCTGGCCGCCGCCCTGCCCAAAGATATAGTATTTATTCTCGGGTAGTTCGGCCGGCGTAAACCACGCCATATTTTCGATGATGCCCAGCACGGGTACGTTGATTTGCGGCTGGCGGAACATCTGCAAACCTTTTTGCGCGTCCATCAGCGCCACTGGCTGCGGCGTCGTTACGATAATGGCGCCGGTCACAGGCACGGTTTGCACCAGCGTAAGGTGAATATCGGAGGTGCCGGGCGGCAAGTCGAGCAGCAAGTAGTCGAGCTCGCCCCAATCTACTTCGGTAATAAACTGCTTGAGCGCCGACGACGCCATCGGCCCACGCCACACAATGGCGTTTTCGCTCGGCGCCAGGAAGCCGATACTCATCAGCTTTACGCCGTACTTGATGATGGGCTGGATGAGGTTCTTGCCGTTCGGCCCCTGAAAAATGTGCGGCCGGGCATCTTCCACCCCAAACATAGTGGGCATGCTCGGGCCCGAAATGTCGGCATCGACCAGGCCGACTTTGGCGCCGCTGGCGGCCAGCGCTACGGCTAGGTTGGCAGATACAGTGCTCTTACCCACGCCGCCTTTGCCCGAGGCCACGGCGATGATGTTCTTCACGCCAGGCAAGATGGTGTTGTTGTTGCGCATGGTCGTCACGCGCGAAGTCATGGTGATAACTACCTGAGCATCTTTATCCACCATCGTGTGCACGGCGCGTTCGCAAGCATCGTGGATGAGCTGCTTGAGCGGGCAGGCAGGCGTAGTCAGCACCACGGTAAAGGACACCACCTGGCCTTCTACCTGAATGTTCTCCACCATGTTGAGCGTAATCAAATCCTGGCCCAGGTCGGGCTCTTCCACGAAGCTCAAGGCGTGGCGGACGGCATCTATCGTTAATTCGGGCATAGGGCAAATGCGCCGCTGAGGGCGTAGCTGCAAAGATAACCCGGCTGGCGGGGTAGGGGTTTTGTAGCTGGCTTTGCTACCGGTTTAGCGAGTAGCTTTGCGGCATGACTGAAGAACTGAAATCTTCCCTGGGCCGGGTATTCCTAACCATCACGACGGACGAAGCCAACCGTTGGATTTTTGTAGATTGGCAGGGCTACCTCACGGCCGACAACATTAAGAATGGGGCCAAAGCCTATACCGAAGCGCTGGCTAAAGCCGGCTACTCGTGCGTGCTCAACGATACCCGGTCGGTGCGGGGGCCCTGGGACCACTCTATGGACTGGATTATCAACGAATGGGCCCCGAATGCCGCCAAAGCGGGCATGCGGCATTTCGCTATGGTGACGACGCCCCAAACGCTGGCCGAAGGGTCGGCCGCCAATTTTTACGCGCAGCTCACGGCCTTCGAAGGCGCCGTGTTCGACAACCTCGCCGACGCGCGCCACTGGCTACAAAAAGCCTGCGCCAGCTAGCGGGAATAACTTCAAAAGCAAAAGCCTTGACTTGGTAGTCAAGGCTTTTGCTTTTATGGAGGGTGCCGAAGCTATGCAAATCGGGCAGCCGTGGCTAGGCGGACTGCCCGGGCTCCGAATGTAGCAGCCCGGCCGGCACTTCCAGCTCGCCGCTGTGAAAGCCGATGAGGCCGTTGCGCTCATCCTCAATGTTGGTGGCCTGGGTATACACGTCGCCCGCGATGGGGCGGGCGCGCAGCTCGCGCTTAAAGTCCCGAATGCTATTGGTGCGGGCTTCGGCATCGGCGGGGCCGCCGTAGTCCGAAAAGCCAAAGCCACCCCACTCACTCACCAGTAGCGGGCGCTGGCCCCGGTAGAAATACGGGTCGCCCACTACCAGCGGGAACGCTGCCGTGCCGTCCAGCTCGCCGTGGATGAGGCGGTCGAGCAGCTCGCGCCAGCGGCCCAGGTCGGGGGTGTAGAGGTGCGCCGTGAGCAAGTCGGTTTTAAGCTGCCCCTGGTAAGAAATGTGGTGCCAGCCGTCGTTGTCGATTACCAAGAACTGCGGGTGCGCTAGCTGCATGAAGTTGTACATCTGTACGATGTAGCGCTGGGTAGCCGGGTTGGTGGCGATGTCCTGTGCGCCCCAGTCCTCGTTATACAAGCTCCAGATGACGATGCTGGGGTGGGTTTCCATCAGGCTCAACATGCGTAGCAGCTCGGCGCGGTGGTTTTCACGGCTACGGGGTGTACTGCTGTGCGGGCTGGGCACCTCTACCCACAGCAGCAGGCCCAGCTCGTCGGCCAGGTTGTAGATGCGGGGGTCGACGCCGGCGATGTGCACCCGCACCAGGTTGCAGCCCAGCGCCTTCATGGCGTGCATGTGGCGTTGCATCTCGGCGTAGGTAGCCGTGCCCGGCTGGTACAAAATTCCGTCGAGGTAAATCGGCTCGTTATTCAGGTATACCTTACGGCCCCGAGACTCAATCTTGCGCAGGCCAAAGCGCGCCTCAATTTGCGCTACGTAGCCCGTAGTATCGATGAGCTGCGCTACCAGCCGGTAGCGGTGGGGGTTTTCGGGGCACCATAGCTCGGCGCCTGGTACCTCCAATACCAAGCGCTGCTCGTGCTGGCCTTCGGACAAGTGCAGGGCAAAGTCGGAGGTAGCGAGTGGGCCCGCGTCGGGCCCGGCCTCGGGCTCAAATACTTGCAGGCGCACTACGTAGTCGGCCGCATCGTGAATGCGCAGCGTAAGGTTGAAGCGCACCAAGCTGTCTTCGATGGTGCTTACTACGCCCACTCGCGAGCGCAGGCGGTTGCGCTCCACGGTTTCGAGCCACACCGAGCGCACAGCTCCCGAGTGCGTTTGGTACCAGATGCCGCCGCGCTTGTACACGTGCGACTCCTGCTTGCCGCGGGTCGTTTCGGCGTCCATCGTGTCGGCAATGCGCACCGTGAGGCGGTTGTTGAGGTGCAGGTGCTCCTCGGGCAGCTCGTAGGTAAACGAGGTGTACTCGCCGTAGTGCACGGCCTCACCCTCAATGGTCGTCAGCAGCTGGCCATTGAGCCACACCCGTGTTTCGTAGCCGCAGGCCCCGAAGGTGAGCTGAAACAAGGTTCGGGTCTGGGTAGCCGTGACTTCGGGCAGCGTAAACTCGCGCTCGTACCAGGCCACTATTTTGTCTTGCCAGGCCGCGGGGCCGCCGGTGTGGGCCGCCGCCATGTGGGCTTCTATCGAGCCCGGCCACTGCGCCGAGTGTGCGTAGTCGTAGCCTTGTTCCCACTCTTCGGTGAGGCCAATATCGTCGAGGTCGATGGCAAAGCGCCAGGTGCCATCGAGTAAGAAGTGGTGGCCCGGCCGCAGTACGGCACGCGGTAGGGCATTATCTGTTTCTTCGGCGAGGTGAGCTTCGGGAGTGGCCGAAAGGCCGTAATTAGCATGCGTGAGGTCGTCCATAAGTAAAGCTAACGGCCGGAGCCGATAAATTTGAGATACTAGGGTAGGCAATACTTAAGCCAAAAGCTAGCGCCGTGCAAACTGAAAATTACCAAGGCCCCGCTGCTGGCTAGCTACAGCAAATAAAGGGGAAATGAGTTAAAAAATTTCACTTTCGCGCAAACGGAGCTAGTTCAGCTTATCCTCACAAACCCGCCCCGGGCTTTTACCTTTACCCCGTGCCACTGCCCTGCCCTGCCTCCCTTACCTACGACGTCGCCATTGTGGGCGCGGGCCCGGCGGGCACGGCCTGCGCGCTCGCCCTGCGGGGGCAGGGCCTACGGGTGGCGCTACTCGACAAGGCTTCTTTCCCGCGCGATAAGGTGTGCGGCGATGCCATACCGGGCCACACCTTCAAGGCGTTGCGCCAGCTCGATCCGGCTTACGTAGAGGCTCTCTGGCAACTGCAACCCCGCGAAGATGTGCGCCGCAGCCGGGTGGTGGCTCCCAGCGGCCGCAGCTTCTATATGCACTGGACGCTACCGGCCTTCAACAGCCCCCGGCTCGATTTTGACGCGGCCCTGCTCGCCCTCGTGCGCCAGCACACCGACACCGTGGTGCTGGAAAACGCCGCCCTTAAAAATGTGAAAATTTCTTCCGGCGACGCCCGGCTCGAGCTGGCTAGCGGCGCCGAAATCAGCTGCCGAGTGGTGATCGGCTGCGACGGCGCCCAGTCGGTAGTGGGGCGCCGGCTGCTGCCCGAGCCGCGGCTGGCCCGCGCCCACCACAGCGCCGGCGTGCGCGCCTACTTCGAAAACGTGGCCGGCACCGCGGGCGACACCACCGAGTTTTTTTTCAGCCAAGACTACCGAGCGGGCTACCTCTGGCTGTTTCCGGTGGGGGCGGGGCGCTACAACGTGGGCCTGGGCATGCTCTCCGAGCTGGTAGCCAAGCACAAAATCGACCTTAAAGAGCTGTTGCTGCGCAACCTGGCTACCAACCCCGCCCTGGCTGGCCGCTTCCGGGAGGCGCGGCAGCTGGGGCCGGTGATGGGCTTTGGCCTGCCCATTGGGGGCGGGCGCGAGCGGCCGGCCAGCGGGGCGCGCTTTTTATTGTGCGGCGATGCGGCCTCGCTCATCGACCCCTTGCAGGGCCACGGCATCGACATGGCCGTGCGTAGCGGTATTATGGCCGCGGCGCAAGTGCGGTGCTGCGTGGAGCGGCAAGATTTCAGCGCCGAGTGCATGCAGCAGTACGACGCCGATCTGCGCCGGCACATGGGCCCGCAGCTCGCGCGTAGCTACCGGCTCATGCGCCTGCTCGGTACCCGGCCCTGGCTCCTCAACCTGGGGGCCTGGCTGGCCCAGCAGCCCGGGCTAGGCCGCTGGGCCAAGCGGCTGGCTGGCTGATAAGCCGGCTGTGGGCGCGGCGGGCTGACGATAAGCGGCAACTGATTAGGGTATCGTGGACTCTGCGAGTCCGCGCGTGTTAGCACCCACAACCCTCTAACTCGCGGACTCGCAGAGTCTACGGTACACCTTTACGCCGACTGCAAAACCGCTCTGAGCCGCTTTCTTCGTCAGTATGGTGTTCTTTTGAAAAAAATCGTTGCCTTATGCGTCGTCTGTTACTTTTCCTGGCGCTGGTGCTTGCTGGGCTAGCCGCTGGGCTGCTCGTCAACACGCTGCGCTTGCCCAACCACCAGCTGGCGGCCGGGCCCGCTGCCCCGTCGCTGGCCCTCGTGCCCGACTCAGCCAATGCCCACCTGGCTGGGGCGCTGCGCATTCCTACGGTGTCGCGCACCAGGTATGCCGAAACTGATACCGTGCCTTTCGACCAATTGGGGGCGTATCTGGAACGCACGTTTCCGCTGGTGCGTCAGCAGCTCAAGCTGCAAGTCTTTCATCACTACGGCCGCCTCTACGAATGGCCTGGCACCGACCCCGGCCTCAAGCCCTTGCTGCTGCTGGCGCACCAGGATGTGGTGCCCGTGCTGCCCGGCACCGCCGGGCAGTGGGCCAGCCCGCCCTTTGCCGGGCGCGTGGTGGGCGGCTACCTCTACGGCCGCGGCGCGCTCGATGATAAGCTCAACTTAATCGGCCAGCTCGAAGCGGTGGAGTACCTGCTGCGCACCGGCTACCACCCCCGGCGCACGGTGCTGCTCGCCTTCGGCCACGACGAGGAAACGACTGGCCAGCGCGGCGCGGCTACTATCGTGGCGGCGCTCCGCCGGCAGCACCCGCAGCTCGCAATGGTGCTCGACGAGGGTGGCCTCATCAAGGCCGACGGCGTGGCCGGCCTCACCCAGCCCGTGGCGCTGGTGGGCGTGAGCGAGAAGGGCTACCTTACCCTGGAGCTGGCGGCTACCGGCCAGGGCGGGCACTCGTCGATGCCGCCGGCGCTCACCAGCGTGGGCCGGGTGGCCGCCGCCGTGGCCCGGCTCGACGCCCACCCTTTTGCGGCGCGGCTCGATGGTGGCGTGAGCGGCTTGCTCGCGTACCTGGCGCCGGCGGTGCCCTTCGGCAAGCGGCTGGTGTTTGCCAACCAGTGGCTTTTTGGGCCGCTCATTAAAAAGTCGTTGGCCGCCACGCCCGCCGGCAATGCGGCGCTGCGCACGACCACGGCGCTCACCATCATGCGCGGGGGCGATAAGGAAAACGTACTGCCCATTGGGGCCACGGCCACCGTCAATTTTCGCCTGCTGCCCGGCGACTCGGTGGCCGCCGTTGTGCGCCGGGTGCGCGCCATCATCGACGACCCCCAAATTCGGGTGCGGATGCCGGGCGCCGGGCGCGCTGCCTCGCCGGTGTCGGGCACCGATAATGCCGCCTTTCAGACCTTGCACCGCACCATTAAGAGCGTGTTTCCGCAGGTGCTGGTGGCGCCCTACGTGGTGGTGGGGGCTACCGACGCTCGCGCCTACGCGAGCCTGTGCCCGCAGGCCACTTACCGCTTTATGCCACTCTTGCTGGACCAGGCCGCCATCGAAAGCCTGCACGGCACCAACGAGCGCCTGCGCCCCGCCGCCTACCAGCAGCTGATCCGGTTTTACGCGGCGCTGATTCGAAATATGCAGTAGCCGCGCTGGCTGGGCCAAACATCTTGTCCCCTCGTATTGTCGTACCAACTCGCAAGCACTCTTTTAGTATGTCTTTCACTTCTGCCCAACCCATCGACCTGCTTTACGACGCGGCTCGGCGCGGCGACATTCCCGCCATTCAGCACTACCTCCAAGACCCGCAGGTCGACATCAACGCCCAAAATGGCAAGGGCCACTCGGCCCTCATCTTGGCTACCTACGACAACCACCTCGCAGCCTCGCAGGTCCTGATCGACGCCGGCGCCGACCTCGACTTGCAGGACGCCAGCGGCAACTCGGCCCTGATGGGCGTGGCGTTCAAGGGCTACGCCGACATCGCCCGGCTGCTCATCGCCCGCGGCGCCAGCCTCAACCTCACCAACGGCAACGGCGGCACGGCCCTCATGTTTGCCACGCTGTTTGGGCGCAACGAGCTGGTGAAAATCCTGCTCGACGCTGGCGCCGACACCACCGCCAAAGACGTGCGCGGTCTCACCGCCCTGCACCTCGCCGGCCAGCAAGGCAACGAAGAAGCCTGGAAGCTGCTCGGCGGTAAGGACGAGTAGGGGGAAAATAGAGTAATTCTAGGTTGGGGGGTGCGGTTGCCTGCCGCGTGGGACCCTACCAAGAAGGCAACCTAGTATACCAACTAGAGAACCGCGCTAGATACTGCGCACCACGCCGCCGTCTACCCGCACCGAGGCGCCGTTGGTGGCCGCGGCCAGCGGGCTAGCCAGGTAGGCTACCATGTTGGCAACTTCGGCGGGTGTGATGAAGCGCTGGAGCAGCGACGACGGCCGCGCATCGCGGAAAAACTCGTGCTCGGCCTGCTCGTGGGTTTTGCCGGCGCCAGCCAGCTTCTGCAAAAACTCCTCTACTCCCTCCGACGCCGTGGGGCCAGGCAGCACCGAGTTTACCGTCACGTTGGTGCCTTTGGTTAGCTCGGCCAGGCCGCGGGCCACGGCAAGCTGGGCCGTTTTGGTGGTGCCGTACTGGATCATCTCGGCCGGAATCTGCAAGGCCGATTCGCTCGAAATAAAGAGGATGCGGCCCGCATCCTGCTTCAGCATCAAGGGGAAGTACTGGCGCGCCAGGCGTACGCCGCTCAGCACGTTTATTTCAAAAAAGCGCAGCCAGTCGGCATCCGCAATCTCGGCAAACGGCTTGGGCTCGAAGATGCCCACGTTGTTGACCAGAATGTCCACCGTGGGTACTTCTTTAAGCAAATTATCGACCTGGCTAGCTTCGCCAAAATCGACGGCCACGCCGTGCACGTTAGCCTGTGGCGTCTGTTGCAAAATGGCCGCTTTTGCGGCCGCAAGCCGCGCTGCGGTGCGCCCGGTGATAATGACGGCGGCGCCCTCGGCCGCTAAGCGCTGCGCAATGGCTAGGCCGATGCCGGCCGTAGAGCCCGTAACGAGGGCCGTTTTATGGGTTAGTTGGAGGTCCATGTCAGGGAAAAATTAACGGGAGCAAGGTACCCGTAAACCTCGTAGCTAGCCTTTTTGATTTAGCAAAACGCCCTCCGGCCGGTGGGCCGAGGGGCGTGGCAGGCGGCGGGCTACTTGGCCGGGGCCGGCGGCGCGGCAGCGGGGCTGCTTAGCCGGAAGAGGGGAGAGGTAGCTGCGCCCTGGGCGAAGAGAATTTTGGCCGCCGCGCTCACTTCCTGGCCAAAGCCGTAGGCCAGGTTTTGGGCGGTGAGGTAAGCATCGCTGCCTTCCGTGTTCTGCGCCTTCTTTACTTCCTGCGCGGTGTTGGTGGTCGTGAGCTGGGCTTCGAATGTCGCCAGCGCCGCCAGCTGCGCCGTCGAATAGCCCTTGGCCGTCAGGTCGGCCTGGTCGCGGGTGGCTAAGGCGAGGGCAATGGCCAGCAGGCTGCGCATTTTGTCTTGGCTGCTGCGAGCGGCTGCGTAGCCCTGGTGCCCGTACTAGTCGAGCCGGCTCTCGTTGTGCGGAAACGCCTGGCCGACGAAGTAAAACAGCGTTTGCAGGGCGGCCTGCGCCTGGGCCATCACGTCGTTGACGGTGGCCGTGTTCTGCTTCAGCTCGGCCACGCGCACGGCCCCCGGCTGGGCGGCATCGGCCGCGGCGAGGGCGGCCAGCGCGCGCCATACTACGCGTCAAACGCCTGGAAAGCCGCCGCGTAAGTGGTGTAGTGGGCGTGCATGGTACGCATGTGCTGGCGCATGGTGGCATCGGGCTTGGAGTAGTGCCGCAACACGGCGGTAGCTTTTTTCATGGGGCTAGTAATGAGGAATAACGGTGAAGCCGCAAGGTAGTGGTTCGCCGCCCAACCGCCACCCTACCGAAGGGCATCCGCACCGGTGTTGACCTCATTCGGAGGGGTGTGCAGACCCTTTGGTATGGTGCGCAGGGGATGCGCAGCGGCGTCAAGTCCGTTCGGAACGGTGGCCAGGGTATGCAGTCACTAAAAAGGCCTGCCGGGTAGGGCTTGTCCTTACCCACATCTTTTTCCGACTTCTCCAAGGTAACGCCAAGGTCCTTTTTCGCTGGCTGGCCCTCGCTTGAAAAGCGGCAAATCGGCTAGGCAACCATGCAAAAACGCCCTTCCAGCCGTATAGCCGGGAGGGCGTTTGAGTTTTGGGTAAGGACGAGCCGGGTAGGGCGGGCCTTTTTAGATAAGGCAGTCGAAAAGGGCTTAGGGGTAGTTGTCCCAAACCCGGTAATCCTGCTTACTGCGTCAGCAGCACTTTAACGCCCTGCTTGCCCAGCGTAGCATCGCCGCCGACGGTGAGCCAGTAGACGCCGGGAGCTACCGCAGCGCTACTACCAGGCGCCAGCACGTTGGCTCCTGGCTGAAGCGTTACGGCCTGCGTGAAGAGCGCTTGGCCCAGCAGGTTGTGCAGCGTGAGCACGGCCGGGGCTGCGGCTGAGCCACCGTACTGCACCTGCACGCGCAGGTTGGCGGGCGTAGTCGGGTTAGGGGCAGCCGTGAGCACGAGGGCGCTGGTGCCCGCTGCGAGCGTGATAGCGCGCACGGTGCTAAAGGTGCTGGTGCCGTCGAAGTTTACCTGGCGCAGGCGGTAGTAGTAGGTGGCCGCATTGCCGGGCGCGGCATCCGTGAAGGAGTAGGTAGCAGGCTGCGCCGTGCTGCCGTTACCAGCCACCTTGCCGATCGCCGTAAAGGTGTTGCCATCGAGCGAGCGCTGCACCTCGAAGAAGTCATTATTCAGCTCACTGGCCGTATTCCAGGCAAGCTGCACGCCGCGGTTGGGGGCCGCCGTAGCCACGAAGGAAACCAGCGAAACGGGTAGGGGGGTTGCTGAGCCTGAAGTGGGCCGCGAGAGCGCGCAGCGGGCTCCATCAGTGTTGCCATCGGTTGCGTTTGGGGCTGTTCCTATGTACGTAACCGGGACGGGCGTCGTCTCGTCGGTGACCGCCGGCAGCTTATCGGGGTTGTCGATGCGATGCGTGTAGCCCGACACGTTGGCCACTACGTAAAAGCTGCCGTTGTTGTCCATGAAAGCTGCCCCAAAGTTAGCTGGCGCGATGGGAGTGCTGCCACCCGTAGCGGTGCCCAGCGTTTGGCGCGTGCCGGCAGTTATTCTCTGCCCGTTGAACGTACGGTCGTGCGTCGCAAAGCGATAGAGCGTCGTTTTAGCAGTATTGGTGCCAGAGAAATAGGTATATAGAGCATACAGGCAAGTATCCTTCGGGCTCACGGCCCAGTCAGTCAGGTACGTACTCACCGGAGTAGATAAGACGGTAACCGTAAGGGGAGACGCCGGAGTCGCGGGATTAGGCGTCGCCGGCACCTGTTTCAGGTCGATTATGTAGATCTCGGTTGTCGTTCTGTTGAGGCCTACTGACGACCCGCCTCGCGTCATGTACATGATGCCATTCTTATCTATATCACCCACTACAAACGCCGTTTCATTATAGCCGTTCGGAAACGCATAAGTGAAGCCCCGGCCCACAAACTCGGTACCCACCCGAACTAGCTGAGTCGGGTTTGAGTTATTGACTTGGCCCCAAAGGTAGTTATCCACGGGATTATAGCCGAAGGCGTTCAGAGTAATATTACCGAATATGATGCCATTACTGCCGTTGTTTGTGCCTTGCCTCGTGATCGTGCCGGAAGCAAAATCCAATGCATTGCAATAAGTGCCATTAGATGTACCACCCGATCCTCCCTGAAATTGGTACGTTAAACCATCGTAGCAATAAAAAGGAGATTGACTTTGGGCCTGGGCGGCTAAAAAGCTGCCCAGCACGAAGAAAAAAGCCGCCATTAGCCCGCGCCAGGCGGCAATGCGAGAAGTAGCTGAAGTGAGTAGATTAGAACGTACAGGAAATGTCATTGTGAATGGGATTATAAAAAGCTTTTATTGTTTTTTAAGAGAAAGAGTTTAGTCTTTGCCAGCTCCTGAAAACCTTTGTCAATGCCGTGAAAAAGGTAATAACTGATGTTACGCAGCACCTGAACCAGTTTGCTGGAAACAGGCTTTTTCTGCTCTCCTGGAGGTCATTTCCAGCAAGCTGACGTGGGTAGTGCGTAACAGCAGGTAATAATTAGAGCAACTAAATGATAGCATTTACAAAGGTAATTTATAATTTAAAACTGAGCGGCATCCAGCGGATGAATAAAATGTATGCCTTACTGAAAAGGCAATTTCTTTTCGTTAAATAACTCTTATTTATAGCAAGGGGCTATAGCGGTTTCGCGAACCATTTACCCCATTTTAATTGGCCTGGACGTGGTAGCCACAATGGTCAAACCAGTTCTGCGCGTCGGCACTGGTAATCC
>CAZERY010000103.1:0-11772 GCA_964514915.1 uncultured Hymenobacter sp.
ACGAGCAGCGCTTCCAGTAGCAGCCGTGGGCCACGGTGAGCTTGTTCCAGCGGCCATCGCTCCAGAGGCGGTGCATGGGGTTGAGCACCTCTATCACGGAGAGGTAATCGGCCAGCGGCAAGTCAGAATAATCGGGCGTGCCCACTTCGGAGTGCGGCACGTCGGGGTGCGGATGGTTGAGGTACTCGACCGCGCCGGCTTCGTTGCGCAGAAAGGTGCGCTGCAATAGCTTCAAGCTGTCAGCCTTCAGCTGATAGATGATAGCCTGCTCTTCCGGGCTAGCTTCCTGGCCTGTCATAGCACTAGCAGCTAGTGCCTGACAGCTAGACAGATATTCGAACAGCCGGAGCCACGGGCCTTCGCCATCGTCTAGAGTGAGATAATCGATGTAATCGAAAAACCGCGGTTCTTTCAGCCCACGCAGCTCGGTATTGGGGTAGCCGCCACCCATCACGGTGACGGCGGCGGGGCGCACGGCCTTAATGCGCTGGGCTAGCCGCAGGGCGGCGTAGAGATTGCCGGGAAAAGGTACGGTGAAGCCCACGATGTCGGGCTGAGCTTCGGCTACTACCTCATCCAGCAGCTCCAGCAACATCCTATCTACCAAGTTGGGTGCCGCCTGCAAAGCTTCGTGCAAGGGGTCGAAGTGAGTGGCCGACATGGCCAAGCTTTCGGCGTAGCGCGAGAGGCCAAACTGCGGACCCACGGTTTCCTTTACCAGGTCGGCAAGGTCTTCTAAGTACAGCGTAGCCAGGTGGCGGGCCTGGTCGGTGAGGCCCATCGTACCGAAAGCAGTTTCGAGGTCGGCCACGTTGTCAAAGCGGCTAGCCTCGGGCAAAAAGCGGCCGTGGCAAATACGCGGTGCCAGCGTGAGGTCGCGGTTTTGCAAAAACCGGATGGCCGGGTCGATAGTCGCCTCGTAGCGGCGGCGCAGGCGCAGCATCCGCTGGGCATTGTCGCTGAGGTCGTAGGGGCCGGTTTCGATTTCATCGAACACGCGGGTTAGTCCAGCTTTTGAAAACAACCTGAGCACCAACCCAATACTCAGGTCAGCCTGGCGCACTTCGTAGCCGCGGCCCACCAAAAAGCCTTTGATGTAGGCCGTGGCCGGGTAAGGCGTATTGAGCTGCGTGAGCGGCGGGGTAAGTAGTAGCAGACGGGGCGAAGGGCTGGGCACGGTAGTACAAACCTACGCGGGGGCTGAGTGGTTCGGGCTAGCCGGCCAGTGAGGGCGCTGCCCCAGGGTAGCGCGAACTCACCGAGTCAGCGCATGATTGGTGGGTAAGGACTGCCCGCCCTGCGCCGAGGGTAATACGCGCAGCATTATTCGTTGCCCGCCACGGTTTGCCAGAGCAGAAATACGTTGAGTGCAATGATGAGGCTAGCGACGGCCCACGACAAGACACGGACCCAGGGCCGGTTCACAAACACGCCCATTTTGAGCTTGTCATTGGTGAACAGCACCAGCGGCACTACCGCAAAGGAGAGCTGTAGCGATAGCACTACCTGGCTGAAAACCAGCAATTGACCCGTGCCCTTTTCGCCGTATAAAATGGCAACCACCAGCGCCGGCACCACTGCCACCAGGCGCGTGATGAGGCGCCGCACCCAAGGCTTGAGGCGCAGATTAAGAAAACCCTCCATCACAATCTGGCCGGCTAGGGTGCCGGTAAGCGTTGAGCTTTGGCCGGAGGCTAGCAAGGCAATGGCAAAAATGGCGCTGGCCGCGCTCGCGCCCAGCACCGGCGTGAGTAGCTTGTGGGCATCGGCGATGTCGGCCACGCCCTCGTACCCCTTGCCGTGGAAGGCCGCGGCGGCCGTAACTAAGATGGCCGCGTTGATGAAAAACGCCAGAAACAGCGCCACCGTCGAGTCGATGGTCGCAAACTTGATGGCCGAGCGCTTGCCAGCTTCGGTGGGCACTATCTGGCGCACCTGCACAATGCTGCTGTGCAGGTACAGGTTGTGGGGCATCACGGTGGCGCCCAGGATGCCAATGGCCACGTAGAGCATGCCCGGGCTGGTCACGACTGCCGGCTGCGGCACCAGGCCTTTGGCAATGCCCAGCCAGTCGGGGTGCGAGGCCACGATTTCGTAAGCAAAGCAAATAAAAATCAAGAAGATAAGCCCTGCTACCAGGCTTTCGATGACTTTAAAGCCCTTATTCTGGAGCAGCAGCACCAGCAGCACATCGAGGGTGGTGATGGCCACGCCCCAAGGCAGCGGCAAGCCAAAAAGCAGGTTGAGCGCAATGGCCGAGCCGATAACTTCGGCCAGGTCGCAGGCCGCGATAGCAATTTCGCAGAAAAGCCAGAGGCTGATTGCCACTGGCTTGGAATAATTGTCGCGGCAGGCCTGGGCTAGGTCGCGGCCCGTAACGATGCCCAGCTTGGCGGCCAGGTGCTGCAAGAGCATGGCAAACAAGTTGGAAATCAGCACTACACTTAGCAGCGTATAGCCAAAGCGGGCACCCCCGGCCAGGTCGGTAGCCCAGTTGCCGGGGTCCATGTAGCCCACGGCCACTAGCAGCCCCGGCCCCCAATACGCCCGAAACTTGCGCCAGAAAGAGGCGCCGGCCGCCGGCATTTCAATGCTGGCGTGCACCTCGCTGAGCGAGGTGCCGCGGCGGGCATGGCGCCAGCCCGGCTCGGGAGTAGCGGCGGTAGGCGTATCGATAGAACTAGCAGAAGGTAACAACGCGTAGGTAGCTTAGTGATTAAGACAAAGATAGAGTCATTTTTAGGCCAGCCTAAAAATTATTTTAAACTGGCCTAAATACTGGCAAGCTGCCCCAATTGTTTCGGGCTGGCGCTGGCATTCTCTACCTTAGCCGGCCTTGGTGAGTATACGTAGCAGGGTCGTACGCACTGGTGCAGTTTCGTGCCGACCTTTGCGCCCCTTTTCACTACTAGTTCTCTTCTCATGTCTGCTTCGCCTGGCCTCAAGCGCCGCCTGGGTCTGCTTTCGCTGGTTGTAAGCGTGGGATTAGTACTTACTAAGTTTTACGCCTACCGCCTCACCCACTCGCAGGTGGTGCTCACCGACGCGCTGGAAAGCATTATCAACGTGTTTACCAGTGGCTTTGCGCTCTACAGCCTGTATTTAGCCGACTTGCCCAAGGACGAAAACCACCCGTACGGCCACGGTAAAATCGAGTACCTGTCGGTAGGCTTTGAGGGAGCGCTGATTTTTATTGCGGGGGCGTTCATTCTTTACAGCGCCACGCTCAGTTTTCTTCATCCGCACCCGGTGGCACAGCCCGACTGGGGCGTGGCGTTGCTAGCCAGCACGGCGCTGGTCAACTTCGGGCTGGGGCTGTGGCTGGTACGGGCCGGGCGGCGGGTGCAGTCGGTGGCGCTGGTAGGCGATGGCCAGCACCTCTACATCGACGCGCTCACGAGCATTGTGTCGGCGGCGGCCCTGCTGCTGGTGTATTTCACGGGCGTGCTGCGCTTCGATGCGGGCGCGGCCTTGGCGCTGGGCGCGTTCATCTTATATAATGGCTACCGGATGCTACGCAGTGCCGTGGGCGGCCTCATGGACGAGAGCGACCTGGCTACCGTGGCGGAGGTCATTGCCGAGTTGCAGCGCCTGCGCCGCCCCTGCTGGATAGATGTGCACAACCTGCGCGTGCAGCGCTACGGCGCCAACCTGCACATCGACTGCCACATGCAAATGCCCTACTACTTCTCGCTGGAGCGCGTCCACACCGAGATTCACGAGGTAGAGGAGCTAATTCGGGCGCGCTTTGCGGCGGTCGAAGTCGAGATGTTTGTGCACGCCGACCCGTGCTCCTACGCGGCCTGCTCGCTATGCCACATGCCCGATTGCCCAGTGCGCCGCCACGCCTTTGAGCGAGAAATTGAGTGGGACGTCCACAACGCCGTGAGGGACGAACGCCACCACTTGGTCAATTAACAATTATCAATCAACAGTTTGAGGATGAGTCAATACCTGTTGATTGATAATTGATAAGTCACTTTGCCGGGCTAGTCCACTGGCTGTTTTTCAGCCGGAAGCGCCAGGGGAGCGCGACAGCTTCCTGTCCAGCGTATGCCAGTCCCACGCGGGAGCTAGCCACCACGTTTTCCGGGTCGATAGGTTCGCCCGCATCGGCTAGCCAGATGCGCGGGCCGATGAGCAACTCACCATTGAGGGCGGGCGTAAGGCCCAGCGCCTGGCTGAGCACGCCAGGGCCAGCCGTAAGGTTGCGGGCCACCGTGGCTAGTCCCCGGCGGCGCAGCATTACCTCGAGGCCAGCGAGCGGCTCAATGGCACGGATGAGCACGGCATCGGGATGCGCAGCATCGTGCGTGGTGATGTTGAACAACGTATGAATGCGGTACACAGCGTATAGATACGCTTGGCCGCCAGCCTGGTACAATGCCTGCGCTTGCCTGGCCTTGCGCTGCAAGTGCAGGGTAATGGATGGGTCGCCTTCGTGCCGGTAGGCCTCGGTTTCGACGATGCGGCCAGTAGTCAGCTCCCCGTCAAGGTGCGTGCACACATGCTTGCCCAGTAGCTCGCGGGCAATGGTGAGCACATTGGAGCGCTGGTAAAATTCGAGGGGAAGCGTCACAGAAATTCTTGAAAAGCGGACCTACCTACTGCGTTACGTTTCTCGGCACCGCTAGTTGGGCACTACAAACTCCTTGCTGTTGCTTTCGAGCCCCATAGGTGCATTGCGATAGCCAAGCTCTTACCAGGTAGCAGCGCTACTAGCCCCGACAATAATTTGTTAGGCGGTTTGAGCCAACTATTGAAAAGAAAAAGGCTGCCTTTCTACTACGGTAGAAAGGCAGCCTTTTTTCCAAGACATTGCTTACTTCAACGAAAGAAATGCTCTAGTATTTAGTGCTTAGCAGAGGCCTAATCAGCAATGCCATCATGGTTGCGGTCAAGGGTGCGGTCAGCAGCTTTATATAGTTGCTTACCCGTAGGGCGGTGCGTAGTATCGCGCTGTAAGCCAGCGGCGGCCGAGTCGCCCCGATCTACATTATCCGGGTGGTTAGTTTGCATTTTCTTGGCCGAGCCCAGCTCAACATTGGTGTCGCCGGCCTTGGTGCCCGAGCTGCAAGCGCTCAGAGCTAGCGGCAGCACCGCGGCTAGCCCTAGTAGGCGGAGGGTATGAATAGTCATAAGAGAAAGCAATAGCCGCTACCCCGAAGGATGGCCAGTGGTGAAAGAAAAGTTATGCTCGGTAAGCGCCGTCTGTAGCGGCGGCTCCTATGCCTGCCATACCGCAAAAGGCAGGCTTGGGTTGTGCCTGGCCAGCCCTGGGTGCTGCACTTGCGCACAAAGCGGTAAATTTGTGGGCTTATGGCTCGTTCCACTCCTTCGCTTTCTAGCCTGCGCCTGCGCCTGGCTGCCTACCGCTGGCGGCGCGTGGGCTGGTTGGCCGGTAGTAGTTTAGTCCTCGGCCTCGGACTGGTACTTTACTTATTTGGTACTGGCGACCAGTTTTTCAGTCGCCTCTTCTCAGCTTTTTTCGTATGGTTCTCGCTGCTGGCTGTTACTTTTCTAGCTGCAATTCCGTTTATTAGCTGGGCAACCAAGCATTGGTTTGGTCAGGGCTGGTCAGGCGAAGACGTTGTAGTAGCTAAGCGGCGGTCCGCCGCCACTACACCGCCCATTCGTCCGGCTGCTCCCCGGCGCTCTTCCACCCCAACTCTTTAACTTTACTCCCTTGAAAACCAATTTGCTGCATATCAAGAACATGGTTTGCCCCCGTTGTGTGGAGGCGGTTCAGAATTTGCTGGTGAAAGCTGGGTACGAGCCTACGGCCGTCACGCTGGGTCAGGCTCGCCTGGCGCCCGGCACTCCCGCCGACCCGCGCGCCGTGGCTCCCCTACTGCGCGAAGCTGGCTTCGACGTGCTGCTAGGCCGTGCCGAGCAGCTGACCGAGCAAATCAAAGGAGTATTGCAAGAATACCTTGAGCACCTGCGCACTGCGCCGGCACCGCTCACCACTTCGGCGTTTCTGGCCGACCGCTTTGCTACTACTTACTCGCACTTGAGCAAGGTTTTCTCCCGCACCGCCAACCTCACTATCGAGAAGTACCTCATTCGCATGAAGATAGAACGCGTGAAAGAGCTGCTGAGCTATGGTGAAATGACGCTGGTGCAGATAGCCGACCAACTGCGCTACAGCTCGGGCCAGCACCTAAGCAATCAGTTTCGGCAGGTGACCGGCCGCTCGGTGAGCGAGTTTCGCCGCCTCATGCAGCCCGACCGCCTCTCGCTCGACGCGCTAAGCTAGCCTAAGCCATACGCATTAAAAAGCCCTCGGCGGCGTCTTTTCTTTTCCAGATTAACTGGGAAGAAAAGACGCCGCCGAGGGCTTTTTATTTTACCAGCCTAGCTAGCCGGCGACGGGCAGTGCCACTGCCGGGCGGCGCGGCTGCGGCTTTTTGCGGGTGCGGTTCAGCCACAGTATTACGCCCGTAATGGGGAAGGTGAGACTGATGAGGGTGATAAGGAAGGCAAATAGCTTGGTCCAGATGCCGCCAATCTCGCCGGTGTGCAGCGGCTTAGTCAGGCGCCGCAGCTGCGTGCCTGCCGACTGCCGGCTGTAGAGGTGCTGCCCGAGCGCAGCTCCCGTGCGGCGGTCCACAAATAAGGTATCGAAGCCATTGACACGTAGCGGCAGCGCGATGGGGGCGCTCACGGCCACGGCCGCTACCGAGTCTTTGGGAGTGCTCACGCGCCAAAATTCCGCGCGCTGGTAGGTGCGCCGGCCAGCCGCTAGCGCCGCATCATAGGCAATAGTTTTGTCGCCAGGAGCGGCCGCCGATAGTGGGGCGGGCAAACCTACGGTGGGCTTGGTGCCCGTGGCCCAGAACAGGCCTTCCGTAGCCCAACGGTACGACATGATACCCCCCGTAAACGCCAGCCCAAATAAGAACAAGGAGCAATAGAAACCCAGCACAATGTGCAAGTCATGGTTCATCCGTTTCCAGCTGCTGCCCCACTTGATGCGTAGCCGGCCCGTCAGCAGCTGGCGCGTCTTGGGCCACCACAACACGAGGCCGGTAGCCGTGATAAACAAAATAAAGATTGCGGAGAGCCCAGTGAGCGTCTTGCCCACTTCGCCCGCCAGCAGGCGCCGATGCAAGTCTTCCGACCACGAAAAAAATGTGCGCTCCTGCGGCTCTACCGTAGCAAGCACCTGCCCGGTATAAGGGTTAAGAAATGCCGTGGTCCCGCGCTCGGGGCGACCTTTACCTCTGGCGCCGGGGCCGCGCCCGCCGGGGCCAACTTCTTGGCGTGGGCCTTCGCCGGCCTGGGGACCACCGCTGCCAGCCTCACCCCGGCCGCCGGCTTTGCTTTTGGGGTCTTTGTAGCTTAGCTCTACGGTGCGGCCTGGGTCGGCGTATACTTTAAACCCTACTACTTTGTCTTTGGGGTGCGTTTGTTTGAAAGCAGCAGCAAGCTGGGCTAGCGATAGCTGAGGCCGCCCGGCCGGTACGCTTACTTGGTAGCGCTCGGCGTGTAGTGCGCGGGTGATTTCCTCTTCAAAAACCAGCACGGTACCCGTAAGGCACTGCACAAAGAAAACTAACCCAGCTGCCAAGGCTAAGTATAGATGGATGCGGCGGAAAAGCACAGTCATTGCGAACTGATAAAAGAATTGGCGCGCAATTTAGAATCTTTTTAAATAAAAGCCCATTTCTATTTTAGGCCTTCTTTGGGTATACTCCGCTAAGCTGACGTTTGAAAGCTGACCAATTGCCTGGCAATAACTAATCACAGCGCACATAAGGGCGCAGCTTAGCAAAATTTTCTTCCTTCAGAATCTTGATTTGCCGCAGGTCGTCGGGCGTTTTATAGGGGCCGTGCTGGGCGCGATACGCCACGATAAGCCGGGCCAGCGTCTTGCCCACGTAAGGGTGCGGCCACAGCTCATCGAAGGTCGCGGAATTGACGAGTACCGGCCGGGGCGCAAAGCCAGGAGCAACAAACGTGTATTTGCGTAAGCTATCGACAAGGTCGGGCGCATCGCGCAGCATAAAGAAATCGGGCAGCTGGTTTTCATCCACAAAGCCGCCCAGCTCGGCGCGCCGCTTCACGAGGCCCTTGGCCCGGCCCCGGCCAATGCCTTTTATCTGCATCAGCTGGGTAGTGTCGGCTTGGTTGAGGTCGAAGGGCAGCAAGTGCGCGGGCTTGCGCGGCAGGCGGCTGGCAAACGAATTCTGGTCATGGCCAAGCCGGGCGTCGCCGCTAGCTTGCCCGCGGGCCGGCAGCTCATCGGGTAGCTGCATAAAGGGGGCTAGCCGCTGGTACACCGAATCGGACAAACCATAAATGCGCTGAATCTGCGATTTAGCCCGAAAGCCACCCGCCTTCTGCCCATAATTGACGATGCGGCTCGCCACGAAGTGCGGTACGCCACGCGCCTCCCAACCCTCGGCCGGTAGACTATTGGGGTCGAAAGGAGCTAGCCGCACCTGTGGCACGAGGGCGTAGCGCGGGGCAAATTTGCCCGTCCCTCGTTTGGGATAGCGCGTCGCGTAGGCCCGCTGGGCGGCGGCTTGGCTAGAATCGAGGCGGCTGGCCAGGCTGGCAGCCCACTTGTTGAGCTGGCGCTGGTCGGCCACCGGTAGGTAAGTAGGGTCGGCGGGGCGCAGCACTACCGGCAGCACCGCTATAACCAAGGCAAGCAGCAGCAAAACGAGAAAGCCCCGGTTTTCGGCCCGCGAAAAGCCAAAGTAGCGGCGCAGCCAGCGCCAGGCCCGCCACTGCCCCCACGCAGGGCGGGGTGGGCGAGGCGGGGGCGGAGTAACGGGCATGGGCGACGAGCTAAACGAGTGCCATCACTACGCGACAGCCCGCAAGTATAGCTCCATCAGTAGCTACTCTTATTATTGAGGCTGCTTTTTATTGAGGCTGCTTTCTGGCTTTGGCTCAGGCCTTGGCTGCCACCGGCTGGTAGAGCTTGATGAGCTGCGCGGCCGCAAAATCCACTTCCTCGGCCGTATTCATCCGGCTAAGGGACAGGCGCACGGTGGGGCGCTCGGGGGCGGCCCCCAGCGCTTCTAGCACGTGCGAGCCCAACTGGGCACCGCTCGTGCAGGCCGAACCGCCCGAAGCCGCCACCTTGTTGATGTCGAGGCTAAAAAGCAGCATTTCACTGATGCTGGACGGCGGCAGGCTCACACTCAGCACCGTGTAGAGACTTTGGTCAGCTTCGGCCGACAGGCCATTAAAGCTCACCCCGCTGATACCGGCCCGCAGCTGCTCCATAAGGCGCGTTTTCAAGCCTTGGATGTACTGCTGATGAGCAGCCATACCGTGGTTCGCCAATTCGAGCGCTTTGGCCAGCCCCACGATGCCGTACACGTTTTCGGTGCCCGAGCGCACGTTGCGCTCCTGCGAGCCCCCGTGGATGAGCGGCGCCACCTCAATACCCCCGCGCCGGTACAGAAAGCCCACACCTTTGGGCCCGTGAAACTTATGCGCCGAGCCTACCAAAAAGTGGGTGGAGAGCTGCTGCACATCATGCGCATAGTGCCCCATAGTTTGCACGGTGTCGGTATGAAAAACGGCATCGTGGCGCACGCATATTTCCCCAATAGTCTTGATGTCGTTGATATTACCCAGCTCGTTATTGCCGTGCATGAGGCTTACCAAGGTGCGCGGGTGCGTGGCCAGCAGCTCTTCGAGGTGGGCCAGATCCAATCGCCCTTGGTCGTCGTGGCGCAGGTAGCTGAGTTCGGTTTCCCCGCGCTTGGCTAGCGCTTGCAGCGGGTGTAGCACAGCGTGGTGTTCCAGCGGCGAGGTGATGGCGTGGCGTAGTCCCAGCGTGCGCACGCTGCCAAAGATGGCGTAGTTATCCGCTTCCGTGCCGCCCGAGGTAAACGTTATTTCGCTGGGCGCGGCATTGATTAGCTGCGCTACCGTTTTGCGGGCTAGCTCGATAGCCGAGCGCACCTGCCGCCCGGGCCCGTGCAGCGAGCTGGGGTTGCCGTAGTGCTGCCCCAGGTAGGGCAGCATAGCTTCCAGCACTTCGGGGTCGAGAGGAGTAGTAGCGGCATTATCGAAGTAGGCGTGCATGGCAGTCAAGTGGTAAGGGAGTTAATAGCAAACATCATGCTTCCCGATAGGCAGCATGACGTTTGCCATTGGCAAGCAGAAATAACCGAGCCTTATTTTTTGGCGGAGATTATTTCTTTAATATCGGCGATGATTTTCTGGGCGAGGTGCTCGGCCGTTGCATTCGAATCGGACTCGGCGTAGATGCGGATAATGGGCTCGGTATTAGACTTACGCAGGTGCACCCATTCCTTATCAAACTCGATTTTGACCCCGTCAATAGTGTTCACGGGCTGCTTAGCGTAGCGCTGCTCCATCTGCACCAACACTTGGTCGGTGTCGATATCGGGGGTCAACTCAATTTTGTTTTTCGAAATAAAATAGTTCGGATAGGAGTTGCGCAGCCGGCTCATCGTGAGGCCAGATTTGGCTAGGTGCGTCAAAAACAAGGCGATACCTACCAGCGCGTCGCGGCCGTAGTGCAGCTCGGGAAGGATAATACCCCCGTTGCCCTCCCCGCCGATAATGGCATTGGTTTCCTTCATTTTGGTCACCACGTTTACCTCGCCCACGGCGGCGGCAGTGTAGGTGCCGCCGTGCTTTTCGGTCACGTCGCGCAGGGCGCGGGTGCTGCTGAGGTTACTTACGGTGTTGCCACCACCATTTTGCTTTAGCACGTAGTCGGCCACGGCCACCAGCGTGTATTCTTCGCCAAACATCTCGCCGTTTTCGCTTACCAAAGCCAGCCGGTCTACGTCGGGGTCTACCACAATGCCCAGGTCAAAGCCACCCCGCTCCAGCACTTTGGCGATATCGCGCAAGTGCTCAGGCAGCGGCTCAGGGTTATGGGCAAAGTCGCCAGTAGGCTCGCAGTGCACTTTCTCAACCGTTTCAACACCCAGCGCAGCTAGCAGCTGCGGCACTGCCAAGCCGCCGCTGCTATTCACGGCATCAACCACCACCCGAAACTTATGCGCCTTGATGGCCTTTGCATCCACCAGCGGCAGCGCCAGAATAGCGCCGATGTGCGTAGTCAAAAAGGCGTCATCGGTCGCATAGCTCCCCAACTTCGTCACCGGGGCAAAATCGAAGCTTTCGCTTTCGGCTAGTGCCAGCACCTGCTCCCCATCGGCGGCCGATAGAAACTCGCCCGCGGCGTTTAGTAATTTCAGCGCATTCCACTGTTTAGGGTTGTGAGAAGCAGTCAGAATAATTCCACCAGCTGCTTTTTTGGCAGGCACGGCCATTTCGACGGTAGGGGTAGTGCTAAGGCCCAGGTCGAGCACATCGAGACCCAGCCCTTGCAAGGTGGCGGCCACTAAGCGGCTCACCATCTCCCCCGAAATACGGGCGTCACGCCCGATAACAATTAGCTTGCTGCCCGATTTCTGCGCAATGGCCCACGTACCGTAGGCAGCCGTATATTTCACCACGTCTAGGGGGGTTAGCCCCTGTCCGGCGGGCCCACCGATGGTGCCGCGTATGCCAGAAATTGATTTTATGAGGGTCACTGTTTATCTTTTTAGCTTTGCAAAAGTAGGCAGCTAGCCCGTTTCATCGGCCGGCTATGGTACTTCCAGCCGGCCCGCCAGGCACCTTCAGTGATCCTGGCAGTCGGCTAATAAGCCGCTTTAACCAACGTCTCAGCCCTTTTCAACGACGGGCAGTTTTATTCGTACTTATTCACTGATGTTACGCAGTCGGTAGTTGGCTTTCGCCGTTTAATCTTGTGATGACTTG
>CAZERY010000104.1:0-11731 GCA_964514915.1 uncultured Hymenobacter sp.
CTCCAAAGGTCGAGCCTTCCCGTTTTTATGCCCCGTTTTTAGTAGGGTAGAGTAGCACGAATCGTATCACCATCGTATAGAATCGTATCAAATCGTATCACGGGCGGCGGCAGATGTTTAATCTTTGCGGTGTGACTGAACCTACAAGCCCCCCGGCAGTAGCTTGCGGCCGAAATTAGACCCTAGTTATGCGCCCCCGCTATGAGCCTGACCAACATCAAAAAGGAACTACAGAAGCTGGAAAAGCCGCAGCTTATTGCCTTAGTCGGCGAGCTGTATAAAAGTCAAAAAACTGTTAAGGAATACCTGGATTTTTACTTCGAGCCCAATGAGGCCGACCTGCTGCCCGCCTACCGCGAGCGGGTACTACGGGCATTTTACCCCAAACGCGGCTACAACTACAACCTGCGCGTAGGCAAGGCCGCCCTCAGCGACTTCCGCAAGCTAGGGGTGTCGGGCCAGTCGCTGGCCGACCTGATGCTCTACTACGTGGAGTGCGGCATCCGCTTCACCAACGACTACGGCGACATCAACGAGAGCTTTTACCTGAGCCTGGAAACGGTGTACGAGCAGGCCCTGGCCCTCATGCAGCAGGAGAAGCTGCTGCCTCATTTTGCCGAGCGCTGCCGCCGGGCAGTCACGGATACCAGCGGCATCGGCTGGGGCTTTCACGATATGCTGGCCGACTTGTACGAGCGCTGCTACCAGCCGTAGGGCGCGGTAGCAAGCAGGTAGCACGGAATGCCCCGTACTACCTGCTTGCTATTCACCTGGCTGCCGCCCCCGCCAGCTATGCTCCGTGGCACTTCTTGTATTTCTGGCCGCTGCCGCAGGGGCAGGGGTCGTTGCGGCCCACTTTGGGCGGCACCTGGCGGGGCTGCGGGGGCTGCGGGCGGGTGTAGTACTCGGCGCGGTGCTGGGCAAAGCGGGCTTCCTCCTCAGCCCGGCGCTTGGCGATGGCCGCCGCGTCGGGGTGAAAGGGCGAGTCGCTTTCGGGGTCGTCGCGCAACTCCTGGTAGCGGGCGAAGATGTCGGGGACGGGCCGCAGCGGCTGGCTGGCTTCGAAGCTAATAGCAACTTCGCCGCCGCCGAAGCTTTCATCTACCAGGCCCAGGCGGTGCAGTTCGCGCATTTCAGGCTCCAGCTCGCGCAGGCCTGCATCCTGCATGTCGGCCAGCAGGCCGCCCAGGTAGCTATCCAGCTCGTAGCCATAGTCACCGGCATCGGTGGGGAAAAGCTGGGCGGCCTGGTCGGCGTGCGCGATGATATGGCGCAGGTGCTGCTGCAAAAATGCGCTGATGGCCGGCCGCAGCGCGGGTTGCTCGCGGGCCAGCCGCGACAGGGCATCCGACACTACCAGCCGGTGCATCAGCAGCAGCTGTGGGTCTTCCAGCATAGCCAGCAGCTCGGGCAGGCGGGCTTGGCCGGCGTGGGCCAGCAGGCCCGGCACCTCCTCAAACAAGTTATCGCTGAACCAGAAATCGGTAGTTGCCGCGTCGAGGCGTAGCAGGCGGCGGTACACGTCCAGGGCCTCGGGCGCGGGCAGGGCGTGCAGCAGGTAAAGGGCGTGGTAGAAGTAGTACGTATCGAACCAGCTGGTGTCGGCTAGCCGGCCGGCCTGGTAGTCGGCCAGCGCCGTATCGATTATCTTCAGCAGCTCGGGCACGGCCGTGGCCGGCCCCAGCGCCAGTATCTCGCGCAGCACCGCATCATCTACAAAGTAATCACGCTCAAAAAGCCGCTCGAAGACTGGGTGGGCAAAGGTGGGATGGGTCATCAGAAAAATTGGTTTAGATAGGTTAGTAGCCGGCGCCCTGGTGCGGCGGCACTGGCAAATATCAGTCTCTACGGGCAACTAAGTCCTAGCATAGTCAAACAGGCTATGCTAGGACTACAGGTGGGAGTTGCCGCAGAAATCAAGCGCGCACCCCACTTCCAACTACCCTAGACCAGCACCGAGCCGCCGTCCACGACCAGCGTCTGGCCGGTGCCGTAGGGCTGCTGCATGAGGTAGAGGTAGGTTTTGGCGATGTCGGCCGCACTGGCCACGTAGCCCACGGGCAGCCGCTGGGTGGCGCTGGCATACATGCCTTCGCGGTGGGCTTCGGGCACGTCCTCCCACATTTCGGTGCGCACCAGGCCCGGCGCTACCGTATTGACGCGCAGCGGGGCTAGCTCCACGGCCAGTGCCCGCGTGAGGGCTTCCATCGCACCGCAGATACTGGCGGCAATCGTCCACCCTTTGCTGGGGCGCCGGCCGGCGGCACCCGAGGTCAGCACAATGGAGCCGCCCGGGCGCAGGTGAGGCTGCGCGTACTTGACGGCCGTCAGGGCCCCGAAGTAGCGCAGTTCCAGGGCTTGGCGCGCCTGGCCCAAGTCGGTAGCCGCCAGCTCACCCAGCAGCAGCGGGTCGCCGGCGGTGAACACGAGGTGGTCGAACGCGCCCACCTGGGCAAAAAAGTCGCGTACCTGGGCTTCGTTGGTGAGGTCGAGGGCGTGGCCTTCGGCCTGGGGCCCGAGCTGCTGCTTGGCCTCGTCTACGCGGGCTTGCCGCTTGGAGGCAATTACTACCTGCGCCCCGGCCGCTACGGCAGCCGCCGCGGTGGCAAACCCGATGCCGGAGGTACCTCCCAGCACGACTACGCGCTTACCAGCGAGGGGAGCGCCGCTACCAGCTACTTGATTTTCTGACATGTTCGGTCGATTGAGTTTGGTAAAGTTGAGGGATGCTGACCGTAGTAGTCGGCATCCCTCAACAGCTTTTACCTGAACTCGGTTAACCGCCGGAGTAGGATTACCCTCCTGGTGCTCCCTGCCCGCGATTCTTGCAGGGTATAATGCTAGCGGAATCGCGGCAAGAAAGCGTTAGGGTAAGCCCCCAGCTCCTAGCCGCCAAAATAGTGGCCCGCCTCAAGGTCGGCCAGCAGGCCCGGCTGGCTGGGGTGCCAGCCCAGCTGCTGCTGGGTAAAGGCGCTCGACGCGGGCGCATTCATGGCGGCAAAGGGGGCCAGCCACCCCAGATAATCAGCCATCTCAGCGGGCGATTTCGACGCTACGGGCAGGCCCAGGTGGCGGCCAATGACGGTCATCAGCTCGCGCATGGGGATGCCCTCTTCGGCGGCGCCGTGGTAGCTGGCCCCGGCCACGCCCTGCTCCAGCACCAGGCGGTAGAGCTGGGCGGCATCGAGCCGGTGCACGGCGGGCCAGCGGTTGTCGCCGCCGCCACTGTACACGGCTACCCCTTTTTGGCGGGCGCAGTTGATGAGCATAGGCACGAAGCCGTAGTCGCCCGGGCCGTGCACCGAGGGCGCGAGGCGCACCACCGAGGCGCGCACGCCCTTGCCTACCTGCGCTAGAGTAACCGATTCGGACAGGCGGGGCGAGTGCGGAGAAGGCACATCCTGCTCGGTGGCGGGGCGGCCAGGCGCGCCGAGGCCCAGCAGCCCCGACGTAGTCACGAGGGGGCGGTTGGTGCCGCTTGGTGGCCGGCTTTCCGCAATTCGGGAACGACGGCCGAGCCAATAAAGCCCGTGGCGCCGGTGACAAAAACGCGCATACTACAGTGGGTTAGAAATGAATGACAAACCGAAGCGCGGGCGTTGGAGCCGCCACCTCGTTTGTGCGCTGCAAAGGTCTGGCCGACGGCTAGCCCCGGCACTGCGCCAGGCAAACCAGTTGCTGCGTCATTCAAACCAACGGCCTACCCCCGGAAGCCGCCCGGCGTAAGGCCAGTTTGGCGCTTAAAATGCGCCACGTCGGTAAAGCCCAGGTAATCGGCCTCTTCCGACACGTTCTGGGTGGTTTGCTTGAGCAGCAGCTTGGCTTTCTGCGCCGTGCGGTGGCTAACCAAGGCGGTGGTAGTGTGGCCGGTGGCTTCTTTGAGCACCCGGTTGAGGTGGTTGACGTGCACGGCCAGGTGGTCGGCGTAAGCCTTGGCCGTGCGCAGGCGCGGCGGCGGCGGGCCTTCCAGCGGAAACTGCCGCTCCAGCAGCTCGGCAAACTGGTCGGCTAGCCGGGCCGCCGCGGGTGCGATGGCCGGGGCCGAGGCCGGCTGCAACTTCTGCACGAAGTGAAGCAGCTCGACCAGGTAGGTGCGCAGCAGGCCGTATTTGTAGGCGTAGTCGGACACCATTTCGTGCACCATTTTCTGGAAAATGGCTTCCTCGGCCGCCGTTAGCGTGACGACCGGGTGCGCGCCGGGCTGGAAAATCGGCAGCTCCTCCCCCAGCATTCCGCCCTTGAGGGGCCGCAAAAACTCGTCGGTGAAGATGCAGAAGTACCCCGAGGGCACGGGCGCCAGCGGCGTCCAGCGGTAGGAGGTGCGCGGCGTGGCCAGGAATAAGGTGTTCGGCCCGGTTTCGATGGCCTGGTCGGCATATTCGATGCGGCCCCGCCCGTGGGTGAGGCTGATTTTGTAGAACGCCTGCCGGTTGAAGGGCATGGGCGGGCGGTGGTCGTAGCCGGGCCGCAGGTTGCCCAAACTGAACACGTCGAACTGGCCCAGCTCGCGCTGCATATCGGGTGGCGCATCGCCCACCACGGGTATAAACTTGCTATACAGGGCTTCGAGCGAGGTAGGTTTCATGGGTAAGTCAGCACGCCAGTGCAGCGGGGCTGATAGCATACGTAGCCGCTTGGAGCACGTTTTACACGTCTGCTTGCGTAGCGCGGGCTTTCAGTCCGCGACGCTGCGCTAGCCGGCTGTTTCGGCAATTTGTGGCATACAAACCGGAATTTGGATCGCTCGCCCGGCGGCTGGACTTCGGAATTTTGTCTTTCGCAATCCCCGCTAAGCTAGCTACTCAACACTTTTACCGCGCCCAAAAAACAGGGGCCCTAGCTCGACAGGGCCAGCCCCTGGGTAGAGTTGGCCTGGGCCGGCAAATCGGTATGCACCACCGGCTGCCGGTGCAGCTCGCGCCAGTGCAGCCCCCCCAGCCCGAGCGCCAGCACGCCCTGCGCCAGCACCGTATTCTGCACCCCGATGTGCTGGGAAATGATGCCGACCAGCAGGCTACCCAGCGGCACCATACCCGTGTAAGCCAGCACGTAAAAGCTGATGACCCGCCCACGCATGGCGGGGTCGGCGGTGGTTTGGAGCAGCGTATTGCTGATGGTGATTTGCGACATCATCCCGAAGGCGCCCACCGCGATGCACGCCAGGGCCAAGGGGTACCAGGGCGCGTGCGAAAACAGGATGAGCCCCGCTCCAAAAATGAGGGTATTGGCGGCCAGAATGCGGTGCAGGTTGGTGCCCGGCGGGCGCGAGGCCAGGTAGAGCGCGCCCACAAATGCCCCCAGGCCTATCGAGCTGTCAATGAGCCCAAATGTGGTGGCCGTGCCGTGAAAAATATCCTTGGCGTATACCGGCATCAGGGTGGTGAAGGGCAGCACCAGTAGGCTCACCAGCCCCAGCATCAGAATGATGAAGCGGATTTCGGGCGTGGCCCGCACGTACTGGAAGCCTTCTTTAAGCTCGCCCAAGATGTTTTTCGGGTGCGGCTGGGCCACGTACACGGGCCGCTTAATGGCCAGCAGCGAGCCAATTACGGCCACGAAGCTTAGGGTATTCAGCGCAAAGCAGACCGGGGCGCCCAGGGTTTCGATAGCTAGCCCAGCCACGGCCGGCCCCACCAGCTTGGAGAGATTTACCATCGAGGAGTTGAGGGCCAGCGCGTTGGGCAGGTCCTGCTTATCCTCGACCAGCTCGTGCACCAGCGACTGCCGGGCCGGCACGTCGAAGCCGTTGATGATGCCCAGCACCACGCTCAGCCCCAGAATACCCCACACCGCGTCGGGCCGGCCAAACACCAGCAGCGTGAGCAGCGCAGCCTGCACCATCGACAGCACCTGGGTGGTCAGCAGCACGCGGTAGCGGTTGTAGCGGTCGGCCACGCCACCGCCTACCAGCGAAAACGCCGCCGATGGAAACATGGTCGCAAACACGCTCAGCCCCAGCATCAGCTTGGAGTGCGTGAGCGAGTAAATCACCCAGCTGACGGCGGTTTTCTGCATCCAGGTGCCCAGCAGCGAGAGCGCTTGCCCCGTGAAATAGAGGCGAAAATTGCGGCTTCGCAGCGCGCGGAAGGTATTTAGTTTCATGGCAGTAAGCGGCTGGGCAGGCACTAGCCTGCCCAGCCCTTATTCACTAGCGACTTGGGTAAAACGGGGAGCGCCTGGTGCAGGGCCTCGCCCCGCCCGGTATTAGTGCTAAAGCGCGTGGAAGCTGGCCGCATCAGGTATTGGCAGGCGAAAAGCAAGGCAAGCTGCACGTGAAGGAATCAGCGCGTTTTCCCAAGCTAACCCGCCTCGGTATCAGTGGATGCCGGGGCGGGATTAGCTTGGGAAAACGCGCGCGAAGCTAGCGCTTGGTGGCTAGCTCGGGCAGCAAGCGGTTGATGACGCTGTAGTTGAGGCCGGTCCAGAACTCGGACTGCGCTACGTCGGTGAAGGTAGCTTCGTCGGCTTCGATGGCGCGGTAATCGTCCGAGACGAGGTAGTCTTCCACGTCGTTGAGCGAGGCGAAGGCCAGCACCGAAATCCCATCCATCAGGCTGCCTTCGGGGTCGGCCTGCGTCGAGCCGATGTTATGGAGCTGGGCGTAGCGACGCACGTAAGTATGGGTGGCGAGCTGGGCGAGTACCAGCGCGGCGTGCGGGCCCAGCAGCCGCGCCTGAAACTCCTCGCGGGTGAGGTCGGGCCGGCGCCGGTGAATCTTAACCAGGCTGATGGGATCGCGGTGCTGGGGGCTCGGCAGCAGGATGTACTCGCGGGTGATGGAGCGCGTGACCAGGCGGAAGGCCGTCTGCTCGTCGGCCACCACGCGCTTATCGTACTGCGGCTGCTTGAGCACGCGGTTGATGTCGGCCTCCGCCGCGTAGGCGATGTAGGCGAAGCCATCCCAGCGCGGGCGCTGGTAGGCCGGCACGTGGGCGTAGGAATCGGCAACCAGCTTTTTGTCGGCCGTAGTCATGGCGTGGTAGGGCGGGCGGAAGTACGACGATGGCCCGGCCGCGATGCGGTGAATCTGGTCGTAGCGCACTACCGGCTCCGAGGTGCTGCCCGGCTTTTCGTAGGCGAATTTGGGGCCATGGACCTTGCGCCAGTACTCATCCCAGTGCTCAAACCCGAGGCTAGGGTCGGCCTCCAAGGCGATTTCGGCGGGCTCGGTATCGGGGTTTTCGAGGGCCTCACCGGTGCGGCTGCGGGTAGCGCCGTCGTCGAGCGGGCGCACGGCCCGCGGGGTATTATCAGCCCGCGTGAGGAAGGTGGGCGTCACGATGAGCGGCGCGGTGGTGGTGCGGTATGCCTCGCGGTAAGGCGGCCGGTGGCGATTGTCGGCCGAGGAAGTTTCGGCGGCCAGGTCTTCAAAGCTCGTGAGCATGGGAACGGGGAGAAGCTTCCGCCAAACGGGCGGGCTAGCCGCACAACGAGTTCTTTTAAGCGAGGGTTAGCCAGCCCTGGGCGCTTGCACAGTGAAAATAGCTGGCTGCCGGCCTCGGCTGCGAGGTCTTGGGCGCCGGGGCTAGTCACTGGCTATACCTTAGTAGCTCGTTATAATTTACGTTCTTACCTTCTCATCCCTGCGATGGCAGCTTGCCGGGCCGCGGCTTTGTGACGCCCGACAACGACCTGAGCAACTACACCGTGAGCCGGGCCGTGGCCGAAATCCGGGCTACCAACACGCTGCTCACGGCCATCGACGGCAAAACGGCCCGCACCTTTGCCTACCCCTGCGGCGACCGGCAGATTGGCGGCGTGAACTTCTACGACCAGCTGAAGACGGACTTCGTCGCCGCCCGCGGCGTCACGAGCGGCCTGCAAACCCCCGCCCAGGTGCAGCTCGAAAACGTGGACTGCTACGGCATTAATGGGCAAGATGGCCAGTACCTGATCGACCTGGTGAAGCAGGCGCAGCAGGCGCACACGCTGCTGGTGTTTCTGTTTCACGGGGTAGGCGGCGGCCACTCGCTGAATGTAAGCTTGGCCGCGCACCGCCAGCTGCTGCGCTACCTCAAGGCGCACGAGCGCGCCATTTACATCGCCCCGCTGGTGGAGGTGGCCGAGCGCATTCGGGCGTATCAGCAGGGCGGCCCGCCGCCAAAGGCGGCCGGCCAGTAACCTAAACTCCTGCCCAACGCGCCGGTTTAGGTACTACTATTTCTCCTTAGGCCTTGCCCCATGACCCTCACCATCGCTCCTACTTCCGCCCAGCCGCTCACCGTCAACCGGCTGGGCTACGGCACCATGCGCCTCACCGGCCCCGGCATCTGGGGCGAGCCCGCCAACCGGCCCGAAGCGCTGGAAATCCTGAAAACCGCCGTGGCCAGCGGCGTCAATTTTATCGACACCGCCGACTACTACGGCGAGGATATCACCAACCGCCTGATTTACGAAGCGCTTTATCCGTATTCGAAAGATCTGGTTATCTGCACCAAAGTGGGCGCCACCCGCCGGCCCGATAAAAGCTGGCCACCCTTCAACACGCCCCCAAACCTGCGTACCAGCATCGAAAACAACCTGCGCACGCTGCGGCAAGAGCAGGTGCAGCTAGTGCACCTGCGCCTGATGGGCCACGGTGAGGTGCCGCTGGCCGAGCAGCTGGGCGCAATGTTTGAGATGCAAAAGGAGGGCAAAATCCAGCACGTCGGCCTGAGCAACGTGAGCCGCGCGGAGCTGGAAGAAGGCCTGAAAATGGGCGAAATCGCTACCGTCGAAAACATGTACGGCTACGCCCAACGCACCACCCTACGCGACGCCCACAGTGAAAACCGCGGCGGCGAGGAAGTCCTGGATTTGTGTGAGCAGCACGGCATCCCGCTGGTGCCTTATTTCTCGCTGGTGCACGGCCTGCCCAAGGCCGGCAATAAGCTAGCCGAGCTGGCCCAGCAGCGCGGCGTCACCGAAGCGCAGCTCAACATTGCGTGGCTGCTGCACAAGTCGCCGGTGCTGCTGCCAATACCGGGCACCTCGTCGCTGGCGCACTTGCGGGAGAATTTACAGGCCGCCAGTATTGAGTTGAGTGCCGAAGAAATGGCGTTTCTGGGCTAGAAGCAGGCATCTACCGGGATACTCGTCCATTTTTCTTAAGAGCGGTTCTCCAGCCAGTACCCATTGCTCGGAAGCTAGCACGTCGTTCAGGAAGTTTGCCAGCAAGGGAGCAGTAGCTTGGACTTTGTAGTCCGAGCGCGAGCACAGCGAGCATCCGCGTTCGCCTACGTACTGCTCGCTGCGCTCGCGCTCGGACTACAAAGTCCAAGCTACTGGTGTACTTTCTGAACAACGTACTAGCGCGGAGAGTTGGAAAAGATCCAGTATCCGCTGCCTGAACAAATTTCCTATACGCCTGGTACTACGCCCATAATTTCCTCAGAACGAGCAGTTATTTTTTAAGATTAGGGCCATGAAAACTCGCTTTTGGTACGGGCTCGGGCTGCTGCTGCTAGCCGGCCCCGGGCAGGCGCAAACCCTGGCCGGCGCGTGGCAGGGCGTCGAAACCGAAACCGACGAGCTGCGCTACTGGCCGGCCGTGCTGCGGCTACAGCCCGGCAAGGGCCAGGCGCTGTTTGGCGTGCTGTACCAGGAAGTGGGCGACCAGCCGGGCGTTTCGGTTACGTTTCAGATGCAGGGCGCGCGTACTGGCGCTAGCATGCAGCTTACCCATGTCCGCAAGCTCAACGAAACCGGGGGCTCGTTTCTGAGCTACTGGTGTGCCGGCTCCATCACCTTTACCTACGATGCGGCCCTGGAAAAGCTGACCGGCCACGCCACCTACCAGCCCGGGCCCGGCGACGACTGCGACACGGGCACGTTTACTTTTTACCGCATCAAGCTCAAGTCGGCCCCCACCGTAAAAGCCGGGGCGCTGAGCGCCCTGCGCGTATCGGGCCGCGAGGTGCATTGGTTTGCCGACTACGAGCTGCAAAAGCCCCTCGCCACCGGCAACACCTACTCCACTAAGCTCACCAAAGCCACCACTTTTTACCTCACCCAGGGCTACTATCCCACCGCCGAAAGCCCCGTGGTGCCGATCACCATCCAGGTAGCGGGCGGGACCAAGACCGCCCCCAAAGTCCCGCCGGCCCCAACGCCTACTCCACCGCCGGCCCCCGCCCCGCCCGATACGCTGGCTCCGCCGGCAGCTGTAGCGCCCACTGCTTTACCCGCCGCGCCGGTGGTGCTGCCCACGGTGTTGTTTCGGCAAGGCACGCCCGAGCTGCTGCCCACGGCGGCTCCGGCCCTCGATCAACTAGCCACTAGCCTGCTTGCTAGCCCGCAACTGCGCCTGCGGGTGGTGGGCCACACCGATCGCCTGGGCGAGCCGGGCAAAAACCAGGTGTTGTCGGAGCAGCGGGCCGCGGCCGTCAAAGCGTACCTGGTAAAAGCCGGCGTAGCGGCCGAGCGCGTCGCCACCGTGGGCTACGGCGACACGCACCCGCTCTACCCCTCGCCCGATGCCCGCAACCGGCGCGTGGAGGCCGAACGGCTGCCCGGCGACTAACCCCCACCCCTGCCCAAACTGCCGGCCCGAGCCGGCAACCGGCCTTACCTTGGCGCCCGCATGGCCGCTGCTGCTTCCCTCCTCACCCAGCTCATCACCCGCATTGCCGCCCTCCAATCGGCCGGCGATGCCCACTACCCGCCCGGCTTATTTCCGAGCCAGCGCCGCAAAAAAGCCCTGGGCTACTGCCGCGAAGATTCCAACGTGTTTTTTACGGCCCTCATCGCCTTCACACTCCAGGAAATACGCCGCCAGCTGCCAGACGAGGCGCAGGCCATAGTGGCCGACATCGTAGCCAAAGCCCGGCGCACGTACCCGTTGTACCGGAGCCGCTCGGGCCAGGCTACGTACAATTATTACCAAACCCAGCCGCGCAACCACTTTCCCAACGGCTACCTGCTGCACCGCACGCTGCACTTTGCTACCCCCGACGATGTGGACTCGACCACGCTGGTTTACCTGAGTGACCCGCGCCCAACCGCCGAAAACACCTGGCTGAAAGACAAGCTCCGGGCCCACGCCAATACGGTAAAAGGCTGGGCTGACGCCGGCCCGGCTGCTTTTCGGCGGCGCAAAATCTACTCCACCTGGTTTGGCGAGCGCATGCCCATCGAACTGGACGCCAGCACGTTGTCTAACGCCTTGGTGTGGTGCCTGCGCACCGGCTTGCCGCTCAACGAGTTTGACCACGACACGCTGGCTTTTATCGACTGGGTAATCACCTCGGGCGCCTACCGCCGCGACCCGCTCGGCGTGTCGGCCTACTACGCCAGCGCGCCGCTCATCGCTTACCACGTGGGGCGCTTGGCCGCCGAAACGCCGCTGCTGGCCGCTAGCCGCGCCACCCTGCTGCGCGAGCTGCCGGGGCTACTGGCCAGCAGCCCCAGCTTCATGGATAAGCTGCTGCTGGCTAGCACCCTGCGGCGCCTGGACGCGACCGCGCCGCCCCTGCTCGACGCTAGCTGGAGCCTGGCCGAACTCGAAACGCGGACCCGCGACTTCTATTTCTGCATTGCGCCGATCCTCAATTATTACCCCTACACGCGCTGGCTGGCCAAGTGGTCGCTCAGCCAAATTGACTGGGAATGCCCGGCCCACTCGCTGGCGCTGGTGGCCGAGTACGTGGCGCTGGGTGGCCACTAGGTGCATGGTCCCGGCAAGTCGTGGTGTAGATCTGGATTCTTCTTTTCGTGCAAACTTATGGACCAAGTACTTCACGGCAGCGCCCGT
>CAZERY010000105.1:0-11506 GCA_964514915.1 uncultured Hymenobacter sp.
GGCCACGCCGACGTGACGCTGGAGGGCGGCTACGTGGTGGGGCAGGTGCCGTTTCCGCTGCTCGACGTGCACCGGGCCAACCAGAGCTATTCGTACCAGCTGTACTCCTACAACCTGATGAATTTTTTGGAGTTTTCGAGCGACCACTACGCCAGCTTGTTTATCGACCAAAATTTCAACGGCTTCTTTTTCAATAAGCTACCGCTGATAAAGCATCTCAAGCTGCGCGAAACCGCGTCGCTCAAGCTGCTGTACGGCGGCGTGCGCGACGAGAATAATCCCAGCCTTCACCCCGAGCTCTACCAGTTTTTGCGCGACGCGCAAGGCCAGCCCATTGCCTTTGCGCTCGGCCGGCAGCCCTACGCCGAGGCTAGCCTGGGAGTAGCCAATATCTTTAAGCTATTCCGGGTTGACGTGGTGCGGCGCCTCACCTACCTCAACAACCCCAACGTGGCCGAATGGGGCATTCGGGGCCGCTTCAAGATAGATTTTTAAGACCTAACTGCATGACGTTTTCCACTGTTCGCACGGCCCTGCAAACCGGTATTTACCGGGTTATCAATCCGTTTGTCCGCCTATTGATCAAGCTCGGCTTTACGCCCAACGCCGTGACGCTGACGGGGCTAGCGCTGAATATCGGGGTGGCCGTCATCTTCATCGTGGGTGGTGAGGAAGGCAACCGGGGTGACCTGCGCTACGTGGGCTGGGGCGGCGCGCTCATTCTGTTCGCGGGCCTTTTTGACATGCTCGATGGGCAAGTGGCGCGCCTCGGCAATATGAAGAGCGAGTACGGCGCGCTATTCGACTCGGTGCTTGACCGTTACAGCGAGCTGTTTACGTTTTTGGGCATCTGCTACTACCTGGTGGCGCACCACTATTTGCTGGGGTCGCTGTTTGCGTTCATCGCCCTCATTGGCTCCATGATGGTCAGCTACACCCGGGCCCGGGCCGAGGGGCTGGGCGTAGAAAGCAAGGGCGGCCTGATGCAGCGCCCCGAACGCGTGGTGCTCCTGGGCGTGAGCGCGCTAGCCTGCGGAATTAGTTCAGCTTATCTGGGGGGCGACTACCAGCTGTTCGTGCCGGGCGTGCCCTTCCACGTGTTCGAAACGATGTCGATTCTGACTTTTCCCATCACAGTGCTAGCCGTACTCTCCAACATCACGGCCGTGTCGCGGCTGCTAAACGCCCGCAAAGCCCTGGCAGCCAAGGTAATGCTCGCTGCCATCCCTAAAAAAACGATGGCGGCTACTGTCGCGGTGCTGGCTATCGGGTTGTTTTTTAGCAACTTGCCTTTGGGCGATGCCGCCCCGCCGCTCGCTGGCCCCTCGTGGCCGGTGCCCGTGGGCGTGGCCAACCAGTTGTTTTACTTGCAGCGCGACCCGAACACCAATACCGTTATCTACCAGCTCAACGTGAACAGCGCGGGCCGCCTCGATGAGGATGAGCCCGTGCGGGTATTCTGGATCCGCTACGACGAGCAAGGCCAGCGCAAGGACCTCAACTACATTCAGCGCAAGTTTGCCTACGGCCTCACTGCCAAGCGAGTAGCGGCCGATAGATACACGCTCAAATTTGCGGCCTACGACAAGGTGCCGTTTTACCTCATGAAGTCCAGCGTAGACAATGCGTTTCACGTGTTCACAGTTATTGGCAATAAGCAAATCGTGCTGACGCGCGTTTACCTGCGCATTGAGGGCGGCACTTTCTGGGTGCCCAACGTCAAGTACATCGAGTTTAAGGGCTGGAATGCGGCCACCCGCGAGCCGGTGCTGGAACGCATTCCGGTGTAGCAGCGGCTCTATTCACTCGTTTCTTTCGCATGCTATCCTCTTCCTCGGGGCCGAGCGCTGGCCCGACCACCGGGCGTTGGCTGATGCCGGCGCTATCGCTGGCTTACCTGCTGTTTTCGCGCTTTCTGATTGGATTTCGGTCCGAGCAGCTGGTGCTGGTCGCGCTTTGCAACGGCTGCTATTTTGCGTCGGCTACCACGCGCCGGTTCATTATTGGGTTCTCGATTTTCGTCGTCTTCTGGGTGTTGTACGACTACCTGCGGGCCTTTCCCAACTACACCTACCGGGCCGTGGACGTAGCGCAGCTTTATCACACCGAAAAGGATTTGTTCGGAATTCACTGTCAAGGTGTTCTTCTCACGCCCAATGAGTTTTGGCTGCGGCATACTACCGTCTTTCTGGACGTGTTGTGCGGGGTTTTCTACTTGTGCTGGGTGCCGATTCCGCTGGCTTTTGCGGGCTACCTGTTCTTTCGCAATCGCCCGCTGTTCTTCGCCTTTGCGCTCACGTTTCTGCTCGCCAACCTGCTGGGCTTCGTAGTGTACTACCTGCATCCGGCCGCGCCGCCGTGGTACGTGCAGCAGCACGGCTTGCAGTTTCAGCCTCTGATGATGGGCAGCACGGCGGGGCTAGCCCGGTTTGACAACTACCTGGGCGTGCCCATTTTTCAGGCTATCTACGCCAAAAATGCCAACGTCTTCGCCGCTATGCCTTCCCTGCATTCGGCCTATCCCGCCGTCGTCTTTTTTTACGCCCTGAAAAACAAGTCGGGTCTTTTCAACTGGTTCTTTCTCACGGTGATGCTGGGTATTTGGTTTGCCGCCGTGTATACCAGCCACCACTACGTGCTCGATGTAATGGCCGGTATTTCCATCGCCCTGGCCAGCATTTTTATCATCCAGTTTTTGCTGGCCAACAGCCGCCACTTCAAGCAGGTGATAGCGGCGTTTATGCGGGCCACTGCGCCGGTTGAGTGAGCCAGCTCAGCGCTGGCTCATTAAAATCTGTTTGGGAGCGCCGGGGTAGCATTGCTGGGTTTCATGTAGGGGTCGCTACTTACCCTGGCTAGCCGACCACGCCCCCGGTCAGCTTGCCACAGCCTTGCTACTAGGTGGTGGGCGGCGCTGGGGCCGTTTGGGGCTAGCAATGAGCTTAGCGGGCGGAGCTACCACGGCGGCCGCTAGGGCAGCCGCTGGCGCAAGGGGTGCTTCCTTCGCGGCGCGCTTGTGCCGTAGCTTGGCTAGCCGCGTGGCCAGGTGCTCAGCCGAATCGGCAATGGCTCGTTTGGCTTTCTTGCCCGACTTGCCCGAAAAATCAGTGATGGCTAGCTCGGCGTCGAGCACCGCCGTCAGGGTATCGGTAAGGCGCAGCTGGGTGGCGCGGGGGCTGGGCGCCAGGGCTTGCGCTGCGCGCTTTTTGCGTTTGGCTTGCGCGCGCAGCAGCTGCTCGGCTAGCTGGTAGATGGTTTTGGTGAGCGCTTTGCCCGGCAGGTTATTTTCCTTGAGCACCCCGGCTAGGTGCGGCGCCAGCGTGTGGAGCAAGGCCTCGACCAAGGCTTTTCGTTGGGTTTTCATAGCAATACAGAAAGTAGAAACTACTGCCTAGTACGGTTTGCCCAGGTAGCTGGCTGCGCAGTGCGCAGAAAAGAAGGTAGTCAGCTTCCTGAAAGGCCGGTTTGCTAGCAGGTTTTACCCAATGCAAAGCAGGCCCAGTAAGCCTAAATTGTTGCGTTAAGTGTCCACCGGATGGTTGGGAGCGGCGGCTCAAAAATCTTTAGCTCGCCGTATGCTCACCTCGCTAGCCAAAAGCTACTTGCCTAGCAAGGGTGCAAGCAGAAAGATACCGCAAGGGCAGACGAAGCCCGAAATTCGCCGGCAATAGGCGTTTGAAAATCTCCCTAAAAAAGGCCCCGAAAAACAGCGTTTTTCGGGGCCTTTGGCGTAAGTCGAGCTTAGAGCAGTTTCGCAGTCGGCGTACCGGCAAGGTGTACCGTGGAGTCTGCGAGTCGGTCGGCTCACGCGCGGACTCCATAGTACCCGTGCATTGCCCTTGAGCCTGCTCTAGCAGGGTGGCGAATGGCTTCTAACGTTTTACAAGCCCCCAGCCATAAGAAGTGGTGGAGCCTTCTCGAGCAGTTTTCTATTTGATAGACGGAATTAAAAATTTGATAGCCAGATTTTTAATTTATCATTTTTAATTCCGTCAAAAGATGTACACCACCCTGGGAACTGCTCTAGCATAACGTTTCACCAACCGTCGTTGCTAGCGAAAAACAGTTTCTCTTCCTCCAAAGGAAGCAGTACTTCGCTAGTGCCCACCAGGCTGGGTTTTGGGCGTGGAATAGTCCACTCAGCTACCTGTTTTCTGAGAGCGTACTTGGTGAACAATCCGGCATCGTTTGGCCGAGCTATTAGTACTTGCGGGTCGTGTCGCGGGGTGGCACCGGAACATGGATTGTATCGCGGGGCGGCACCGGAACATGGATTGTATCGCGGGGTGGCACCGGAACATGGATTGTATCGCGGGGTGGCACCGGCCTGGGAGTCGGGATGACCGTGCGCGGGGTGTCACGCCGGGTGGTATCACGCCGGGGGTAGGTGAGGTCGGGCTTTTCGGGCGTGGGTAAGTCCTTCTTGGGAATGGAGCAGGCCGCGAGCAGGCCGCCGAGGGCCAGCGCAGCGTACCAAATGGCCGGGCGAGAAGATGACTGAGGTTGTCTCATGGGTAAGGAGGGAATAAATGGTTTCCCCAGCTTGACCGGCCAGCAGTCGTAAGCGTTGCGTGCGTAGGCTGGCAGCTGCTTATTTATTTGCTCGCTGTATGAGATCTGAGTTAAGCTAGAGGCTGACAAACGTTATCTGTTTGGGCCTTGTCGATAAGCTCAGAACTACGGGTTTTACCATTTGAAAATCGTTCTTTCACTTAACGCAAAGCAGGCCCAGCAAGCCTAGGTTGTTGAGTTAAGTGCTCACCATGCGGCTGGGCACAGCGGCTCAAAAATCTTTGTTCCGCCGCACGCTCAGCTTGTTAGCTAGAAGGTGTCTAAAGTGGTCGTGTGTTGAGCACATAGATAGTTAAAAGAAGAAATGGAATATAAATAGGGTAATCAAGCCATCGCGAAAGAACTGCTTTTTGGAGAAGCCAATAGTCTTGCGAGCCAAGCGTTTGAGACGAGTGCGTAACGTCAGATGCTTGCGTTCCAGGCGTTGCATCGCCCCTTTCCCCACCTGGCGCTGCGCGTCAGGTAGACAGGCCTCGTAGGCCTGCCAGGCATCGGTAAACCAGCGCTCCACCGGCCAGCCGGCCTTAGTCAGCACCGCCAGCCGCCGCCGGAAGGTGGCGTGGGTACGCCGCCCGAACACAAATGCCAGCACCTGCCCTGTGGCGGCGTCCTCGACCCCCCAGCGCCAGCGTTGTCCCTTTTTACAGCGCACAAACGACCACAGCTCATCCGCACATAGCCGCAAGGGCTGCGCCGGGTCGGGCACGAAGTCGGGGCGCGTGGGCGGCAGTTGATTTACGGCTTCGATTTTTTTTTCAACTCCCCCATGACCGTCTGCGGGCTACTGCCTAGCACGCGCGCCGTATCTCGTATGCCGCTGCCGTTCAAGGCTAAATCCGTAATGTTAGCCCGCACTCCTGGCTCATGGATTTTTTGCCGGTAGTGCAGTTGAAAGCTGCGGCGGCAGGCGGTACAGCGATAGCGCTGGGTGCCATCGGTTGCTTTTCCGTGCCGGTAAACGGCTTCCGGCTGCTGACAGACGGGGCACAAAACGGGAAGTTGAACCATCCCCAAAGTTACGCTGCTCTACACGCTCAACACACGACCTAACAAAGAAGCTATTGCCAAACGTACAAAAGCCAAAAACGACCTTGCTAGATTTGCTAGCAAGGTCGTTTTTGGCTTTTGTGCCTAGTTAAAGGCTGAAAGTACCCAGAGCCGGGGTACTACGAGCTATCAGATTTGCGACCCTAACTCTCTCATTTACTACCCAATCACGCCCTTTTTAAAAGTGGTTGATTTGGTTTTGGTAGCGGCATTGGTAGCAGCAGCTCGATTAGCTGGCTTCACCCACCAATTTCACGTCGTAGCGGGCGGCTACGTCGAGTAGAATATTGCGCAACTGCTGTGAGTCGTGCGCCAGCATTTCCAGCAGTACCAGCATGCGGTCAAACGTCTCATTCGTATTGGCCGGGATGCTGCCCGTCAGCAGCGCATTCACCTGCCACAGCTCCTTCAGGTCTTTTTGGGGCAGGATGAATGGGTCGTAGTAGCGGTTATCCGATAGCAGCTCGATGGGCTCGTTGCGCTTCACCGGCCCGCGCAGGCGCTTCACCATAATCCGGTCCTCCGTCACCACCACGTACACGTGCTTGGGCTGAATCAAATCCATCCGCTCGGTGAAGGTGGCAATGACCAAGTCGCCCTGGCTGATGGTCGGCTGCATGCTGTCGCCGGCCACCTCGAAGCCCCGCACCGTCTTGCCGCGGTAGCCCGGCACACTGATAGTTTCTAGGTCCTGCATCGTCGCGTCCACGTCGCGCGCCAGCAGGTAGCCCGCCTGGGCCTTAGTCGACACGATGCTAATCCGCTCGTCGCCGTTCTCGTCCACGGTCACCGCGTAGGGCATGCCGGTGTACTCCTCACGGGGCTTGGGCGTGGGGGTAGGGGCCTCGTCAGTCAGGAGCATAGGCTCCTGGCCGCGCATCAGCCATTCGGCCCGCAGCTCAGGGTACTTGTCCAGAATGTCCATTAAAGTTTCGTAACCTGGCTTAGATTTATTCTGAACCAGTTTATACAACTTTTGTGGACCCTCGTACCCTAGATTCTTAGCTAACTGGTAAGCTGACAGGCCATAATGCTGCATCAAAGAGCTTATCCGGTCGCCAACGAGTGTTTTTTGTTCCACTATTATTGCTGTTAGCGTGTAAACTTTTTTTGCTTATTTCGACTTTAATCGCCAGGTTTGTACGACATAAGTCTAAACAAAGATACTAGTCAGCAAACAAAATAGAACACTTGGCAAAGATTATTTCCGACTTGCGGGCCACCCTTCCCAAGCGCAACGACTATGCCCGCCGCACGGTCGAACTGCTGGCTTCGCATGGCAAAACTTTCTCTAAGCAGCAGGTCTACAACGTGCTCAGCGGCCGTTACCTCAACACCGACGTGGCCGAGGCCTTCATCAGCGTAGTCGAAACCGAGCGCAAGCGCATTGCCGCCCTGGGGGCCCGCGCCACCAAAGCCGCCACCGCCTAGCCATGCAGCACGCCATCCTGGTTTCCGAACACGAGTGGCAGCAGCTGTTGGCCGATGTGCAGGCCCTGAAAGCCTCCCGCCCTGCTGCCCCGCCAGCTGCGCCGCCAACGCTACTGCCGCGACTTGCTCTACCGGGGTCAGGCCGAGCAGTCCTATACTGCCATCCACACCGCCAGCGGGGTAGGGGTAAAGCTGCGCCCTGACTTGCTCGTGCACAGCCGCGCCGGCCGCCAGCTCACCCTCATCGACTTCAAAACCAGCAGCGCCCCCGACCTCACGCACTTTCTGGCCACCATCGAGAAATACGACTACGACCGCCAGGCCGCGCTCTACCTCGACGTGCTGGGCGCGACGCGCTTCCTCATCATTGGGGTGCAGAAAAAGGCTCCCTACCAGGTGTGGCGCGTCGAGTTGACCGCCCTGCCCGGCCTCATCGAGCAGGGCCGCAAGAAGTACACCGCCTTGCTGCGCCATCACGCCCACCAGCTTTTACCGACCTCTGCGCAGGACTTAGCAGTTCCGGCAATGATGCTAGCAGCTTAGCCATTCGGCCCGCTCCAAAAGAGCGGGCCGCTTTATTTCCCCCGGTTTCTTTTGAATTACGGTAGACTCACGCAGTGAAAGTAGGTATCGGAATTATGTAGCAAAATTTCTTGATAACATATTGAATGCAAAAGTTTTGCAATACGGAATGGGTATCGGAATTTAGTAGCTACTCTCCGGTCAATTTTGACTGTTCAGAAGCTTGTTTATTGCTCATTGTTCATTATTTTTGAGTGTTCATTATTAGTGAACACCTGTAAATAGTGAACGTACCCGAAGAAAATGTGCTGCTTCTAGCTAGTCAAGCGCTTGAGAGCCGAATAAGGCAGCCCGTTCAGGTAGCGGCCCTAAACGATATTGATGCGGCGAAAGCAATAGGTATGGGCTACCACGCAGCCGGGTATTTACTAGTTGGAGCTAATAAATATCGTTTGCTAGTAGAAGCGAAACCTAGACTGCGTAAGGATACCATGACGCAATTGCGGTATATCAACGACCACGCCCACTATCCAGTAGTACTAGCTGCTCCTTACATACCGGATAGCCTGGGTAGGGTATTGCAGCGCGAGAATATACAATACCTAGACACGGCAGGTAATGCGTATTTGAACGCGGCTGACGCTGGCCTTTTTATCTTGGTAGGAGGTCAGCGCCAACCGGCAATTGGAAAACAAGTGCAGCACCGCGCCTTCCAGCCCGCCGGCGTGCAGCTGCTCTACCACCTGCTGAGCGAGCCCGCGCTGCTTCAGGCCAGCTACCGGGCAATGGCCGAGCAGGCCCAGGTAGCCTTGGGTTCGGTCAGCATTTTGTTACGCGGCTTGCAGCAGTTGGAATTGCTGCGCGACGAGTCGGGCAAGCGCCGCTGGACGGACCCGGCCCAGGTGCTGCGCCGCTGGGTGGATGCCTATGGCGAGGTTGTGCGCCCCAAGCTGGCCGCCCAGCGCTACCGCTGGCTCGACCCCGCCGTGGCCCGCCAGGGCTGGCAGAATTTGGAATTGGGGCCCGACATGGCGTGGGGGGGAGAGCCGGCCGCGCATCTGCTACTCGATGGCTACTTGCTGCCCGAATACTTCACGCTGTACACCACGGAGGCGCGGGGCGAGGTAATCCGCCGGCTCCGGCTGGTGCCCGATGCCGCGGGCAAGGTGGAGGTACTACGGCCGATGGATACCACCCTAGGCCCAGGGCGGCCCCAGCCGCAGGCCGTTCACCCACTGCTAGCCTACGCCGACTTGTTGCTAACCGCCGACCCGCGCAACCGCGAAGTGGCCCACCTCCTGCATGAGCACTATCTATCCCATCTCGCCTGAGCGCCTGCAGCCCGCCGGCCTGGGCCCGGCGATGGCGGCCTTGCAGCGCGGGTTTGCTTACTTCGGTATCGACTTCTACATCGTCGGTGCCGTAGCCCGCGACATCTGGCTGACCCAGATATACGACGAGCCCGACCGCCGCACCACCAAAGACCTGGACCTGGCCATCTTTATTCACGACACGGCCGAGTACGAGGCCCTGCAAGCGTGGCTGGTAGAGCAGGAAGGATTCGTGCTGGCGCAGAGCAGCGCCTTTTGCCTGCTCTACCCCTCAGCCGATGGCCCCGGCAACGTTACGGTCGACCTGATGCCCTTCGGAGCCATCGCCGACGAAGCGGGCGACGTGTACTTTTCGGGGCGCGGCATGGAGCGGATTTCCACCGTGGGCTTCTCCGAGGTGCTGGCCGAGGCGGCCACCGTCGCCATTCCCACCGGCGAGCAATGGCGCGTCGTGACGCTGCCTGGTATCGTGGTGCTCAAGCTGGTAGCCTGGCAAGACCGTCCCGAGCGCGGCAAAGACGCCATTGACGTCTGGAATTTGCTGGCCGTTTATTTCGACCTGGTAACGGACGACGTGTACACCAACCACCTCGACCTTTTTGCGGAGGACGAAACCCCTGATACCACCAATCTAACGCTGCTGGTCGGCGCGCGGGTGCTCGGCCGGCAGGTGCAGCAATTAGTGGTTGGCCGCCCGGTACAGGCGCGCCTGCTCGCGCTGCTGGCCGACCAGCTCGCGCTGGGCGAGGCAAGCCCGCTAGCCAAAACGATGAGCCGCCAGGGCCCCGAGATAGCCACCTGCCTAGCCGCCTTACAGGCCTTGCGCACGGGCATGGAAGAAGCCTGGCTCCTGCCATCTTCTCCCAAGTAACCGTAGGGCATCTAGTTTCGGCTAATAAAGGTAAAGTGCTTGTATTTAGTTATTTATAATACCTGCGGCAGTGTCGCAGGAATTGCGAATAGCTAACCGGAAGCTTCCGCCAGCCACACGCCCAACAAAAAAAGCCGGCTTCCCTATCAGGGAAGCCGGCTTCTTATTACACGCTGCAAACCAAATTACAGCGCCGCGGCGGCTTGCTCGCCCACAGTAAACGTGTGCGTCAGCCGCGCCCCTGAGGGGGCCACTGCCGAGAGCGTGACGACCTGCCCGGCCGCCACGTTGGGCACCGACAGGCTAATCGCATCCTTCAGCGCCAGCTTGTAGGAGTAGGCCCCCGGCGAGTCAAACACGAGCAGGTACTCGCTGTCCGTCGCCACCGGCGAGGATACTTGCAGCGTGATATTATCGTAGCCCCCCGAAAAGCTGTGGATAAAGCTGTCCAGCGTCAGCGCCCCGGCCGCCGGTGCGGTGGCGGCGCTCGCCGTCAGCGTGGCCCCCGGTAGGTCGAAGCCCAGCTTGTCGGCGTCCAGAATGTACATGCCATCGGGCACGAGCTGGGTGAGCGAGTTGAAGGTGTTGCCCGGCTTGAACACCTGGTAGCCCGTGCCCCCGCTGTTGAAGCCGTACACGGCATTCACATTGCCCTTCCAGGCCGCCGAGGCCAAGGTTTGGGCCGCCCCGCTATAGAGGAAGCCCACTAGTTTTTTGCTTATCGTACTCATTAGTAAGAAGAAATAAAGAGTTGAAAAAATGATTACTTGACTGCCAGGTCACGAGGGTCGAGGTAACCCAACAGCACGTAGCCTGTGGGGAAAGAAGCCAGCGGCCACCCGGCCCCGATGGTAAAAGCCGTCCGCAGGTCGGTGTAGCTCCGGCCCTCCGGGGCCTGCACCACGGCCACCAGCCAGTGCGAAAGCGCGACCTGCGCCCGCACCGTCCCTAGACCCACCACCGGCTCCACATCCGAAATGCGCAGCTGGTCCCGGTCAGCGTCAGCGGGCTCTACTGGGCCACCAGCGAGAGCTTTTAAAAGCATCGTCATCGCACCGAGAAAGTAGGGGTAGGGAAGAAAAAAGGCCGGCCCCGGCATCGCTACCAGGGCCGGCCCCTCAATCCTTAAGCCACGAGGCTTAGAAATTTACCGTAGCCGCAAATGCGCCCGTGTGGGCCACGCCGGCGTGCGTGAAGCTGAACGCCTTGCCGGTGTAGCGGTCGAGGTACGCCACGCTGGCCACCTGTGCGCCCCCCACCAAGATGTCCATGCTGGCCGGGGCCGAGCCGCCCGTAGTCAAGGCATCGAACTTGAACAGGTCGCCGGCCGAGGCCGCCAGGGTCACGCCCTGGGCGTTGTCGTTCGGGCCCGTTAGGTTCGTGTCGTAGCTGATGTTGCCCGCGCCACCGCCCGCCGAGGCCGCCACGTTCACGTACTCCACCGCCAGCGGGTTGCTGGCGTTGTTGTTGAGCGGGTAGTACTTGCCGTTGAGCTGCTGGTAGTAGTTGATGCCCAGCACGGCCACCACCAGGTCATCAGCCGCCGGGGCAACCGGCAGCGTGGCCACCACCGTGGTGCTCGCCAAGGCCGCCGCCGTCAAGGCCCGGATGCCCAGCGGCTGCGCAATGGCGGCCTGCTTATGTCTTGCCCATAAAGTCCACCGACGACGCCCCCAGCACTAGTGCTCAGTCAGGCAAATTAGTTGCCCTAATTTTCTGATAGTGCCGGTCG
>CAZERY010000106.1:0-11494 GCA_964514915.1 uncultured Hymenobacter sp.
CCAGCCGCCGGGCTATTATAATGGCAGCAGGCGGTGGTTGCTGCATAGGCATACCCATTGCTACCTCGCCAGTATAGCGCCTGCCCACCCGAGCGGCTGCTACCCGTTTGTGAGTAGCCTGGGTAGGCCGCTACGGGGATAAGCGCTTGCTTTCTGGCACTGGCAGATTCGTTTGGGGTTGATGTTGGGGGCGCGCCGCGGCCTGCGTCGAGCGGCTTTCACCGGCCAGGCGCAACGCTTCGGCCCAGAAGGCGGCATTCTAGCGTCGACGTTTGGTGGGTGCAGGGCTGTCTTTCAGGAAGAGGGAAAGAGCAGACCCTATTCTTTCCAGATTTATCTGACCGCCCCAGTGGGTACAGTGTCTGCGCGACGGGCTGGCAACTACCAGCGCACCGCCCTAGGAGGCGTCCACGAAGTGAAACAAGGAGCCGAGTTGCAGCAGATGTAAGCAGCGCCGGCGGCGCTTTACCTACGAGTACCCGAAAGTATTTGCCAAGTTTACGGATGAGCACTGCGCCATTTGCAGCGCCCTAGCCCCCTGTTTTGCCCACTTGGTAGCTGAGCCGGCTAATGCGGGCATCCTCTTCGTGCGGCTGAGCGTCAAGGAGAACCCCGTGGCCCAGCAGTTGATGCGGGAGAAGGGAGCACCCTTTTTCGTGAGCTACTGCCAGGGCCGCCTGCTCGAATGCGACGCCCTCACGACCGAGATTGAAGTGGTGGACCAGCTAGCCCGCTTGCGGGCATCTTTGCTGGTGTCGCCCTAAGCCGAACAGAGTAGCTGCTACTACCAGCAATAAGGCACTACAAACCAAACTTCAAGTGCCTTTCCAGCTACTGGCTACCGTGGTGCGGCTACGGCTAAGAGCCGGACTGTTTCTTGGAGTTGCCGCCTTTTTTACCGGCTTCCACGTGTTTGGCCTAGCGCGCCGTGGGCCTACCTCACTTTACTAGCAGCGGCTACCAGGCGGTAGCAGCCGGCCGCCAGCGCCGCCCGAATGGCCCCGAGGTCGGGTTCATCGATATGGGTAGGAGCGACTTCCGTGCCGTGCTGGTGCACTTGGTCTACTAGCAGGCCCAGGGCCGCCAGCTGCTGGCGCACCCAGCCCAGGCAGTCAGGCGAGCGCATGTTGTCAATCGTGAGGTCGAAACGGACCAGCTGGGTGAGGCTGGCCGAATCGGGTGCAGCGGAGGAGGTAGCCATGGCAGTAGTATGGGTAGCGGGTAGGGCCAAGCTCGCCGGGGCGAACAGGCGAGTGACTCCTGGCTAACGTAAGCGCCCCGAGTGGTGTTCAGGCACCCGTGAGGGTGCCAGATTCTCTGCTGCTCAGCTACTTGCCTCAGGGCAGCGGGTAGCGGCTGGCGCCAGGGCCAGGAATAGGGCTACCTACTTTGGCTTGGTAGTGGCTACCTCTTCCGAGTCGCTGCCCGGCACGGCGCGCAGCACCAGGCGCAGGGCCTGCCCGGAGCCGAAGTAACTGAAGGTCCAGTCGATGAGCGCCACGGCTTTGTTGCGGAAGCCGACGAGGGTGAGCACGTGCACGAACAGCCACGTCAGCCAGCCCAGAAAGCCGCTGAGGTGGATGCCCTTGGGCAGGTCGGCCACGGCCTTGTTGCGGCCCATGATGGCCATCGTGCCCTTGTCGAAGTAGCTGAACGCGACGGGCTGCTCGTGCTTGAGCAGGCGCTGCAGGTTGTGGGCCAGCTGCTCGGCCTGCTGCTGGGCCACGGGTGCCAGCATGGGGTAGCCCTTGGGATGGTCCTTATCAACGAGGCTAGCCACGTCGCCGATGGCAAAGACGTTGTCGAAGCCCTGGACCTGGTTGTAGGCATTGACGTTGAGGCGGTGGTGGCCCACGGCGTCGGCGGGCAGGCCCGGCACCACCACGCCCTGCACGCCGGCTGCCCATATCAGGTTGGCCGTCGGGATAAAATCCGTGTCCGAATAATACGCTTTGTCGTCTTCCAGCTTTTTGATGGACATATTTAGGCGCACCTCCACCCCAAAGCCGGCCATGTACTGGCCAGCGTCGGCCTGCGATTTTTTCGACATGTGGCCCAGCAGCACCGGGCCGGCCTCGACGAGGATGATTTTCAGCTCCGACACGCGCAGCTCGGGGTAGGCGCGGGGCAGCACGCGCTGGCGCATCTCGCCCAGCGTGCCGCTGAGCTCGACGCCCGTGGGGCCGCCGCCCACGACCACGATAGTCAGCAAGGCCTGCCGCCGGGCAGGGTCGGTTTCGAGCACTGCTTGTTCGAGGTTGCGGAAGAGCAGGTTGCGCAGGGCCAGCGCATCGGGCACGCTCTTGTTCTGCATCGAGTTCTTAGCCGCGCTGGCGTTGCCAAAGAAGTTGGTCGTCGAGCCGCTGGCCAGCACCAGGTAGTCGTAGCTGATTTCGCCAATACTGGTTTTCAGGGCCTTGCGCTGGTGGTCGAGGTGCTGCACCTCGCAGAGGCGGTAGGTGGAGTTGCGCTGCTTGGCGAATATCTCGCGCACGGGGTGCGCGATGCTCTCGGCCTCCAGCGCCCCGGTCGCGACCTGGTAGAGCAACGGCTGAAAGGTGTGGTAGTTGTTGCGGTCGAGCAGCACCACCTGCACGGGCGCGTCGGCCAGCTTTTGCGCCAGCCGCAGCCCCCCAAAGCCGCAGCCCACCACGACTACGCGCGGCTGCGCCGAAACGGGAATATTCGGGTCCGTCATATTGTTTAAGTATAGGGTATTACTGGTACTGAATAGAAAATTTCTCTGTCATGCTGAGCCTGCCGAAGCATCTCTACCGCTTCATTCGCACCGTTCAACGAAGCGGTAGAGATGCTTCGGCAGGCTCAGCATTGACGTTCTTTTACAGTTGTACTAATTCAGGAGAGAGGCTAGTGGTCGCTAGATGCATTGCTATCCTATCTTGGAGCAACCCTTGCCGGCTATTGCGCTCCAAAGCGGTACTCCGTAACGGAGTGAAACTGCTCGCCCGGCCGCAGCACGGTGCTCGGGAAGGCGGGGTGGTTGGGCGAGTCGGGGAAGTGCTGGGTTTCGAGCGCCAGGCCATAGTGCGGCCCGTAGGCCACGCCGCCGTGGCCGCGCAGGTTGCCTGTCAATAAGTTGCCCGTGTAGCACTGCACGCCCGGCTGGTCGGTGTACACGTCGAGGGTACGGCCCGAGGTGGGCTCGTGCACCGTCACGCCCAGCGCCAGGGCCGGGCGCGGCTGGTCGGCCAGCACCCAGTTGTGGTCGTAGCCGCCCGGCACCTGCCCGATGCGCGCGCCGATGAGGTGCGGCTGACGGAAATCAAACGGGGTGCCGGTCACGGCTTGCAGCGCGCCGGTCGGAATCTGGGTAGCATCGACCGGCGTGTAGCGCTCGGCGTGCAGCGTCAGCTCGTGGCCCAGAATATCCTGGCCTGGGCCGTAGTGGAGGTTGAAGTAGCTGTGGTTGGTAAGGTTGAGCACCGTGGGCTGGTCGGTGGTGGCGGTGTACGCCAGGCGCAGCGCGTTGGCCTCGGTGAGGGTGTAGACCACCTGCACGTCGAGGTTGCCGGGGTAGCCTTCTTCGCCGGCGGGGCTGTGGTAGCGCAGCGTCAGCGTGGGGCCCTCGGCCGAAGTACCGGGAGTAGCGGCCCACACCCGGCGGTTGAAGCCGACGGTGCCGCCGTGCAGCGAGTTGGGCGGGTCGTTGATGGGTAGCTGATACGCCTGGCCATCGAGGGGAAAGCGGCCCCGCGCAATACGGTTGCCGTAGCGCCCGATGAGGGCTCCGAAGTAGGGATTTTCGTGTAGAAACACGTCGCTGGTGTAGCCGGCCACGCTGTCGAAGCCCAGCACCACGTTGGCCAGGTGGCCGTGCCGGTCGGGCGTGTGCAGGCTGGTGAGCGTGCCGCCCAGGGTGCTGACGGTAGCGCGCATACCCTGGGCATTTTGCAGCGTGAACAGCTCGATAGGCGTGCCTTCGCGGGTGTTGCCAAAGGGCGTGGCAGTCGGCGCGCCGACCTGAGCGGCAGTAGAAGAAAAAGGGCTCATGAGCAAAATGATGGAAGTAGCTACGACCTAGTATAATGCTATTAATGCGCAGCTTGTCGGCATTGCAAAAGTGTAGTTAGCATGAAGAATATACTTCAAATTATTATTGACATAGGACTTACGCACTTGAAATTCAGGAACCGCCTTCATCGGCTGGAAACAGCGTTTCTGTGCGGTCAAAAAAACATTTGCATTTTAGTCAAATTATTGATTATCATGCACTTGATTTTTGAGCGCGTAAGTCCTATGACAGTCAAGATTAAAGCAAAATTATTTTCGTAACCTACTTGCCTGCCTTACGTTCTGTCTGCACCGGGCGTTGCCTGGTATTTTTATAAAATCCGAACTATAGTTTTCCACCGTGCCCAGACTATCTGCCACGCTTCCAGGTGCTAGCTGGGCCTTATTCTTCAGGTATTTCTCGCTATGGCTGCCCCCCAATTTCTATTTGCGACCGGCATCGAAAACAGCTACCCCACCATCGAGCATGGCAAGGTGCGGATGGACGAGCTGGAAAAATGTGGCCACTATAAATTCTGGAAAAAGGACTTCGACCTGGTGCAGGAGCTGGGCATCAGCTTCCTGCGCTACGGGCCGCCCATTCATACCACCTGGCTGGGCGTGGGCAAGTACGACTGGAGCTTTGCCGATGAGACGTTTAACGACCTGCACCGGCGCAACCTCATGCCCATCGTGGACTTGTGCCACTTCGGGGTGCCCGACTGGGTAGGCAATTTTCAGAACCCGGATTTTCCGCAGCTGTTCGCGCAGTACGCGGGCGATTTTGCCAAGCGCTTTCCGTGGGTGCAGCTCTACACGCCGGTGAACGAGATGTACGTCTGCGCTAAGTTTTCGGGCCTCTACGGGTGGTGGAACGAGCAGCTGGCCAGCGACAAGGGCTTTGTGACGGCGCTCAAGCACCTCGTCAAAGCCAACGTGCTGGCCATGCACGCCATCGTGGCCGTGCGGCCCGACGCACTCTTTATCCAGAGCGAGAGTAGCGAGTACTTCCACGCCGACAACCCGGCCGCCATCAAGCCCGCCGAGGTGATGAACGCGCGGCGCTTTCTGTCGCTGGATCTCAACTACGGCCGGCGCGTGGATTCGGAGATGTACGAGTACCTGCTGAGTAACGGTATGACCCACGCCGAGTACCACTTCTTCCTGAATAACAACCTGAAGCACTTGTGCATCATGGGTAACGACTACTACCGGACCAACGAGCACCGCGTGCACGACAACGGCAGTACCGAAGCCTCGGGCGAAATATTTGGCTACTACGCCATTACTACCCAGTACCACGACCGCTACCGCCTGCCTGTGATGCACACCGAAACCAACCTCGCGCAAGGCCCCAAGGGCGATGAGGCCGTGCAGTGGCTCAAAAAAGAATGGGCCAACGTGCTGCGCGTGCGCAACGACGGCGTGCCCATCATCGGCTTTACGTGGTACTCGCTCACCGACCAGGTAGACTGGGACTCGGCCCTGCGCGAAAACAAGGGCCACGTGAACCCCCTAGGCTTGTACGACTTAAATCGCAACATCCGGCCCGTGGGCACGGCCTACAAGCAGCTTATCGCCGACTGGCAGCAAGTGCTGCCCGCCCAGAGCCTGTGCCTGCAAATCCCGCTGGTGCTGCCGCAGGACAGCGAAACCGACCACGCCCAGCAGCAGAAAGACGTGGCCCGGCAAAACCACGCCACTACCTCGACGGCGACGGCTAATGCGGGGGCGCAGAGTTCGCATTGAGGTTGTGCGAACGCGGGCACCTCACGAGACCCCGCTGGGCCCGGCCCGTTAGGCCAACTAGCCGACTCCAAAAATATTACTGCAGTAAGCTAACAATCAAACTTATATCTCATGCGATTCCAAGAAAAAGTAGCCCTCGTGACTGGCGGGGCCAGCGGCATTGGCCTGGCCACTGCCAAGCGCCTGGCCTCGGAAGGCGCCCGCATCGTGCTGGTCGACCTCAACCAGGACCACCTCAACCAGGCCGTGCCGCAGGTGCAAAAAGCCGGCGCGCCCGAGGTGCTGCCCAGCCTCTGCAACGTGGCCAAGGAAGACGACGTGGTCGCCACCGTGCAGGCGGCGCTCGACAAGTTCGGCCGCCTCGACGTGATTGTCAACAACGCGGGGCTGATGCAGTTCACGCCCTTGGAAAAGCTCACCAGCGACGACTGGCTGCGGGTGCTGAGTGTAGACCTGCTGGGGAGCTTCTACTTTATCAAGCAGGGATTTCTGCACATGAAGCCGGGCGGGGCCATCGTCAACGTGGCGAGCATCCACGCCGTCGAAACCGAGGCGCTGGTGGCGCCCTATGCGGCGGCCAAGGCAGCAGTGTGCTCGCTCACGCGCTCGGCCGCCATCGAGGGCAAGCCCAAAGGCCTGCGCATCAACGCAGTACTGCCGGGAGCCGTGGACACGCCCATGCTCTGGAACAACCCCAACGTGAAGTCGGGTGTCGAGAAAATCAACCCCAGCGACGTGGGCAAGCCCGAGAACCTGGCCGCCGCCATCGCCTACCTGGCCTCTGACGATGCCCAGTTTGTGCAGGGCGCGGAACTGCGTGTGGATGGCGGCCGGCTGGACCACTTGTAGCCCCGGCCGCGCATGTTTACCCACTTTACGCCGGCCGAGCGGGCCATGCATGCCCCGGCCGACCGCCGCCAGTACATCGGCCTCTCACCGGGTGCGTGGCTGGCGCTCGGGGTGCTGCTGCTCGGCACGGTGGGCGCGGCCTGGTTTCACTACCTGGTGTTTGGCCTGCCGCCCGACCCCTCGGCCCACCTGCCGCCGCTCACGCTGGCCGACCCGCGCGGGTTTCCGTGGTGGGTGAGCGTGAGCCATTGGGTGAGCTTCTTTTTTTTGATGCTGCTCATTCGCAGTGGCTTATCCATCCTGGCCGACCACCCGCGCCTGTACTGGAACCGCGACAGCACGCCCGGCACCGAGTGGGCCCGCTTTACGCCCACGCGCGTGCCCGACAGCCCCACCTACACCTCCAAGGAAGATGCCCGCTACCTGAGCCCGGCCTGGGGCCTGCCCGGCTACCGGCACACGGTGGGCGTAGCCCGCAGCTGGCACTTCCTGACGGTGCCGTTTTTCGTGCTCAACGGCGTGGTGTTCGTGGTGCTGCTATTCTGCACCAACCAGTGGCGGCGGCTGGTGCCCACCTCCTGGCAGATACTGCCCGATGCGTGGAGCGTTTTCGTGCACTACGCCACGTTTCACTTTCCCATCGAGCCCGACGGCTTTTACCGCTACAATGCCATTCAGCAGCTCTCGTACTTCGGGGTGATCTTCATCCTGGCGCCGCTGGCCATGCTGACGGGGGTAGCCATGTCGCCGGCCATCGAAAACCGGTTTCACTGGTTTCCGCGCATCCTGGGGTTTGGCAGCCGGCAGGGGGCACGCTCGGTGCATTTTCTGGTCATGCTGGCCTTCGTGGGGTTTATTATCATCCACGTCACGCTGGTGGCCCTGACGGGGCTGACGCGCAACCTCAACCACCTGACGACTGGCACCGACACGCGCAACCCGGCTGGGCTCTACATCGGCTTGGCCATCGTGCTGGCCACGGTGGCCGCGTGCGTAGCCGCGCAGTGGGCGTCGTGGAACCGGCCGCGCACGCTCCAGCGCGCCGACGCTGCCCTCAACGGCCGGCTCTGGTACTACACCCTCAACCGGCTGCGGCCTAGGCCTTCCTTCCAGAAAAAGGACATCTCGCCTTACTTCTGGGTAAATGGCAAAATTCCGACTTCGGACGCGTGGCAGCAGCAGCTAGCCGCTAATTTCCAGGACTATAAGTTAACTGTTAAAGGCTTGGTTGATAACCCCGTGGAGCTGTCGCTGGCCTACCTCCAGCGCTTGGGCCACGCGCAAACCATCACCATGCACCACTGCATCCAGGGCTGGACCAGTATTGCCGAGTGGGGCGGCCTGCCTCTGCCGCAGCTCCTCGAGCTGGTGCGGCCGCAGGCGGCGGCCCACACGGTGGCCTTCTTCTCGTATGGCGAGGGCCTCTACGGCGGCGAGTACTACGACACGCTCAGCCTCGCCAACTGCCGCAAGCCCGGCTGCCTGCTGGCCTGGGAAATGAACGAGAAACCCCTGGCGCCCGAGCACGGCGCGCCCCTACGCCTGCGCATCGAAGACCAGCTCGGCTACAAGATGGTGAAGTGGATTCACACCATCGAATTTGTCGAAACTTACCAAACCCTAGGCAAAGGCTACGGCGGCAAAAGCGAGGACGACGAGTACTTCGACCTGCTGGCCGATACGTAAGCACGGGCGGCAGTTGCTCATTGCTTGCTAGCTCACCCTCAGCTGCCGCATTCTCTTAACGTTTCCTCCGGCTCGTGGCGGCCTTCGTGCTGTTATTGCGCGGGTAGTGAGCCCGCCAGGTCAGGGCTGAAAGCGACAAGCCCCCGTAAGAAGGCGCGAGGTAACGGAAAGGCGGGCGCTACGGACAGTCGGGAGGCGACTGTGTGGTAGCATCTTCCCGGGCTGTTGCCGGGCACCAAGCGGTGTCAGAGCCTGGGTAGTAGTGCTGTAGCATTCGCGCCAGCTGCGCCGATACCCGGCAGAGCACCAGCTCGGCCCTGCGCTGCTGCAAGCGGTAGTGGCAGGCCGCCAGCAGCCGGGCCGCCGTGGGAGACACGGCAGTGAGCAGCCAACAATCTACCCACACGGCCGGCTTGCCACTCTGCGCCGCGGCACTCAGGTATTGCGCCAGCTCTCGCTCCGAAGTGGTAGCCGGGTCGGAAGCCATCACGAGCAGGTAGGTGTCGGGTAGTAGTTCGTGGTGGATGATGAGCATGCGCAGCGAGGCTAGCAAAAGCTCGAAAAAACCGACGGCCAGCTTTTAGCGCTGAATTCTCCCGCCTGCCCGTCCGCGCTACGATAGCCACACTTTTCGCACTGAGTTTATTTAACGTTGACACTATTCATGGCTCGCTCTAGTCCCATTGCACCAAAGGCCAGTATTGCTTCACCCGCTTTCTCGATGCGCAGTGGCAAGTCGATTTGCTCATCGGCGGAAAATGGATTCAATACGTAATCCACCTGTCGGCCCTTCGGAAAGTTAGCATCTACCCCAAAGCGCAGGCGAGCATACACATCGGTGCCGAGCGTGGCTTGAATATCCTTCAAGCCGTTGTGCCCGCCCGCCGAGCCCTGGCCTTTCAGCCGCAGCTTGCCAAAGGGCAGCGCCAAATCGTCGGTCACCGCGACCATTTGCTCCACGGGTATTTTTAGCGTGCTCAGCCAGTGCGCGGCCGCTTTGCCGCTGAGGTTCATGAAGGTGGTTGGCTTTACCAGTACGTAGCTGTGGCCTTTGCTTTTAAACTCGGTGGTGAAGGCGTGGCGGCCCAGCTCAAAGCGCGGCGCCTCAAACTTGGCCGCCAAATAATCGGCTACCATGAAGCCAATATTGTGGCGGGTATCCGCATATTCGGGGCCGATATTACCCAGCGCAAGAACCAAAAATTTCATTGTCTGCTCCGCAGATTACGCGGACTTTTCGGATTAACTCGAATTTTGGGGACGATTATTTTTAGTTTAAAAAGCAAAAGGGCCACCTAAGCAGGTGGCCCTTTTGGGGAGAAATCGGGAGGCAATCGTCCACAAAATCCGATTAATCCGAAAAACCCGCGTAATCCGCGGGGCAGCTCTTACTTGTTGCCAGCCAGCTCGCCTTTCAGCGCCCGCGGGATGGTAACGGTAGCTACCGGAGCCTGGGGGTTGGTGAGGATGGTGAAGTTATTCACCTGCGCCTCGCTTACCTTAATTGACTTGCCTAGCTCCAGACCGCTGATGTCTAGCTCCACGCTGTCGGGCAGGTTTTCGGCCGAAGCCTTCACGCGCACTTTGCGCAGCTTGGTTACCAGTTTGCCACCAGCTAGCACGCCCGGCGATACGCCGACGAACTTCACGGGGATATCCATTTTCACTTCTTTGCCTTCTTCCAGCTCCAGGAAGTCAACGTGCAGCAGCATCTCGTTGACGGGGTGGAACTGGGAATCCTGCACGATGGCGCGGTACTGCGTACCTTCTACGTTCAGGTTCACGATGTGCGCCTCCGGGGTGTACAGCAATTCGCGGAACAAAATAGCGGGCACTGAGAAGTGCACTGTGTCTTTGCCACCGTACAGTACGCATGGCACTTGCGCGTCGAGGCGCAGCGCCTTAGCGTCTGTCTTGCCGAGATTCGCTCTTTTAAACCCTACAATCTCCAGGCTTTTCATAAAAGAAGTTGATTTGGAATGAATTAGCCGCCCGGCAACCCTTGCCGAAACGGGCCGCAAAGGTAGGGGTTTAGGGCGGAGAATCAAAGTGTTCTAGCTAAATAGCGAGCTGATGCTCTCGTGCGTGACCACGTTGCGAATAGCAGCGGCAAAGAGCGGAGCTAGCGAAATAACGCGCACTTTGTCGTTTACCTCGCGCTGCGGAATAGTATCGGTTGTGATAAGCTCGGTGAGCTGTGAGGCGCGGATGCGGGCGTGCGCCGGGCCACTGAGCAGCGGGTGCGTGATAACAGCACGCACCGAATTGGCGCCGCGCTCCATCACGAGGTCGGCGGCCTTGCAGATAGTGCCGGCCGTGTCCACCATGTCATCCACAAAAACCACATCCATGCCCTTCACATCGCCGATTACCTGCATCGAGGCAATCTCGTTGGCGCGCAGGCGCATTTTGTCGCAGACTACGATCTCGGCGCCAAACTTCTTGGCGAAGGCCCGGGTGCGCACCACACCGCCCACGTCGGGCGAGGCAAAGATGAGATTTTGAAGGTTTAAAGACTTTATGTAAGGCCCCGTTACGGTGGCGCCGTCGAGGTGGTCGACCGGAATATCGAAGAAGCCCTGGATCTGGCCAGCGTGCAGGTCGCAGGTCATGAGCCGGTCGGTACCAACACTTTGAATAATATTGGCGACGACTTTGGCCCCGATACTCACGCGCGGCTTGTCCTTGCGGTCCTGGCGGGCGTAGCCCATGTAGGGCATCACGATATTGACTTTGTGAGCCGAGGCGCGCTTGGCTGCATCCACCATCAGCATCAGTTCCATCAGGTTTTCGGAGGGGGGAAAGGTGCTTTGAATGAGAAAGACCTCGCAGCCCCGAATGCTCTCGTTGAAGCTCGGACCGAGCTCATTGTCGGCAAAGCGCTGAAGCGTGAGGTCGCCCAACGGCATGCCGTAGGCCTCGGCAATCTTGCGGCCCAGCTCTTGCGAGGCGCTGCCAGCGAATAGTTTAACGCGCGGTTCCATACTAATAAAGTAGGTCAAAAAAACAGCCTCCGCAGCGAGTGCTCGCGAACGAGCGCCCATCGTGGAGGCCAGCCAGTAAGAAGAGAAATAAAAAGCGAAAGGCGCCGACTTGCTCCCGGGAGGGAGAAGCCAGCGCCTTTGCGAGTTTGTCGAGCAGTGTCGTCGTTGTCCGACCAGGGCTCGAACCTGGACTTTCTTGAATCAAAATCAAGCGT
>CAZERY010000107.1:0-11418 GCA_964514915.1 uncultured Hymenobacter sp.
CGCTGGCCGCGGCCGGCCGTTTGGTCGTCCGTTATGACGGTACATCCTTCACTGGCTCGGTTTTCGCGCAACAGTTGGTGCGCTTCGGAGTTAGTAGAAGGGCAGGCGGGCAGCCATCGGAGCTGCTGGCCCGTGAATAAGGTGTTGGGGCTGATGACCACGGAGGTTAGCAGTCGTACATTAGCTTAGTATAAAACGTAAACTTACTCTATGAAGAGCACACTTGTTCGACAGGATTCGGACACATTGGCAGAAATCGCCGTTCGCGGCTTACAAGACAGAAAAGGTTCGGACATTGTGGTGCTCAACTTGAAGGAGTTGAAAAATGCCGTGGCTGATTATTTTATCATTGCTTCGGCATCTTCCGATACCCAGCTCGATGCACTGGCTCGCTCGGTAGAGGAGGAAGTAGAAAAAGTTACTGGCCAGGCCCCTTGGCAGAGCGAAGGTCGCACTAACCGCGAATGGATTTTGTTGGATTACGTGGACGTAGTGGTGCACGTCTTCTTGCGCGACCGGCGGCAGTTCTATGCTTTGGAAGAGTTGTGGGGCGATGCCGAATTCACGTACGTTGAAGACACTGCGGACGCAAGGCGCTAAAGCATTACCCTGCTGGCTGCGTCTACTAGTAGTAGAGCCTGGCTAGCGCTGGGATCTGTGTTCGTGTTTTGACTATCAATTAAGTAAGCTCATTCTTTTATGTCTGATATAACGCCCAATAAACGCCGCAAGCCGACGCTGCCAACGCCCTCGCCCCGGCCAGGCGTGCAGCTGTGGGTGATGGCGGGGCTGCTGGTGCTGTTCACCGGCATGTTCTGGTTCAATAGTTATAGTTCGGCCGTCAAAATCAACCAGCAGCGCTTCGAGCAGATGCTGGCTGCCGGCGATGTGCGCGAAGTCACCGTAGTTAACAAGCAGCAGGTGGAGGTTAGCCTCACCCCGGCGGCTTTGCAAAAAACCGAGTACCAGCGCGAGCTGGCTGCCCGGCGCGGCCCGTTTGCAGCCGAGCGTGGGGCGCAGTACTTCTTCCCGGTTTTTGACGCCAAGGTTTTTCAGGAGCAGCTCAATAAGTTGCAGGCTAACAAGCCCCTGAACCAGCAGGTGCCATTGGATATCGCAGACCGCCAGAGCCTGGTCGACTTTATTAGTGGCTACGGGCTCATCATCCTGACCGTTGTGCTGTTTATCTTCCTCATGCGCCGCATGAGTAGCGCTGGCGGTCCCGGCGGCCAGATTTTCAATATCGGCAAAAGCCGCGCTGCTTTGTTTGAAGGCGGTGATAAGGTGAAAATCACGTTCAAAGACGTGGCTGGCCTCGAAGAAGCCAAAGAAGAAGTACAGGAAATCGTGGAGTTTCTAAAAAACCCAAGCAAGTTCACCATCTTGGGTGGTAAGATACCCAAGGGCGCGCTGCTGGTAGGACCTCCCGGCACGGGCAAAACGCTGCTAGCCAAAGCAGTAGCTGGTGAAGCCGATGTGCCGTTCTTCTCGCTTTCGGGTTCTGACTTCGTGGAGATGTTTGTGGGCGTGGGTGCCGCCCGGGTACGCGACCTGTTTAAACAAGCTAAAGCCAAGGCGCCTTGCATCATCTTTATTGATGAGATCGATGCGGTGGGCCGCTCGCGTAGTCGTGGTTCTATGCCCGGCGGCAACGACGAGCGCGAAAATACCCTGAACTCGTTGCTGGTAGAAATGGATGGCTTTGGTACCGATTCGGGCGTCATCATCCTCGCGGCTACCAACCGCCCCGATACGCTGGACTCTGCCTTGCTGCGCCCCGGTCGCTTTGATCGGCAGGTGAGCATCGACAAGCCTGACATTAATGGCCGCACGCAAATTTTCAACGTGCACCTCAAGCCGCTAACCTTAGGCCCCGATGTGGACGCCAGGAAGCTGTCTGCTCAGACGCCGGGTTTTGCGGGCGCCGAAATTGCGAACGTCTGCAACGAGGCCGCGCTTATTGCCGCCCGCCGCGACAAGAAGTTTATTACTAACCAAGACTTTACTGATGCCATCGACCGCGTGATTGGTGGCTTGGAAAAGAAGAACAAGATCATCAGCCCTGGCGAAAAACGGATTGTTGCTTACCACGAAGCTGGCCACGCCATTGCAGGATGGTTTTTGGAGCATACCGATCCGTTGGTGAAAGTGAGCATTGTACCCCGCGGGGTAGCGGCGCTGGGTTATGCGCAGTATTTGCCTAAAGAACAGTTCTTATACAACACCGAGCAGCTTATCGATGAGATGTGCATGGCCTTGGGGGGCCGCGCTGCCGAAGAGATCGTATTTGGTAAAATCTCGACCGGCGCGCTGAGCGACCTGGAGCGGATTACCAAAATGGCCTATAGCATCGTGACGATGTACGGTATGAACTCGAAGCTCGGCAACGTTTCATTTTATGATTCGAAGGGGCAGAACGAATATGGTTTCTCGAAGCCCTATTCGGAAGCTACTTCGCAAATGATTGACGAAGAGGTGCGGAGCATTATCGACCAAGCCTACACACGCACTAAAGAGCTGCTCACCGAGCGCCGCCACGAGCTGGAAGTAATCGCCAAGGAGCTGCTTGAAAAAGAAGTTTTGCTACAGGAAGACCTGGAGCGTCTGGTGGGCAAGCGGCCCTTCGGCACCCAAACCAACTACCAGGCGCACATGGCCGGCACCGACCGCTCGGAAACTGCCAGCGAACTGCACCGCGAGCATCCGGAGATTCCGCTGGGTGGCGACCTGCCCGAATTGCACCTGCCCGGCCAACCCGAGGCTGAGCCAGCCTGACGGTAGGGCGAGCGTAAACCTAAAAGCAAAAGAGGCTAGCCAGATTTGGCTAGCCTCTTTTGTTACCCAGCCAGTCACAACCCGCCCTACCTTTGCGCCATGTCTTCCCGCGAAAGTATGCTAGCGCGTATTCGTACGGCGCTGGCGAGCGGCCCCGCTCCCTTACCGACGCCGCCCGATTGGGTGGCGTCGGTGCATCCGGCCCTGCCCAATGACGACCTGGCCATTGTATTCGCTGAGAATTTTCAGCGTATCGGGGGCGAGTTCTTCTACTGCGAAAGTTTGGCGCAGTTGGGAGTAAAGCTCCGCACGTGGCTGGCCGAGCGGCTGCCAGCCAATGAGCAGTTTTACGTTTGGGAGCCTGCTATGCAAGCCGTATTACAAGCGGCTGAAGTTCCTTTTAAAGATGAAGATCAGGGGTTTAAACAACAAGCTGCGGCGGGCCTCACCTCGTGTGAAGCACTGATAGCCCGCACCGGCAGTATAATCGTAGCGTCGGCCAGTGCCAGCGGACGCCGGCTTAGCATTTACCCCGATCAGCACCTGGTGCTGGCCCGGTCGAGCCAGGTGGTGGCCGAAATCGGGGACGCCCTGCGGCTGGTGCAAAGCCGCTATGGCCAGCAGCTGCCCTCTATGCTGTCGCTGACTACCGGGCCTAGCCGCACCGCTGATATTGAAAAAACGCTCGTGCTGGGGGCCCACGGCCCGCGCCGGCTCACGCTGTTCTTAGTGGAAGATGACGCCTAATACATTACCCGAGTTACCGCCGTTGGCGTTGCCGGCTGGCAAGCGGGTCTACTTTGCTTCTGATTTTCACTTGGGTGCGCCGGATGAAGCTACCTCTCGTGCGCGCGAGCGGCGCATTGTCCGTTGGCTCGATATGGCGGCCCGCGATGCCGCCGCCATTTATTTGCTCGGCGATGTCTTCGACTTCTGGTTTGAGTACAAGCACGCTATTCCGCGGGGTTTCAGTCGCTTGCAGGGCAAGCTGGCTGAGCTTACCGATGGCGGGCTACCCATCACACTTTTCACCGGCAACCACGATATGTGGATGTTTGGCTACTTCACTCAGGAAATGGGTATTCCTATTTTGCGCGAGCCGGTATCGCAGCGGATGGGTAATCAACTGTTTCACCTTGGGCACGGCGATGGGCTGGGGCCGGGCGACCTTGCCTACAAGCGGCTGATGAAACCGGTGTTCAACTCGCGCTTTACGCAGTGGCTATTTGCCCGGCTGCATCCCAATCTGGGCATTGGCATTGCCAATAAGTGGAGCCGGCACTCACGCCTGCAAAATGGGGCCGCCGACGCCCAATACTTTGGAGAAGAGGAATGGCTGCTCGTGTATTGCCGCGAGATTGAGCAGCGCCAACATCATGATTATTACGTATTTGGGCATCGGCACTTGCCCCTCGACGTAGCCGTAGGCCCGGATAGCCGCTACATCAACTTGGGCGAGTGGGTCAATTATTGCTCCTATGGGGTGTATGATGGTAACGAACTGGTTTTACGGGAGTTCAGCGATAGCCTTGCTTCTTAACGTAACCGGCCAAGTGGCGAGCGGCTTGAGAAAGCGCATCGCTTATGCACTAGCTATGGCGTGCTTACTGAGCCAAGCTGCCCATGCCCAGAGCAATGTGCCAAGTGCCGGCTCGGTAGCTCCCGCGGCTCGCGTAGCCCCGGTAGAGGCTGCCCCGCCCGGCAAAACTCTTAACCCCAATGCGTTACCCACGGCACCCGGCGCCTGGACGTTGGTGCGCACCCTCACGCTGCCCAGCGCCGGCGCTGCCTCGCTCGACCGGCGCGGTACGCTTTACCTGGCTGACCAGGACAATAACCTGCGCCAGCTCAGCACCAGTGGCCAGCCGCTGAATACCTACTCGCCCGCGCAGCCCGGCCACGTGGCCCTCATCGAAGCCTGGAACCAGAATAGCCTGCTGGTCTTCTACGACGACCGGCAGCAAGTGCTGCTGCTCGACCGTTTTTTGGCACCGATAAGCGAAATTAGGTTGGCCGATTACCTCGATGGTACGGTGCGCACGGTCACGCTGGCGCCCGATGGCCTACTGTGGTTGCTCGACGAAAGCGCGCTGACCCTACGAGAGTTTGATCCGCAAGCGTTGCGCGTCGTGCAAAGCACGCCGCTCGATCTCATTATTGGGCGCAGCCGGCCCGACTTTCGTTTTCTGCGTCAGTATCAGAATACTATCTACCTGGTGGACCGTACCAGTGGCATCTTCGTTTTTGATAACCTGGGAAACTACCGCAAAAAGCTACCTTTCTTGGGGCTCGATTTTATCACGTTTCGGGGTGATGAGCTCGTGTATCTGGCGGGCGGACAGCTACATTTCTTTCATCTCTACAACCTGACTGAGCGGACCCAGCCCTTGCCCGCCGACCTGGATGCAACGACTGTGCGGCAAGTACTGCTCGGCGACCAGTATGCTTATTTTATCACAATCAAAGGAGTAGCTATTTACCAACTTTAGCAAGTCTTTGAAAGATTGATAGTGAAGGAATAACTAGTTAAAAAGACCAGGTTAGGAAAAGAAATTAGCTCGGTAATTGCTTAGTAGTAACAAAGTTGCAATAGCAAGTAATCATGGGTTTCAACGCAACCGCCCCTGGCGGGGGCCGTTAGTTTGGGCAGGTTTTCCACTCATTTTTCCTTCCCATGAAAGCATTAGTGTTTCACGGCCCCCGCAATGTCAGCGTCGATACCGTCGACGACCCCACGCTGAAAGACTCGCGCGACGCCATTATCCGGGTTACTAGCACCGCCATTTGTGGCTCCGACCTGCACATTTACAATGGCAGCCTGCCCACTTCGCCGATGGTGCTCGGGCACGAGTTTATGGGCATTGTGGAAGAAGTGGGAAAGGGAGTCGGCAACCTCAAGCGGGGCGACCGCGTGGTGGTACCATTCCCGGTAGCCTGCGGTACGTGCTTCTTCTGCAACCACGAGCTGCCTGGTCAATGCGAAAACTCCAACCCCGACCACTACGGCCCCGAGGGTGGGCTGCTGACGCAAAAGGGCGGTGCGCTATTTGGCTACACCGACCTGTATGGTGGCTACGATGGCGGCCAGGCCGAGTATGTGCGCGTACCGTACGCCGACTTTGGCCCGCGTAAAGTGCCTGATTTCTTGAGTGATGAGCAAGTACTCTTCCTTACCGACATCTTTCCGACCGGCTACTCTGGTATCGATTGGGCCGAAGTGAAAGGCGGGGAGTTTATTGCCATTTTTGGGGCGGGCCCGGTGGGCATTATGGCGGCCAAAAGTGCCTGGCTCCGCGGCGCAGCCCGGGTGGTTATCATTGATACCCAGCAGTATCGCCTGGATAAGGCCAAAGAGACTACCCGCTGCGAAATCATTAAGTGGGAAAGCCACGACCAAGTGGTGCAGCTGATTCGCGATATGAGCGGCGGGCGCGGTGCCGATGTGTGCGTCGATTGCGTAGGCTTTGAAGCCGATCGTGACTTGCTCGACCGGGCCAAGGCCGTTATCAACCTCGAAAAAGGCACCCCCAAAGTCATCGAAACCTGCATGAGTGCGGTACGGCGCGGCGGCGTAGTGTCGGTGCTCGGGGTGTACGTGACGACCAATGACAACTTCCCGGTAGGGCAGTTCTTCGATAAGGGCATCAAGCTAGTGGGTGGCCAAGCCCCGGCCCACAAGCACATCGATAAGCTGCTCCAACACATTATTAAGGGCGAAGTAGTGCTGGATGATATTATCTCGCACCGCCTGCCCCTGAGCCAGGCGGCTCATGGCTACGACATTTTTCGTCATAAGAAGGATAACTGCTTGAAAGTAGTGCTGCGCCCCGGCGAATAGTCTTGCTTTTAACGAACTGGTTAGCCCGGCTGCTTACTTTGAGAAGAAGTTGGCAGCCGGGTTTTTGCTGGTAGTGAGTACCTTGTGGCTAGGCGGTCAGGGTGCCCGCCGTTTGTTTAGTTGAATTGATTTGAGCCTAAAAAACTATTCTCATTCGCTCCTAAAGCATTGGCTGGCAGCAACAGTTTGCGGGCTGCTGGCTGCCGAGCCTACGCTAGCGCAGGTAGCCAATGCCAAACTGGCGCCGGGGCTAACCCAGGGCGCGAAGCCAGTGGCCAGCCAGCTGGTGCGGGTGCAAGTGCGCGACGTAGCGGCGTTTAGGCGGTGGGCTAGCCAGGCATTGCCGCACGCTAAGCTGCGTGCTGTGGCGGGCACTGCCACGGTGCTGGAGGTGAGCCAACTGTCAGCTAGCCAGCTAGCGCCGCTGGCGGCATCGCTGCTGGTAGAGTTTGTGGACGTGCCTACCCGACGGGCCCATGATGAGCGCCTGCTCAACCAGGCCGACCTGACGGTGAACAACCTGCGGGCGGTGCAACGCCGCTATCCCGCGCTGACCGGGCGCGGCCTGACAGTTTCGATCAAGGAAAACCCTCTGGACCCGACGGACCTGGACTTTCGCGGGCGGCTGGTGAATACGCCGGTTAGCACGGTCATCGAGTCGGCGCACGCCAGCATTATGGCTACGCTCATTGCGGGCGGCGGCAACTCGGGGCCGGCAGGGGAGGGTGCCGCCCCGCAAGCGCTCATTGCTTCTGCGTCGTACGCCAACCTGCTGCCCGATGCCAACGCCAGCCTCGCGGGCGTGAGCGTGCAAAACCATTCGTACGGTACGGGTATTGAGAATTATTATGGCCTCGAAGCCGTGGGCTACGACCAGCAGACGCAGCAGCTCCCCACGTTGCTGCACGTTTTTTCGGCCGGTAATTCGGGCACTTCAACCAGCCCGAGTGGCCCGTACCAGGGGTTGGCGGGGGTAGCCAACCTGACGGGCCAGTTTAAGATGTCGAAAAACTCGTTGAGCGTGGGTGCTACCGATGCTTTAGGCCAGGTGGCACCCCTTAGCTCGCGCGGGCCGGCGTACGATGGGCGCGTCAAGCCCGAGCTGGTAGCCTATGGCGATGCAGGCTCCTCAGACGCCTCGGCGCTGGTGTCGGGGGCAGCCCTGCTGGTGCAACAGGCTTACCGCGATCGCGGGGGCAGCCTGCCGCCTACTGCGCTGGTGCGGGCCGCGTTGCTCAACAGTGCCGATGAGGTGGGCCTACCCGCGATTGATTTCACGTCGGGCTATGGTCAGCTCGATGCCCTGGGGGCCGTGCGTACGGTGCTCGCTGGCCATTACCAAAGCGGCGCGCTGAGCCAGGACCAAGAGCAGCTAATCAGCCTGACCGTGCCGGCGGGCACTCAGCAGCTGAAAGTAACGCTAGCCTGGACTGATCCCGAGGCTGCTGCCAACGCGCCGCAAGCTCTTGTAAATGACCTTGATCTAGAAGTACGCGGGCTTGGGCCTACCGGCCGGTGGCTGCCCTGGGTGCTTAGTGCCTACCCGCACCTCGACTCGCTGGCGCTGCCCGCACGTCGGCGGGCCGACCACCTCAATACTGCCGAGCAGGTAACGATCAACTTGCCCGTCGCGGGTACTTACCAGCTGCGCGTGCGCGGCTACCGAGTGCCCAACGGGCCCCAAGAGTTCAGCCTGGCTTATGAGCTAGCCGCGCCGGGCCTGGAGTGGCTGGTGCCCAGTGCCGTGCGCAACGTGCGCCCCGGCCAAACCACTCAGTTGCGTTGGCAATGGGCTGGCCCCGCTACTGCAGGTCAGCTAGAATATCGGCCGGTGGGCCGCGCCACCTGGCGCTCTATCGCTGCGGTAACTGACGTAGCTCAGGGTACTTATGCCTGGGCTGCCCCCGACACGACTACCCTCGCGCAGCTGCGGTTCGTGGTAGGCAGCCAAGCGTACGAGTCTGATACTTTTGCGCTGGCCCGGCCGCTGCCGGTGCGGGTGGGGTACGTGTGTTCTGAGGAGAGCTTGCTGACCTGGTCCGCCACGCCCGGAGCCGCTCAGTACCAGGTATATCGCTTGGGTGCTACGGACCCCGAGCCCTGGCAGCTCGTGGCCGATACGCTGCTGCGCGTGGCAGTGGCTCGCAATGCAGGGCCGTACTTCGCCGTGGCCCCACTGCTGGGGGGCCGGCTAGCCGAGCGTGGGCCTACCGCCAACCTAGCCGAGGCGGGCGTGAGCTGCTACATCCGCTCGTTTTTGCCGCAGCAGTTCGTGACCGATACCGTGCGGCTGACGCTGGCGCTGGGTACACTCTATCGCCTGCAAACGGTGCAGCTGCAACGGCTGGGGCCGGGGGGCTTCCAGACCATCCAGACCCTTAACCCAGTAACCCAGCTCACCACGCTCTTTGCCGATCTCACGGCTACACCGGGCCTCAACCAGTATCGGGTGTTGGGCCAGGATATAGCCGGCCAGTCATTCTACAGCGAGGTGGTCGAGGTGCAGCTAGTGCGCCGCGGCGAGCTAGCCGTGTTTCCGGTGCCCGTGGTGGTGGGGCAAGACTTGCAGGTGGCTGGCGAGCCGGGCGTTGCGCTCCAGATAGACCTCTATGATGCCCTAGGCCGGCAAGTGCGCCTAACGCACGTAGACGGTGCAATTAACTTATTCAATACGAGTGGCTTGCGGCCGGGAGTATACTTGCTGCGCGCTACTCCTACTACTGGGGGTGGCCCCGCCAGCACCCACCGCATAGTGCTGATAGAATAGCTGCTGCCAGCAAAAAGCCCCCGGTCTGACTAGCAGACCGGGGGCTTTTTCAATTAAATCTCCTGAAGCTTAGTACAGGTAGTTGAGAGCCGTGAGATCGTTGGCATTGAAGGGCCGGTTTACGTTGTTGCCCACGCACGCTAGCATCCAGGAGTTGGGGTCGGCGGCCGAGGGGGTGCCAGGGATAAGGATGGCGCCAACACCGCTGGCGCCTTCGTTAGAGGCGCTGCCACCGCAGCTATAAGCGCGGTTCATGTAGTCGGTGTGGCGGAAGCCAATGCAATGCCCCATCTCGTGCGCCATGATGGTAGCAATAGCATTAACGGTCTGGTTACCAATTACGTTGGGTACGAGCGTGAAGCCAGGGGCTGGATTGCCATTAGTGGGGAAGCCGCCCGACTGGCCGAGCACGCCCGCCCCTAGGTTAGAGGAGTACGTAACGGGCAGGTCGGCAGTGCCCGATGTGATACGCGTGAACTTCAGCTGGAGGTTGGCAGCATTATAGCGGCGGATGGCCTCATCAATGGCCGATACATAGGTTGAATTGAACTGGCTTGAAATACTCACTGTGAGCGTGCGGGGCAGGCGGGTTACCAGGTTGGTAGTGCGGTACTGCTCATCGTCGCCTACGCGCAGCATTTTATAATCGGGCGCAGTGGCTAGCAGTTCGGGCGTCAGCAAAATGTCGCCTTCTACTACGTAGCCGCCATCCACGGCTTTGAGATCGCTGGTGCCGAAGCCCAGGGCTTTTACTTGCGCAGTTACGGCTGGCGAAATAGTGCTTGGTTGCGCCGTAGTATCCTGCGTTTTTTGGCAGCCCGCAAGGGCTAGGGCAGCGCTAGCTCCAACGGCCAGCAAGGAGAAAAATTTAGGCATAAAGGATTAATTTGGAAAATGATGAAGTAACTATGAAACCGTGGCCAAATGTGAAAGGAATTTTTTTTTGCACAAAACTTCGTTACGTAAATGCCTAAATGTTACACGTTTATGTAACATTGTTGCTTAGGTATTATTTCGAGAACATATAGTTTTTAAGCTGGATAATTGAGCCCGCCATTTCTGGAAGACAACTCGGTTAAACTCAACTTAAGAGTGGTATATTTTGCATTATTATAATGCTTTAGCTTATGATTAACCACCATTAGACTAGGTAGCTAGGTGTAGCTAGCCGTGATTGAGCCTATTAATTTTATTCGGTAATTAGTGCTGGGCCAACCGGCGCAGGGGCAAGTAACAACCTTGGTCGGGGTGCTCAAGAGCTAGCGTAGCCTAAACGGCCACCGCGAAGCCAGTTTTGAAGTTCCCTTTAGCGTGGTTGCCAGGGCTAATGGCTGGCTATATATTATCGATAGCGGCGGCCGCACCATTCGGGTAGTGCAGTAGCCTGGGCCCGGCGGTGCTCCTGGGGGGATAGTTAAGGATGAGTTACCAGTTCAACCTTTCGGCTTGCGCAAGGGTTATCTTTGCTAAGTTCCCACTTCCGTGCGGTCCTTTATACGGCCGCCTCATCTATATATTCTCAGCCTCATGGCTTGTACTTCTTGTTCATCCGGCGGCGGCTGCTCTACCAGCAAGGTAGGCGGCTGCGGCTCTAAAGGGGGCTGCTCTTCGGGCGGCTGTACCCGACTTAATGTATTCGACTGGCTAGCCGACGTCGATATGCCCAGCGATTTTCGGGGTTTTGACTGCGTAGAAGTGCGCTTCAAAGGTGGCCGCAAAGAGTTTTTTCGTAACGATAAGCGCCTGCCTCTCGTGACGGGCGACGCCGTCGTGGTGGAAGCCGCCGGCTCGGGCTGGCACTTGGGCCACGTGTCGCTAAAGGGCGAGCTGGTGCGCCTGCAAATGCGCAAAAAGAAGGTACCCACCGACTCGCGCGATATTCGCCCCATCTTGCGGGTGGCTACCCCCGACGATGAGGAGCGCTGGCAAGCCGTGCGTGACCTCGAAAACGGCACGATGTTCCGGGCCCGGGCCGTGGTCGACGAGCTGCGCCTCAAAATGAAGCTCTCCGACGTCGAGTACCAGGCCGACCGCACGC
>CAZERY010000108.1:0-11400 GCA_964514915.1 uncultured Hymenobacter sp.
TGAGGTCGCCGGCGTAGTAGTGGGTGCCCTGGCCGGCGGGCACGGCCACGAAGGAATAGTCACGGCGCAGCTCGCGGCCGGTTTGCACGCTGTAGCTCAGCTCGGAGCGAATTTGATTTTGAAGCAGGCCCAATGTATGGTCGATTTTGCCCAGGATATTGCGTTGGCGGGCACTGTCGGGGGTGCTTACCAGGTTGAGATCGCGGTAGGTAGCGATAATGCGCAGGTCCTGGTATTTGCTGAGGCGAGTAGTGAGGTTGCCCTGCCAGGTTTGCGACTGGGTGCGCACTTGCAGGGTAGTTTGGTCGCCGGTGGGCGTCTGGTCGCGCCGAAAGCTGTAGTCGAGGCGGTAGCGGGTGCGGCCGGTGTCGGGGCTTTGGAGGTAGAGCGTGTGCTCGTCAAAATAATTGGCCGACGTAATGGTGTCGCCCCGCGGCGAAACCACCTTGTTTTTATCAAACTTATAGGTGTAGCCCGGAATGAGGCGCCCCCCGCCGTAGCGCACGTTTACCTCGCCCCTGGCCCAGTCGGAATGCCGCCGCCCGGCCTGCGAATTGAGCAGAAACAGCGCCCCGCGCAGCTCTACCCGGCCCAACTGCTGGGCCACGTCGAGCCAGTGCTGCTGGCCATTGACCTCGCCCGGCCGGTACCGGTGGCTAAAGCGGTAGTTGATGCTGTGGTTGGCATCGCGGGTGAGGCCCACGGCGAAGTTGAGAATATTGTCCTCGCGCGGGTCGGTGGTCGTGGCGTTGGCAGTGCTGGCGGTGCTCCAGTTGCGGTCAAACTCAATGTCGCGGTAGCGGTCGATGGGTGCAAACTTGGGCGCCGTGTGCTCGTAGTCGAGCGCCGAGCGCAAGCGGTATTTTTGCAAAGCGGCCGGGGCCCAGCCGGGCAAAGCGCGGTCTTGCACGGCGTAGCCCAGGCGTAGGGCCCCGCCCTTATCCTCAGTGCCCAAGGCAAAGCGGTTGCGCTGAATCTGGGAGCTGGCCACGTCCACGAATACCGACGTGCTGGGGTCGAGCTGGTAGGTGGCCCCGCCCGCTATCATTTGCTTGAGCAAGGGCGTGGGCAGAATGCGAACGGCCCGGTAGCGCCCCAGGCCGGGGCCCACGTAGTCGTACACCCGGCCGTTAGTATTGGCATTGGTAGTGCTCAGGGCGTAGTCGCCCAGCCCCTGCCCCACGTCGGTAAAGCGCACCGTATACACGCCGCTCAGCGAGTCGGTGGCGTACACAAAAATGTACTCGCTCAGGCCGGTCGTCGCATTAATATGCGGCACGCGGTGGTACTGCACCACGCTGCGGCTGTAGGCCGCCGAGTCATTACGCGAGGCCGCTACCTGCACCTGCGACACGTTGCCGGCAGTACGCAGCTGCTGCTGGTCGGTAGCCGAGAGCGTGAGGTTGGCGGCATTGTTGGGGTCGTCGGCTTCCTGGTAATAGTTGCCGCGCACGTTCAGCTTGCCTACCTGCTGGTAGTGGCTCACGGTGTAGAGCGAGCGCGAGTAGTTAAGGTCCGAATACTCAAAATCGACTTTCAGGCGGGTATTGGTCGTGATGAGGTGGCGCGGCGAAAACGTGATTTCGGCCAGGTTGTAGTCGATGGTATAGTCGTAGTCGAAGCCCCGCACTTGCAGCCGGCCATCGACGTACACGCGCTCCGAGCCCGCTAGCACGATAATGTACTGCTCGCCATTGGGGCCGGTGAGGCGGTACGGCCCCTGCACGTTTTCGAGCGGCGCGAGGTCCATGGAGGCAAACTTTCCCTTGGCTACGCCGCCCGCAAGCAGCGTCGAGGAGCGCACCTGGCCCAGCTTGTCGAGCACCGTCACGTTGCCCGTGCCAGTGGGCGGCGCACCGGGCGCGGCGGTCAACTGCCCACCGGCCGGCACGGCGGCCGTGGGCAGCGCCAGGGTAGGCTGGCTGGTGCTGGTGGGCGCGGCGCTGTTGTTGGTCACGCCATTGGTGTAGGTCGTAAACGACGAGGGCGGCGCGTTGCTGACGCTATTATTGGTGGCGCCGGCTTGCAGCGGCTGCGGGCCGGGCGCGCCCAGGTTGGCCTCCACGGCCGCACCCTGGATGTTTTTGTAGTAGCGCAGGAAGTAATCGGGCTTGTTGCGCAGCACCACATCGCCGGCCGTCAGGTTCCACTGCGGGCCGGTGAGGGTGATATAAATCTTATCAAATTGCTGGAGCGTCTGGGTATTGCCTTCGGGCTGAAAGGGCACGTTTTGGTCGGAAATGGCCGCCGTCAGGCGAATATTTTCCGTCAGCTTGCCTTCGAGCTGTAGGTTAAGCGCCGAGTTGACGAACACGTTCTGGGTATTGCCAAACGAGATGCCTCGCGACAGATTGCCCGTTTTACTAATGCCGGGCGTGCTTAGAATCTGCTCCTTCTGCGAAAAATCGGCTATTGTCAGCATCGCTCGATCCCGAAAGTCGATGCTGTCCATCAGCCCATGGGCCCGCCGAAAGCGCGCCCGCTCCAAGGCGAGCGGCAGCACCCGGTAGCAAAGAAATACCGAGTCGGCAAGCGGAGCGCCACTGCTATCGCGCGGGGCGGTACGCACCAGTTGGTAGCGGCTCGTGCGGGCATCATACGCTACCGAGCGCCCGTTGGCCGTCACGGAGGCGGGTACTACCGTCAGCGTATCGGTGAGAGCAAAGCTGGTGGTGTCGTGCCCGGCTGCCAGGCGCAGGTAGCGGCAACGCTGACTACTGGGCGGGGGCAACTCGGTAGTGGGCGCGGCTGGTGCCGGCGCAGCCAACGCAGCCGGCACCGGCGCGGGTGGCACCGATGTGCCCTGGCCCGCCTGCTGCGCCCACGCCGACCCCCCTACCAGCAGCCACAAGGCCACTAGCAGCCCCACTTGTAGCAGCGGTGCCCAGCGTAAGCGTCGAATCATACCTTAAAGTTCGGGTAGCGCCGCCCTAACGTCGGCACCTTCGCAATTCGTGCCGTACTGTGGTGCTAATTCCTTACCCAGCCAGTGGCAGCTCAATAAAAAAAGTCGTCCCTACCTCTTCCTCCGTCTCAAACCAGATGCGGCCCCCGGCACTCTCAATCCCGCGCTTGGCCACCGCCAGCCCAATGCCTGAGCCAGTAGCCTTGGTAGTGAAGTTGGGCCGGAATATTTTCTCGCGCACTTCTTCGGCAATGCCCGCGCCATTATCTGCTATGGTTATCAGCACCTTATCGACGCCGCCAGCTTGCAGGCGCACTTCCTGCCAGGGCAAGCGGCCGGTTGGCACCGCTTGTTTGGCATTGAGCAGCAAGTTGTTGAAGGTGCGCACCAAAAGGCTTTCGTCGGCAAAGACGGTATAGGTACCATCGGGCGGCAGGGCCAGGCGCAGCTCGCCATTTTCGGCCCCGTCGCTTTCCCGAAACAGGTCGGTACAGTGCCGCAGCACAGCCACGATATCGAGGCGGGCCGGCCGCATGGTCGGCAGGTTGGTGAAGGTGCTGAACGACGTAGCAATGTCACTAAGCACGTCAATCTGCGTGATGAGCGTCTGCGAAATGCGCCCGATAAGCTCCTCCGCATTGGGCCGCCGCTCCGCAATGGCTTTCTGCAAGTACTGGAGGCTCAGCTTCATGGGCGTGAGTGGGTTCTTGATTTCGTGCGCTACCTGGCGCGCCATTTCGCGCCAGGCCGCTTCCTTTTCCTGGGTAGCTAGCTCGCGCTTGCTTTCCTCCAGCTTGCGCAGCATGGCGTTGTACTCGCGCACCAGCAGCCCGATTTCGTCGTCGGAAGATCGGTAGTCCAGCAGCTCGTTTTCGCCGGTGAGGGTGGTGCGCGTGAGGTGCTGCGTTAATAAGCGCAGTGGCGCCGTAAGCTGGTGCGTGGCCGCGAAAGCCAGCCCCACAAACACCAAAAACATGATGGTGAAGATGTTGAGAATCGTCGTAAACAGCTCCGTCAGCTTACTATCCAGTTCCTTTTGCGAGTCAAAAAACGGAATTCCCACGTAGCCCAGCAGCGGCCCGGTTTGGCTTTCGGTAGCTCGCACGGGCAGGTATAGCGCCCGGAATGACAGCGTGCCAGCGCGCTCAGTGAGCAATGTTTGGTTCAGCCCACGCTCGCGCAAATCGACTACCGCCTGGGGATTGAGCAGCGGGCCCAGCAGCCCAGCTTCGAAAATGAGGGGCTGCGAGCTCACCAGTAGCTCCCCATTGGCATTATAGAGGTTGAGGTCGGTTTCGGTAAGGGCTGCCACGTTGCCAGCCAGCGCCGTAAGCGCCGGGCGGGCGGTGGTATCGGCCAGCAATTCGCGGCGACGAAGCAGGCTTTCAAGGGCGATGTGCCCGCGGCGTTCGTACAGACGGCGCAAATCGCGCTGATAACCCGAAATTACCTGGCTGGCCGTGGCAATACTGACTACTACCAGCGGAATCAAAATACCGATGTTAAGTAGCAGCTGAATACGGGCGCTGAAATCGAATCGCACATTCCACTTGCCCCGTCGCAGCAGAAAGTGGATACCCGCAGCTACCAGCCAGAATAATACATTGACCAGCAGTTGAAAAGAGAAGTTAGACAGCCCATCGGCCGGCGAGTAGGTAGCCGTAGTCACTACCACCACCCGCTTGCCCGAACCACGCACGCCCAAATGATGAAAATCGCCAACTACCACCCCACTAGTATAAAGGTGGGGGTTTCGCAGTAGGCTACTGGGCAAGTGGTTAGCATAGTCAAAATCACCTTCGCTATAGGCTAACCGGCCTTTGTCGTAGCCACCGTAGCTGAGGTCGGTCACCAAGCCCGGCTGGAAGAACTTTTGGTCAACCAGCAGCTCAGGCAGTACGCTAAAGCTTGATAGCTTTTTGAGGCTGAGGGTAAGGAGAATAGTACCCGCCGGGCTAGGCGGGCCATTGCCGGCTGGCGAGGGCACCATCACCGCTACTACCGCTGCGTACCGCCGGGAATTAAACGAGTTGTTCGTTTTTAGCAGGTACACGCCCGCTTGGTCGGTGGCGGTCGCCATGTGCGACAAGCGTTCACGAGCCTGGTTGAAGGTCAACGTGTCTTCTTCGGTGGCACCAATTGGCTGGCCCGCTGGGTCGAAGATGTCAATTGCCTCCTCGTATTTATCGAAATAATCGCGCAAGTATCGCCGGGCGATGCGCCGCCGCAACGCCTCAGGTCGCGCAGGCTTATTAGTTAGGAGCTGCGCAATAGTGGGGTCGGCAGCAAGCAGGCGCAAGCGCTGGCCTAGCAGAAACTCTCCTTGCAAGTCGTTATCAATTAGCAAATTGCCGGCTAAGCGCTGCTTATCGAGTAAAAGTTGAAGGTCAAATTGCTCATACAGCGCCAACGCGCTGGTAGCGGCTCCCAGCCCGAGCAGCAACAACAGTAGGTACTGCGGACCGCCCCGTGCCGGGTAGGCATCTAGCCTGGTTAAACGCAATAGCAGGAGGTAAGTACACGCCAACCCCAGCAGCGCTATCCCAGCGTGATCAAGTAAAGCACTGGCTAAGAACAGTCCCACGGATAATACTATCAACCCTAGCGTTAGCCCGCGCTGGCGCCGCAAGCGGTGCAGGTCTGGGTTTAGAAGCTCAGTCAGAAGCAAGAAGCCAATCACGAAGGCAGCCGTATGCAGCACTACGGCAAACAGTAGCACTAGCCGAAAACCGCTGAACTGCATGCTCTGCGTGATATCGAGCGACAGCTGGCTATTGTTGAAAGTGCTGGCATAGTAACTATATAGTCCCTCCAAAACCACAATCAACCCTAGAAACGCCGCCAGGCCCCACCGGCCTGGAGGAGCTTCGGCAGCCCGCTCGGGCAACCGATAATAACGGCTAACCATCACCGCCCCGATGGCCAGCAACAAGGCAAGTAGCCCGTTGAGCAACAAGTCGCCCAAGGAAGGCGCCCAGCCGGATACCGCATATACTCGGGGGTCAAATAATGGCAGCTCAACCCAACTATACGGTAACACCAAATAGAGCAGTACCAGTCGTAGGAGTAGCAACGGCACTACCAAGGCGGTAATAGCTGCGCCGCCCCGCCCCTGCTGCCAACAACGACGGGCTACTGCGAGCCACGCAACCGCGTAGCATAAGCATCCGAAGAATAACAAGCTGAGCGGCAGCACATTTGCCATTGCAGCATTGCCGGGCAGTTGTACTACCGCAAATAAATAGCGCCCTTGCAAATCGACCAGGACGGCGGTTGGGCTGATAGTAGACCCCGATCGTGATTGAACCCGTACCTCAAGACCTTGAAATAGTGCAGGCTCAGCATCATCGCGTAGGTAGCGGTTGTTGATGCCGTAGTGGCGAGCTAGGGGAATGTACACTAGCACCACTACTGGCCCAACGGCTCGCCGCACTACCAGAAATTCACCCAATGCGTTCTGTGCTAAGCGCTCCGGTAGCACATCGGTGAAATCGCTGACGGCAGGTTTGGGCCCTGAAGCCGACCAGCCAACCAGCTTATCATCTACCGCTACAAACGTTGGAAACGTACTCTGCAACAGCAGTTGGTTGAAGCTAGGTGCCATTGGAGGCTGGTTCTCGCGCGCAAGCTGAGTAGCTTCGCTACCCGCAATAGCTAAGGCTTGGTTTACCAGGCCTTGAAGGCGAGCGACATCCGGATGCAATAAGTTGTCGCCGGGCAGTTGAGCATATAAAGTTGCCACCTGCGCTGCCCCAAAGCTCAGTAGCCCTAGCACTAATAGGACCCAAGGCCAATAGGCAGCCATTCGCTGACGAATAGAAAGTATTGTAGACGACAACAGATTGTATTTTATATCGTCTCAGTTGGCGAGCGAGTACATGCAAGCTAATGGCAAAACTACCTTACCCAAAAGAAGAAGGCTAGCAGATGTCTACTAGCCTTCTTCTTTTGGGGTAAGGTATAAGATAGATACTTACCGCTTAGCCTTGGGATGCGTACGACGATACCAAACAAACCCAATGGCACCCATTAGCAAGTAGGGCGCAGTCATCATATAGACGATGCCTTTATTAAGACCCGATACATCGTAGTCATCTTTCTCGGCACGGGCAGCTTCTACCTGGCTTTTGCACATCACGCATTGCGCAACCGCAAGGCTAGGAGCCAGCAACCCAAAGAGCACAAAATTTAGGGCTAAAACGAAAACCAGCTTTTTCATATCTCTTCAACTAGGTAGCGAAAGCAAAAGTTAGGTAACCAGCCATTTTCAGCGAAAATTTAGCTGGCTGAGTAATATGGCGCAATCATGAAATATACGATAACTCCCGTTAGCGATACATACAGCCACACCGGAAAGGTCCAACGAGCAATACGCTTATGCTGCGTGTACTGCCCAGTGAGGGCAAAATACAAGGTAAACAATACCAAAGCTACGGTTACTATTGCCAGGCTTATATGGGTAAGCAATAGGAAAAAGTAGATTGCTCGTAACGATCCAGCTCCACCATAATGCGTGCTAGCCACTTGCGAATGATAGGCTACGTACGATAACAGAAAAATTCCCCCCAGCCCAAAAGCTGTTAGCATTGAAGCGCGGTGAGCCAGCACATTATTGCGTCGAATATTATAATAGCCAACCAGCAAGGCCACAGCGGTTAAGGAATTCAATATTGCATTGAGCGCCGGCAAAGCACGCAAATGCGCATCGGCTCCTGGAATCTGAAATATCCCTTTAAAGTAAAACAGGATTGCTACTAAAACGGGTACCAGGATACCCAGGCCGCCCAGGACAACCTTGTATTTGGTATAATCACCCGGCTCCAGTATGGGAGGATGTAGTTCTTCAGTGACCGTGCTCATAAGTATACAGCAAGACGTTTATCTCCGTAATCAGCCGCTCTATCTCGTGAATGTCCGTTCCATCGTAATAGCCTCGTACATGCTGATCGCGGTCGACTAATAACATGCGGCCGATCGCTAGGTTCCCCGGTTCGGTTGCAGGCTGAAAAGGCATGTGAGCGGGCTGCAAAGCAGTAGCGCCGAATTCCTGTTTGGCTAGCTGAGCCAACGTATCAGCGGGTGCAGCTAAAAAATACCACTTGCCCGCTATCGTTCCGTACTGCTCACTAAGCTTTTCAAGTACAGCCGTTGTTTGCGCTTCGGTTGCGTTAGGTAAGCTGGCGGTTAAGGTAGCAAGACGCAGGCGTGGTTCGCGCCTGAATTTCTCCTGCAAACGGGCCAAGTACCGGGTTACTTCGGCATCCTTTCCCCCACTTCCTAAAAACTGCACTACATACATGCCTTGACCCAACTCGGCCGCTGATACAAAGCGTCTGCCAAGGCCACGTAACCGAAATGGTCGCACCCGGTGAAAAACAGTATCGCGCTGCCAACCTCCTACCGAGGTGCGAACAGAGTCCACTCGCTCGGGCAGGTAGGTTGGCAGCGCGTAATGGTTGCGACCAAAACCATACAGAAACAGGAACGCCAGCACTGGCACCAGCAATAGCAGGCCCAGCAAAATAGTCTGGCGTGGCCGCATACGTTAGCTACTGAACATGTGCGAAAGCACTTCACCTACATAAGAGCCTTCCGTGATGAGAGCTACTACTAGCCACACTAGCAAAGCGGTCGGCACAAGAATGGTCCAGATAAGGCTCTTGGCTTCATGCTTCAAGTGCATGAACTCTCCTACAATAAAAAATGCCTTCAAAATAGTCATCACAATAAAGATGCTATTGCGCAGCGTACGCAGGCCGGGCGAAGTCATGCTGAACGCAATTACAAATTCAGCAGCCGTAATGATGACTAGAATCCAGAAAGTTTTCCAAATCCAACCGGTATTAGGCTTCGCAATCTCGCCGGGGTGCAGCTCGAGTTCAGTGGCGTGATTAACAGACATTATATTTTAAGTTATAAGAATAAGAAGGCAAGTTAAGAATCTTGTTAAGTAGCAGCATTCTAGCTTGCCAAAATCCATGAATTCAAACCTAGACTTAAACCAAGTAGAAAAAGGTGAAAACGAACACCCACACCAAGTCTACAAAGTGCCAATATAAGCCGATTTTCTCAATCATTTCGTAATGACCACGCTTCTCAAAAGTACCATTGGTAGTAGCAATGAAGCACCATACCAGCAAGCAAACGCCAGAGAATACGTGTGTACCGTGAAAACCCGTGATAAAGAAGAACAAATCAGCAAAAAGCGGTGGGCCATATTGGTTGGCCGCTAAATTAGCGCCATGCATAATAGAACCATCTGCCATGCGAGTACCAGCCTCAGTACCACCAATAAAGTGGCTCCACTCCCAAGCCTGCGAGCTCAAGAACATACTACCAAATAGGATAGTCCAGAGCAACCACTTTTGCACATCCGCTTTGTCCATACGGTGGCCTGCTTCAACAGCTAGCACCATCGTTACCGAGCTGAAGATGAGAATCATCGTCATCAGGGCTACGAAGGCTAGCGGCAAGTCTATGCCATGTAAACCCGGAAAAGCATTAAATACCTTCTCTGGGATCGGCCAATGGGCTGAACTAAAGAAGAAGTCTTTGGCCTGCCCAGTAAATACTCCGTGCTTGTGACGGATAAGACCATAAGCAGTAAGAAAAGCGCCAAATGTAAAGGCGTCTGATAGCAGGAAGAACCACATCATCAGCTTGCCGTAACTCGCTTTGAAGGGTTCGTTGCCGCCGTCCCAAGTACCGGTGCGCGGGGCATCGGCGAAGGCGGCGGGGGCAGCTGTCTGCTGCAAAGTAGTGGAATGGGCCATAGCTAACGACAGAAGGATAAGGCAGCTTTACGCTAAAATCCCGTTTAGTGGTTCAAAAGTAGGAACAAATACAAGTACCACCAAAGCACGCCTAGAAAGTGCCAGTAGATAACGGCATTGCCAATCGAAAGCATTGCCCGCGAATGCACTTGATAATTAAGACTTCGCTTCAATACTACCGCGACGAAGATGAGCCCTGAAATGATGTGAAAAGCGTGCCAGCCAGTCAGTACGTACAGGAAAGAACCTGAGGGGTTAGCATCGGCACCACCAAAATAAGTGCTGGTCTGATGCACTAGATTGCTCCAAGCTGCCCATTGGCTCACTAAGAACCCAAAGCCCAATAATAGGGTCAGGGCTAAGCCTAGCTGCACGCGGCGCACTTCATCTTGCTTTGCCGCATTATAAGCCCACTGAATAGTAGCGCTACTAAGCGTCACGAACACCGTGCTCAAGATAAAGATATTAGGCAAGTCAAACTCGCGCCAGTTGCCTTCATCGCGGCGTACGATATATCCGCTCGTCCAGCCAGCAAACACCATGAAGAAGCTGAAAATGAGCAAAATTAGTAACACCCGCTGAGGGTGCCACCCTAGACCGACTTCCTTGTCGGTCATCTTTTCGGTCGTATCCATAATCCAGAGAAGAAAAATCTTATTCTATCAAACGCCACCCTTTACTTTTTAAGTCCTGGGTAGGAGTCAAACTTTATCCAGTACCAAGGCAATTTGCACAATAGGCAAGTAGAGGAAGGAAGCGAACATGATACTCAAGGCAGCCTTACGGTCCTGAGTGCGCATGAGGCGCACGGTGCACCACAAAAACAGTATACCACACACTAGCGCGACGCCAGCTGATACTTGCCCCGAAATGCCTAACACTAATGGCAACAGTGACACGGGGATCAGTAGCACTGTATAAGTCATTATTTGAAACGCGGTGCGTAAATCGCGCTCGCCTGGGGAAGGCAGCATCTTAAAACCCGCACGCTTGTAATCGTCGTCCGCTACCCAGGCAATAGCCCAGAAGTGCGGGAACTGCCACATAAACTGAATACCGAATAAGACCCAAGCGGCAGTGCCCACGTAGCCAGTAGCAGCGACCCAACCGATAAGCGGTGGCAGGCCGCCAGGAATGGCCCCTACTGCCACACATACTGGTGATATTGTCTTGAGAGGGGTGTAAATAAAGCCGTAAAGAATAAGTGATAACAAAGACAGAGCGGCCGTCAAAGGATTAAAATAATAAGCCAGTAAGGATAACCCTGATAGTCCCAAGATGAGACAGAAAGCCCAAGCTTCATTAGGCGATAAGCGGCCCATTGGTAGCGGCCGGCCTTCAGTGCGCTGCATCATCTTATCTAGGTCCTTCTCAAATACCTGATTGATAATGTTGGCAGAACCTGTAACAAGCAGTCCACCTAGCATTACCAATAACGCGTGACTCCAGCTTACTTTTTGTACTCCCAATAAGTATCCTAGCGCACTCGAGAACGCTACGGTAAAGGAGAGCCGAAACTTGAGTAGCTGAAAATAGGCGCGGGCCTTTGTCATTAACCAGATAGAATTGCGATTCCAAAGGTACGCTCCGTAGTCGCTAAGATGACTTATTTCTGCTCACTCACCGGCGCAGTGTACTACTCCCCAAAAACTGGACACTTTAGTGGGGCTTGTTAAGTACTATGGTTATGGTTGGATAAATGAAGGCTGGGCGAAGACCTGA
>CAZERY010000109.1:0-11282 GCA_964514915.1 uncultured Hymenobacter sp.
CGAAACCGTGCCCGTGGCCCGCGCCGCCGCCGACCAGCGCCGGGGCCGCGCCGGGCGCCTCGCCCCCGGCACCTGCTACCGCCTCTGGACCGAGGCCGAGCAGCACCAGCTACCCGCCCACCGCCCCCCCGAAATCCACACCGCCGACCTCAGCGGCCTGGTACTGGAGCTGGCCCTGTGGGGTACCTCCGACCCCGCTAGCCTGCGCTGGCTCGACGTGCCACCCGCCGCCGCTGTGGCCCAGGCCCGGACGCTTTTACTGCGCTTGGGCGCAGTAAAAGCCAATGAGCAGGTACCAGTAAGCAGGGAACAAGTAGTAGAGGATCACTCCTCATTGCTCACCGCTCATTATTCATTACCTACTCCCCACGGCCGCCAGCTCGCTAAGCTGGGCTTGCCCCCGCGCCTGGGCCACTTGGTGGTGCGCGGTACCGAGCTGGGCTACGGGCCCGCCGCCGCCGCGCTCGCGGCCCTGCTGGCCGAGCGCGATTTGCTACGCTGGGCCACTCCCAACGACCCGCGCCCGCTACCGCCCGACCTGCGCCTGCGCCTCGAAGCCCTGGCCAGCGGCCGGCCGCCACTGCCCGGGCTGGCGCTGCACCACGCCACCTGGCAGCGCGTGCGCGACGTGGCCCGCCACCTGCAAAGCCGCCAGGACCGGGCCGCCCCGGCGGCTACCGCTAGCCTCACCAGCGCGCCCATCGGCCTGCTCACGGCGCTCGCCTACCCCGACCGCCTCGCCCAGCGCGAGGCGCCCGACCGGCTGCGCCTCGTCACGGGCCAGCGCGTGAGCTTGCGCACGGAGGACGTGGACCCGCAAGCCACGTTTTTTGCGGTGGCTTACCTGGCTGGCACGGCGGCCGCACCCCGCGCCACGCTGGCCGCGCCGCTCGAGCTAGCCGAGCTAGAAACTGCCTTTGCCGAGCAGCTCACCACTACCGACGAAGTACGCTACGACCCCACCGCCCAGCGTGTAGTAGGGCGCCGCGTACGCCGGCTAGGGGCCTTGCTGCTTTCCGAAAAGCCCATCGGCCAGCCCGACGCGGCCCTCACCGCGCAGGCGCTGCTGGGGTACTTGCAGGAGGCTGGCCTGGGCAAACTAAGCTGGACCAACGGTGCCCAGCAGCTACGCGAGCGGCTGTCCTTTTTGCACCAGCTGGTGGGTGGCGAGCAGTGGCCGTCGTTTGCTGAGGAGGCATTGCTGGCCGACTTGCCCACCTGGCTGGAGCCGCACCTGGCTGGCCTCAAAAGCCTCGATCAGGTGCAGCGCCTCGACCTGGTGGAGCCGCTGCTGGCGCGGCTGCCCGGCGGCTGGGCCCAGCGGCAGGAGCTAGACCGGCTAGCCCCCGCCGCGCTCGAAGTGCCCAGCGGCTCGCACGTCACGCTTGATTACAGCGACCCTACCACGCCGGTGCTCGCCGTGAAGCTGCAAGAATTATTTGGCCTCACCGAAACGCCGACCGTAGCCGGGGGCCGCGTACCGCTGCTGCTGCACTTGCTTTCACCCGGCGGCCGGCCCGCCCAGGTAACGCGCGACTTGCACTCGTTTTGGGAGAAAGGGTATTTTGAGGTACGCAAAGACCTGAAAGGCAGGTACCCACGCCACCCGTGGCCCGATAAACCAATGGAACACATCCCAACCAAGCTCACCAAAAAGCGCCTCGGAACGTCCTAGAAATGGCTAGTCAAGCACAAGAAGTTCATTGAGTAGTACAAGAAAAAATAGGTGGGCACAAAAAAGCGACGGCGTTTAGCTAGACACCGTCGCTTTTTTGGGTGCTGGTCCGTATCGCAGAAGTAAGAACTATGAAGCGACTAGCTAGTCCTGCTGAACGCCGGCAAGCAGGACGTTTCGAGATGATTTCCCGGATTCCTTAAACAGCTTCACTAAGCGAATGCCACGGGTGCCTGACTCCCAGCGGGGTTTTTGCCCACATCTGCCCTACTAGCCGGCCAGGTTAGGGCGTGCTGCCGGATTGCGGCGCTTCAGAGGATACTTGGCTGTTGGTGGTGGCGGAATTAGGGCGGATCACCAGCACGTAGGGGAAGGCCGTACGGCGAGCTTCGTAATTAGCTTTTTGGTTGACGATACTCACGGTATACCCTTCGCCTACCAAGCGCTCGCCTTCGCACTGCAAGCAGTTGGTAGGCTCCGACTTGAGCTTGGCCCGCTGCCGTAGCTGGGCGCGCAGCTGGATAATGCACGCGTGCTGCTTGGTTTTATAAACCAGCTCGTAGTAGCCTTTCTGGTTGCTACTACGCAAGCCGACCCAGGCTTGAGCCTGCGCCTCCGGCGTTTCGACCTCGCCGGCGGTCCGGTAGGTCCAGTAAGGGTTCGGGCCATCATGGGCTAGCCAGGTACTAGACTCCAGTAGTTGCAGCACATCGTCGGCCGTAAGGCGGCCCGCCGCAATCTTCTGGTCCAGCGACTCTAGCGGCAGGCACTGCGCCCGTAGCGGCTGGCTAGCTAGCAGGCCGGCAGCCACCACATACAGCACAAAAAGCCTGGGACGTACTTGCATAGCAGCAGAGAAGAAAAAAGGCGAGCGGTTATTTTACCGACACTGTTAGGCCGCCGTAGATAAGCTGCCCGACTTGCGGACCCCCATAGACCTGCACGTTGTTGGTATTGAAGAGATTGGAGGCCCCTACTTCTAGGGTGGTGTGGAGCGTGGGCAAGAGATAATGCACCTGGGCATCTACGCTTTGATAAGCGTTCAGGTGCCCGGCCGCGAAGTTCGACTCGTAGCGATGCCCCTGCGCCCAGTGGTAGTTGAAGCGGTAGCCGAGCTTGCGCGTCAGCTCGCCGAAAGCGCCGACGTTGAACTTGTGCTTAGGCGTGTTATAGAAGGGCACTTCGTCACTGGAATTGAGCAGGACGTTGAGCGAGTAGTTGCCGGTTAGGTTCAGGCCACGGGTAGCCGAGTAGGTAACGCTGGCCAGGGCACCCTGAGTCTGTACCAGCAGGTCGAGGTTGCGGGATACCACCACCACGCGGGTCGGCAGCTGCCGGTCTTGGAAGCCAGTAGAAGCCGCGGCGGTCAGCTGGTCAGGGCTAGGTGAGCTGCCGTCCGTGTTGCTGATGATAGCCTGGGTACTCGCCACGAAATTGCGGTAGCGGCTGTAATAATAGCTCAGGTCAACGACGAGATTTTTGCTCAGCAGGCCCTTGTAGCCCACCTCGTACGAGTTAACTTCTTCCAGCCGCAGGGGCGCAATACGGTAGGCATAGGCTGCCAGGGCCGCCGTGGGGTCGGGGCTGGTTGCTACCTGGGCCAGGTTGCTGGCTAGTGCCGGGCGGTAGCCCTGGTAGCCTTGCCCCACGTTGCCGTGCAATACAAGCGAGTTATAGTCGACAGCTATGTACTGATCGAACTGCGTGGGTGAGCGGAAGGCCCGGCTGTAGGAGGCTCGAAAATTGTGCTGCCGGTCGCTGCCCAGCGAATACACGGCCGAGGCCCGGGGCGAAAACGCGGAATTAAAATTCTTGAAGTTGTCGAGGCGGCCGGCCGCCGCCAGCTTTAGGTGGTCGTCGAGCAGGCTGGCCGTGAGCTGGGCATAGCCACCATACTCATAGTTGCGCACGCCTTTGCCATTGTTGGTATCAAATAGAATACCGCTCTTGTCGAGCCGGAACTCGCGGTAGGCTCCGCCCACAATGAGGTCGGCAAAACCCAGCCCAAAGTTGTATTGCGTGCTTACGTCATTGAGGATCGATTTATTGATAAACTGCGCCCCCCGGCCGATTGTGTTATCCTGTGCGATGCTTTGGCGCAGCTTAGTGAACGCGTCTGAGCCAGCCATGAGCTGGACAGGTGCGGCCGCATCCTGAGCCGCAGCCTGGGCCTGGAGGTCGTTGGTGCCAGTATACGCGTTGTTGTAGGCCTGTGCGTAGCGCGTAAAGTATTCAGTGGAGTACGACTGATTCGTCTTAGGGTCGATGGCATTCTGCAAATAGCGACCTAGATTGCTTAGATCGTAGGTACCGGTACCAAGCTCCTGGGTTTGGTAGGCCCGCACAAACCACCGTTCGCCTTCCAGCGCAAACCGGTACTGATTGGTACCGATGTCTTTGCCACGCAAACGGGAAGTTCCAGTTTGTAAGGTGGTCGTGCCCTGGGCCCGCTCAAAAGAAGCAGTGGCTTTCACTTTGTCGGTGAGTAGGTAAGATAGGGTTGGTATCACACGATAGAGCTGGGCATGGTTGTCGTCAGCAACTAGTTCGCGCTCCGTCCAGCCCGGCATAAACACCGTTCGGCCCGCCAGCGCGCCGCCATAGGCAGGCGAACTCGGGTTACTCGAAAAGGTGCGCCCAATGTCACCGTAGCGGTTCACAGCATCGTAGCCGAGCCCCGAGCCGGTCGGGTTGTTCACTAGCACCGCATCCGAGGTTTGTCGCGCACTGTAGTTGTCGGCTAGCCAGTCGTGGGCCGTCAGGTAGCTGCCGGCTAGCTTAAAAGCCCAGCGCTTGCCCAGGCGCTGGGCATAGCGCAGCTGGCCGTCGAAATAGGCGCGCTGCCCCCCGCGCACGCGCACATCCAGGCCTTGGTCGGTGAAGGCATCGCGCGAGTTAGTTTGAATTACCCCGTTGAAGGCATTGGCCCCGTACAGGGCCGACGAAGGGCCGTAGAGCACTTCGATGCTGGCCACGTCGATGTCGGGCAGGCCCAGCGTGTTGCCTGGGGTAGCATTGAGGCTCGGCGACTGAATATCCATATAATCGACCAGCTGAACCAGGCGCTCGGAGGACGCCGAATTGAAGCCCCGCGTACTGATGCTGTTAGTCAGCATACTGCTCACGTTCACATCGATGCCTTTCAGCTGCGTCAGACTGTTGAGCAGGTCGGGGTGGGTAAACTGCCTGATTTGGGTCTGGTTGACCTTCTCGACGGTCACGGGCACGCGCAGAATATTTTCTTCCTTGCGCGAAGCCGCGTACACAAGCTGGTTCGTCGCCGCCCGGTCCGGGATCAGCGTTACCAGGAGTGGCTGGGTGGGGTCCGCCACACTCAGCTGCCGGGTTTCGTAGCCCACATAGGAGATGCTCAAAACCAGCGGAAAAGTAACTCTGGCCGTTGGCAGCACAAAACTTCCTTCTCCATTCGTACTAGTGCCCACGAAAGTACCTTTTACCAGTACTGTGGCGCCGGGTAAGGGCTCGTCACCTTCGGTAAGCACCTTGCCGATGAGCTGCGTATTGCCAAGATCTTGGCTAGCCGCAAGCCACGGGCAGCTTAGCAGCAAAAAGAGGAAAATGGAAAACGCGTAGTAGAGTTGTTTCATGAAAAGTAAGTAAAGGTTTTTATAGAGGCGCTGTTATCGTTAAATAGCCTGAGTTTAATAGGAAGCTCCACATTAAAGAACCCAAATTTAGGCTGATTCTCAACACATTCAAAATGAAATCACGATACTGCCTATTCCGTTTAAGTAGTCGGCCAAGAGTAAACGCACACTGACCATTTGGTAAATCCCTAGTAACCAGAAAACAAGCTAATAGCTAAAGGCTGACTACTTAGCTATAAAAGCGAAGCTTATTAGCTCCAAGCAAAAATTGGGGAGAGATAGCTTATCTTTTGATTTTCGAATAATAAGCCACGCCGCTCTCACCCCGGCAACTCGCTGCCTTCGCCGGTGCCGGGGCGGCTCCGGGCCGCTGAATAGTGTCGGTGCAGCCAGCGGCTAAGGCCGCTCAGGCCGGGCATCAGCACCCGCTCGGTGATGTTGGCCTGGTCGAGCTTATCGCGCACTTCCCACTTGAGACGGGCCGGAATGCGGATGCGGAAGTACAGCTCGGGGCGCTCGGCCAGCCACTCGTGCAGCATGGCCTGCGGCGTGCTCATGAGCGAAAATAAGGCGTACTGATGCACGATGCGGGCATCGAGCGAGGGCGGCTCCAGGAACAGCACGAAGGGCTCGGCCTGCAAGTCTTCGAGGGCGCGTAAGCTGGGCACGGCGGGCGCCAGCAACTCGGAGGTAAACACGTTGGAGCCTTCGCTGGCCAGCGCGCCGCGTAGGGCGGGCGGCAGGTGCTCGGCGGCCTTCACGTAGTTCAGGGCCCAGATAATACCATCCTGGTGGTAGGCGTGTAAGTCGTCGGTGGCGAAGTGTAGCGCCACGTAGGGCGAGTACGTCCAGTCGAGTAGGCGCGTGGGCAGGCCGTGATGCTGAGCCAGGGCCAGCCAGTCCCAAACGGAGGCGCCGGGCGGCGTGGTGGTGTCGCGGGCATACTTGCGAAAATTGCGCAGCAGGTGGTGCTCCAGGTGCTGGTATTCGCCGCTCAGGCGCTGCAAGCTGGTGCTCAGCTTATAGCCAAAGCTGCGCATGCCGCGGTACACAAACGGCGAGCGGTAGCGCCCGAGGCGGGCATCCCAGGTATCCTGAAACAGCAGGTCTTGCAGGTGCTGCCAGCTCTGGGCTTCGTAGTCGTTGGGAGCGGGCGGCGTGGCGTGGGGCATCCCGCAAAGTACGCGGCTTCGGGCCAGCACACCGGTATGTGTACCGTGGACTCGGCGAGTCCGTGCGTAAGAGCGAGCGGGTGTTCATCCGCGCGGACTCGCCGAGTCCGCGCTACCTAGGTAATGATCGGAAATTGCTTTATATTTGACTTACCTTCATTCCCAACTCCTTACGCATCTTTCTCCCTATGAAGACACCTCAACAATTGACAAGCCGCCTTACTAGACTGCTTAAGCTTTATAGTATAGCAGTGCTTTTGGTACTGAGCGGCAAGCAAATCAGCTTCGCGCAGCAGCTGCCGCCGGCCCAGGCCGTGAGTGTGGACGTGGCTGGCCTCCGCCGCCAATTAACGGAGCCCGGCGCTGGCGCCCGCTCGCAGGGCCCGCCGACGCACCGCATCGCGCTGCCTACCCTCAATGGCTCGCGCGCCTTTGTACTCCTCGAAACCCACGTGCTGCCGGCTACTGATGCCGCCGCCCAGCAGCGGCTGCGCACCTTTGTGGGCTATGAAGAAAGCGCTCCCGCCCACCGCGTGTCGCTGGTGCTTACCCCGCAGGGCCTAACGGCCGACCTGCTCGCGGGCCCGGAGTCGGCTAGCCTGCGGCCGGCGGCCAGCGGCGGTTATTTACTCAAGCAGGTGCCCGGAATGGTGGGCACCTGCGGCACCGCTAGCTTGGCGGCTATACAACGGACGAGCAACGCCTCTACCCTGCCGGCGCCCTTTAGCTTCGGTACCCAGCTGCGCAAAATCCGGTACGCCATCCTGGTAACGCAGGAGTACTACAGCGCCAACGGCAATACGGACGCAGCGGTAGAGCAAACGGTGGTGACGGTCATGAACCAGATGACGGCTTTGTATCTGCAAGAGCTGGCAGTAAGCTTTGAACTGGTGAAGCCCACCGGTGGCACCCGGTACTTTTCGGCGATGACCACGGCTACCCTCGATGCCTCGGCCGCCGCGGCCACTGGCCGCCTGCGCTTCCAGAATCTGGATGAAGTCAATAGCATTATCACTACACGCTTCCCGTCGGGCGGCTTCGAAGCCGGGCATTGCTTTCATATTGGCAGCGACAGGGGCTCCGCGGGGGCGAGCATTATCTGTACCAGCGGCAAAGCCAAGGGCTGGTCGACCGTGCAAGGCACCGGTTTTCAGGGCATCTTGGCCCACGAAATGGGCCATCAGCAGGGGGCCTCGCACACCCATACGGCCGATTGCAGCGCGGACCTGAATAACGATGTGGAGCCGGGCAACGGCACTACGATCATGAGCTATTCGCACGGCTGCACCCAAACGCTGATCGACATGCCCGACACCGACAACCAGCGTTTTAATGCCCTGTCGCTGTCGCAGATGAGCACTTATCTGCAATCCGTATCCTGCCCGGCCCTCACGGCTAATACCAACCACGTGCCGAGCGTCAATGCCGGGGCTGACTATGTAATTCCGCTTAACACGCCTTTTACGCTTACGGCCACGGGCTCGGACCCCGACGGCGAGACCCTGGCTTACACCTGGGACCAGCTCGACCATTCCAGCAACATAAATGCGCTGGGTACCATTGTGGGGCAGAGCGGGCTAGCCGCCATCAACGACCCGGATGCGGCGCTGTTTCGGCCCCGCCCGCCCCGCACCACGCTGGCGCGCACTTTCCCCGACCTGCGCTACATCCTGGCCAACAGTAATAAGCCAGCCGACCTGGTGGGCGAGGCCCTACCCAACGTGGGCCGCGACCTCAACTTCGTGGTGATGGCCCGCGACCAGCGCGCCAGCGGCGGCACCATTGCGACCGACAACGTGAAGCTGACCGTGGCGCCCAACACCGGCCCGTTTGCCGTGACAACGCAGAATGCCAACCCAACGCTCTGGATTGCCGGGCAGTCGACTACGGTGACGTGGTCGGTGAACGGCACCAACCAGGCGCCAATTAACGTCAGCCAGGTCCGCATCACGCTTTCGACGGACGGCGGGCAGACGTTCGGCACCGTGCTGGCGGCCGGCGTTCCCAACACCGGCTCCGCTAGCGTAGCGGTTCCGAACGTGACGACCACGCAGGCACGGGTTCGCGTGGAGGCAGTCGGGAATATCTTCTTCGACATCAACGACGCCGACTTTCCCATCAACGCGTGCTCGCCGGTAGCCTCGCAGCTCTTGCCGGCGACCGCCGTAACCGCCGCGCCCGGCGACGCTGCTCTCAACCTCAATCAGCAGGCTTACAGCGTGGTCGAATACGTGGGTACCAACCAGATTAAAGGCACTATCAGCGCCACGGACCCAACTTCTTATCTCTCGAATTATGATAGCAGCAACTGCTCGAGCTGGAGTGGCAACGTAACGCCTTACGATGCCTTCCCCTTTGTGCCTTCGGCCACCAGCACCTACACCATTAGTATGCCCACGAGCTTTGGCGGCATGGTGGTGCGCGTGTATGCGGGCAGTTTCAATCCTACCGACCCGTGCCAGAATGCGGTAGCTGATAATCTTTCCTCGTCGGGGGGGGCGCTTTTAATCAGCAATACCGTCACCGTTGCGCTGACGGCGGGCCAGCCCTACACGTTGATAGTATCGAACTTTGGCGGTACGCCGGCCGCTACTAGCAACTATGCCCTCAGCTTTGCCAGCTCGGTAGCGGGCGGCACCGTGTACGCGCCACTCCAGAGCGTGGGGTATGATTACCAGTACGCCGTGGTGAATACGGCCACGGGCACCGTAGTGCAGCTAGCTCCTACCGCCGATTTGCGCACCTTGCCGGCGGGGACCTACGACGTGTACGGCCTACTTTTCCAGCGCGGCTACGCCATCAATTCGTTGCAGGGCGGGTCGCTTAGCAACTTGCAAGCCGCCCTGGCGCGCACGGCGCCGTGCGGCCAGCTTAGCAACAACGCCCGGCGCGTCATAATCACTGGCGCAACGAGCGGGGTAGCTACTTTCTACCGCGATTGTTCCTTTAGTGGGACGGCCACTACCCTGGCCGTAGGTACCTACACGCTGAGCCAGCTACAAGCCAGCGGCATCATCAATAACGACATTTCCTCGCTGAAAGTAAGCGCCGGCTACGAGGTGCAACTCTATGATGGCGACAATTTTACGGGGACTTCCCTGGTCGTCAACGCCGACAATAGCTGCCTGGTTACCAATAGCTTCAACGACCTCACCACGTCGCTGCAAGTGCGGGCAGCCGCCGCACCTAGTGGCACCCTTGCCGCTGCCGCTAGCAGCCGTGCGGTCGCGCTGACGCTTTATCCCAACCCGGTAACCGACCAGCTTTCGCTAACTTCTGGCGATGAAGCCCTGCTGGGTGGGCAGGTGCGCATTCTGAGCGTCGATGGCCGGGAAGTATGGCACGGCACCTACGACGGGAAGGCGCTGAACGTGTCCAGGCTCCAGACCGGCCTCTACATTCTGCTCGTTGATGCCAAAGGCCAGACTACCCAGGCCCACCGCTTCAACAAGCTGTAATAGCTAACGTGTGGCACCAGCCTTAGTCAGCCAGGCTGGTGCCACGCACCGGTGACGCTCACTAACCCGGCCCGCGGCCCGGCATTAGCCCGCACTGCAAAGCGCTGGCAATATGCCTGGAGTGAGCTACTTGCGTGGGTGCCTAACGGAGGAGTAAGCACGGCGGCAGGCAGAGTAACTATTGAGATTTTGCGCTAAAATCGTGTATCCAGAATTCCCGCTGCCGGCTCGGCCCCACTCTTCGTGAACTCCTCTTTTCTTCGGCTGTACGCTTCCTGGTCGGACGCCGCGCTTCTCGCCGCGCTCCGGACCGACGACGAGGCCGCGTTCGAGGAAATTTATAAGCGCTAAACGCTACTGCTACCGGTTTTTTACCGTGGCCTACCGCAAGCTCAAGAGCCCCGAGGTAGCCGAAGAGCTGGTCCAGGGCTTGTTTGCGGGGCTGTGGAGCAAACGCGCGGGCAGCCAGATTCAGCAGCTCGACCACTACTTGTTTGCGGCGATTCGCTACCGCGTTATCAACCACATCAAGCTGCGGGAGGTGAAGGCGGGCTACGAATTTTACTGCCGCGGGTGCCTGTCTGCCACCACTACGGCTACCGAAGAAACCCTGGCTCTTACCGATTTGAGCACGACCCTCACGGCGGGCCTTTACCAAACGGTGTAGGAAGTGAGTACCGGGCCCAAGCCGGCCTTCGTGGCACCTGGCGCGGTGCGGCCCGGCGACATCCGCTACATCGACCGCAACGGCAATGGCATCATCAACCAGGACGACCACTTTATTCTGGGCAACCCGTTTCCGCGCTACACCTTCGGGGCGACGTATACGGCTAGCTACAAGGGTTTTGACTTCCTAGTGTTTGTGCAGGGCGTGGGCAAGCGCAGCCTCTACATTCGCGGCGAGGGCGTCGAAGCTTTCCACAACAACTGGGAGAACATGTACGAGCAGCACCTCGACCGCTGGACGCCCACCAACCCCGGCGGCTCTTACCCGCGCCTGACCATCGGCACGGCCTCGACCAACAACAACCAGGGCTCGGACTACTGGCTGCGCAACGGCGCCTACGCACGCCTCAAAAACGTGCAATTCGGCTACACCTTGCCCGCCGCGATTACCAAGAAAGTGGGCATGCAGCGCCTGCGCATATTTGGTTCGGCACAAGACCTGCTCGCCATCAGCTACTTGCGCAACATTGGCTTTGACCCCGAAATCTCGTAGTTCAGTGAAAGCGTGGGCACGGGCGGCGGGGGTGGCACCAGCGGCCGCGTGTACCCCAGCGTGCGGGTCGTGACCGTCGGCCTGGATATTTCTCTCTAAGAAGCTGTTTAAGTTAAATTCGCAGGATTTTTACTAGGCCTTTTCTTATGC
>CAZERY010000110.1:0-11230 GCA_964514915.1 uncultured Hymenobacter sp.
GGCCGGGTGGTAGCGGTACTGCTTGCGGCCGGCCACGTCGTGGCCCGTCACCTGGAGGTGAAACGTGGGGTCGGGCGCAATCCACACGTCCGTCCACGCCGGCGGAATCACGAAGCCGTGGATGCGCGCCAGCGTCGTAGCATCTTGTATTTCAGCGCCTTTTGCCGTAAAGTAGCGAAACTCGCCCTGGCCGCTAGCCTCGCGGCGCAGGCCAGGGCCGTGGTCGGTAGTGTAGCGCAGGCCCGCCAGCTCGGCCTGGTGGGCGGAGTCTTTATACAGCTCGTGGGCGGCGAGGTCGGGCACGGGCGGCAGTTTTTTCTTGCGAGTTTTGGGGCGGGAAGCGGCGTGGGCAGTGGGCATGGCAGGGCGGGTTAAGGTCGATTCCTACGTAAATCGACTACAAATGATGGAGCTATTTTTCCAGCTCCGGCTGGGTTTCACTGCCCCGCCCGCCGTAGGTTTGCCGAATGGAGTTAGGTCAACGGTTAGCAGATGCCCTCGAATGGGCCGATGCGCTCATTACGCGCACGGCGGCCCGGCTGGGCCGCCTGCGGCCCCTGCATCTCGACGTGTACCGCAGCTACGGCACGCCGCACCGCTTCTACCTCAAAGGCCGCCTGCTGGCCGATCGCGGCCTCACTCCCCAGACGGAGGCCGACTCGCCCTGGCGCAATTTCCAGGCTATGTACCGGCGCTTCAACAGCCGCGAGATACCTGGTGCGCAGGTGCTCGTGACCATGCCCGGGGGCCTCGACTGCTACGTCACCACCGACCAGGCGGGCTACTTTACCCAGGCGCTCGACCCGCCCCAGCTGCCGGCGCCCCTCGACTACCTCTGGTACCCGGTGCCAGTGCAGCTAAGCCGGCTGCCGCACCGCTTTCGGGGGCTGCACGGCACGGTGCAAGCCACGGCGCGGGTGCTTATTCCGCCGGCCAGCGCCGAGTTTGGGGTGATTTCCGACCTCGACGATACCGTGATTGTTACCCGCGCTACGCACCTGCTGCGCATGCTGCGCACGGTACTTTTCAGCAATGCCTACTCGCACGAGCCCCTGGCGGGCGTGGCGGCGTTTTACCAGGCCTTGCAGCGGGGACTGAGCGGCCAGCCCGACAACCCGTTTTTCTACGTCAGCTCGTCGCCCTGGAATCTGTACGACGTGCTGGAGGAATTCCTGCGGCTGCGGGGCATTCCGCTGGGACCGCTTTTGCTGCGCGATTCGCTACTGGGCGGCCCGCGCCTGGCAGCCGATGAGGAGGCGCCTTCCTCGCTGCATCACGGCCACAAGCTGCGCGAAATCAACCAGTTGCTCGCCACTTATCCCGACCTGCCGTTCATTCTGCTGGGCGATAGCGGCCAGCACGATGCCGAAATTTACGCCGAGGTAGCGCGCCAGCACCCGGAGCGCATCCGCGTCATCTACATCCGCGACGTGGGCGTGCCCAACCGCCTCGCGCGCGTGACGCCGGTAGCGACGGCGCTGCTGGCCAAGTGCGGCGTCGAGCTGGTGGTGGTACCCGATTTTCTGGCCGCGGCTGCCCACGCCGCCCGCTTGGGCCTGCTCACAGCCGAGGGGCTCGCGCAGGTGCAGGTCGCCACGGCCCAGGATGCTGCCGCGGCCCAGCGCTTTTAGGAAATCTAAAAATCTGCTGGTCAAATTTTTAATTCTTCATTTTTTAATGAAGCTGACTAGCGCCGTAGCCCCGTAACTTGGTGGCTAACCCTGGCTTACCCGAACTTTGTGGCCTGCCGCCGCTTATTTCTACCGCTATTTTGGCCCAATCCATTCAACATCTTCTGCCTACCTGGCGCACGGTGCTGCGCGTGAGCTTGCAAGCCGTGGTGGCGCTGTTTCTGCTGTCGGTAGCCTGGGTGCTGGTGTACCGCTGGGTGCCACCGCCCGCTACGTGGCTCATGCTCGACCGCCGCGCCCACCCGCCCGTAGGCAAGGGCTACTACGGCATCCGGCCCGACCCGCGCTACGCCAGCTACCGCTTTGCTACCCTCGATGAGATAGCCCCGAGCGTGCCGCTGGCGGTGGTGGCCTCCGAAGACCAGCGCTTTTTGCTGCACCACGGCTTCGACCTCGACGGTATGTGGCGGGCGGCCCAGTACAATTGGCACCGTGCCGATGGCCAGCCGGTGCGCGGCGGCTCCACCATCTCGCAGCAAGTAGCTAAGAACGTCTTTCTCTGGCACGGTCGCTCCTACGTGCGCAAGGCCGCCGAGGCGTACTTCACCGTACTCATCGAGCTGCTCTGGAGCAAGCGCCGCATCATGGAAATGTATTTGAGCGTGGCCGAGATGGGCGACTGCACCTTTGGCGTAGAGGCGGCCAGCCAGCGCTACTTCCACAAGTCGGCCCGCAACCTCAATGCCCCCGAGGCTGCCCTACTGGCCGGCGTACTGCCCAATCCCTTGCGCTTTCGGGCTGGGCAGCCGGGCCCGCAGGCGCGCGCCAAGCAGCTGCGCGTGCTGCGCCACATGCGGGCGCTGGGTGGGGCTGCTTACATTGCTAGCTTGCTTCACGACTAGCTCAGGCACCGTCGATTAGCCTGCCCGGCGTCCATCCTCACCAGCTCCTTACCTTGCTCATGCCTAAGGCAGTACTGCTATTTATTATCAGCCTTGCTTTAAGCCTGGCTGGCTGCGCAAGCCCCCCTACGCCGCCCGACGTGGCCGCCGACCGCCGGGCCATCGCCCAAGGGCTCGCCATTCAGACTGCCGCCTGGAACCGGGGCGACATCTCCGCTTTTATGGCGGGCTACTGGCACTCCGACTCCCTGGTTTTCATTGGCAAGAAGGGCCCTACCTACGGCTGGCAGCCCACCCTCGACAACTACCGCCGCAGCTACGCCGGTGCCGCCCAAATGGGCCAGCTCAGCTTCAGCAGCCTGCGTATCAGCCCGCTCTCGGCCGACGTAGCGCAGGTGGTGGGCCACTGGCACTTGGCCCGCCCCAATGCCGCTGCCGGCGATTTACAAGGACAATTTCTGCTAATCTTTCGGCGCGTGGCGGGGCAGTGGGTGATTGTGGCCGATCATTCGAGCTAGCTGCTGGCTACTACCTGTAAAGGTGGCTGCCCTACCAAACTAGTCGGCACGCCTAACATTTTGCTACCTGTTGCGTATCTTTGTTCGCTCGTTAATCACATTAGCTCATCTACTTATGAAAAAGTCCTCCATACTCTCGTCGCTGCTGCTGCTGGGTGGCCTTGGTTCTTTGGGTTATCTCACGGTGCAGCTAACCAAGCTCAGCCTGACCTTCTACCTGCACGGGGAGGAAGACCATCATTATCTCTAGTAGTCAGCCACTTATTATTTATCGTATTGCAAAGCCCCGCCCTTGGCAGGGCTTTCTGCGTACGCAATGCCTGCTAGTGCCGACCTTTGCCGGCGCATTTTTTCATCAGCCAGGCCGGCTTTGCTGGCAGTGGCTACATTCGACTTCGCTTGTGACGCTCGACACCAATCAACAACAAGTAAGCTACATTATTGGCCGCGACCTGGCCCGCAACTTCGCCCAGCAGGGGCTGGAGCTGGATATTGCTACCCTGGCTGCTGCTCTTAAGGAAGGCCTTTCGGGTCAGCCCAGCCGCCTCACCCAAGAGCAAATGCAGGCTGCCATGCAGCAATTGCAGGAGCAACTTGGCGGGGGCGAAGAGGAGGAGGATGACACCCAAGAATCTAATACCATGAACAATAATAAAGCGGAAGGTGAAGCCTTCCTGGCCGAAAACGCCAAAAAGCCCGGCATTACTACCCTGCCCAGCGGCTTGCAGTACGAGATTATTACCGAAGGCACCGGCCCGAAGCCGACCCTACGCTCGTCGGTAACGACCCACTACCACGGCACCCTGACCAATGGCACCGTATTCGACAGCAGCTACCAGCGGGGCCAGCCGGCCACGTTCCCCGTCAATGGGGTAATCGCGGGCTGGACTGAAGCCCTCCAGCTGATGCCCGAAGGCTCGAAGTGGCGCCTTTACATTCCCTCGGACCTCGCCTACGGCAAGCGCGGCGCCGGCCGCGACATCGGCCCCGATTCGGCGCTGGTGTTTGACGTAGAGCTGCTGAAAGTAAACAACTGAGGGATGGAGCCCGTGGCTAGCCCGCTTATGGTGGCCGCGCGCACCTGGACGCAAACCAGCACGGCGGTGCGGCCCCAGCCCAAAGCACTCGTTTCGGAGGTGGTATCGCTAGGTTCCTCTACCCCTGCAATTACGCTGCCGGAAGCCGCCGTGCTTCCGGCAGTTTTGATTAAAAACGGTGACGCAACTACCGAGGTTAGCAGCGAGCCGCCGCTCACTTACCCCATAGCCCGTAGCCTTGATGGCCATTTCGTACTTACCGATACTACCCTCACCGTGCTTGGGCAGCGCTTTGGCCTGCGGGAGCTGGAGCGAGCCGAGGTGCACGCCGTGCGCTGGGTGCTGTGGGTGCTGCTGGGCGGCCTGGGGCTAGCTACCGTGCTGATTGCCTTTTTGCAAAATCGCTTGCATACGCTGCCCGCCGTGCTGGGCGTAGCTGCTACGGCGCTGCTGCTCGTGTACGGCTACCGGGGCACCAACCGGCTGCGGCTATGGCGCCTGGGCCGCGAGTCGGCGCACGTGGCGCTGCCCGGCGAGCTAGCCAGCTGGCAGCGCCTGGTGAGCGACCTGAACCGGCGCATTGGCCGGGCCCACGACCGGGCCGCGGCCGAAGCAGCGGCGCTCTTGGCAGCGGCTCAGCTGGCTGCCGCAGCTACTGACTTTGACCTTTCCCCACCCCCGCCGCCAGCGACCCGCGCCGCACCGACTGCGTAAGACGCCGCAAACTCGGCCGCCAGCTTTATTTTTGCTTATCCAGCTTGTAGCAACTGGGGATTTTCTCTCGCTTTTTGACTAGCCGAGCTATTTTTTATGAGTTCAAAATCTTCGCATACCGCCATATCCGGGGCCGGGCTGCTCATTGCGCTGGGCATTATTTACGGTGATATCGGGACTTCGCCGCTCTACGTCATGTCGTCCATCCTGAAGAGCGGGCAGACACCGGGGCTGATTGACCCGCTCCTAGTGCTCGGCGGCATCTCCTGCGTTATCTGGACGCTCACGCTGCAAACCACCATCAAGTACGTGCTCCTCACCCTCAATGCCGATAACAACGGCGAAGGTGGTATCTTCTCGCTCTACGCCCTGGTGCGGCGGCGCGGGGGCTGGCTGTCGGTGGTAGCCATTATCGGTGGGGCGTCGCTGCTGGCCGACGGGGTCATTACGCCGCCCATCTCGGTGTCGTCGGCCATCGAAGGGCTGAAGACCGTGTACCCGGCCCTGACGCAGAACTACGTGGTGGGCATCGTCATCGGCATTATCGCGGGGCTGTTTTTGCTGCAAAGCTTCGGCACGCAGATAGTGGGCAAGGCCTTCGGGCCGATCATGTTCCTGTGGTTTACGATGCTGGGCGTGCTGGGCGCCGTGTGGGTAGCGCACAACCCAGTGATTTTGAAGGCCCTGAACCCCTACTACGCCTACGAACTGCTTACCAAATACCCCAGCGGCTTCTGGCTGCTGGGCTCGGTATTCCTGTGCACTACCGGGGCCGAGGCTCTATATTCCGACCTGGGCCACTGCGGTAAGGGTAACATCCGCATTAGCTGGACCTTCGTAAAAACGGCGCTGCTGCTCAACTACCTAGGCCAGGGCGCCTGGCTACTGGCCCACCAAGGGGAGCAGATTGGCGATAAGAATCCTTTCTATGCCCTGATGCCCGCCTGGTTTTTGCTCTTCGGCATCGGGCTGGCCACGGTGGCGGCGGTTATTGCCTCGCAGGCGCTCATCACGGGCTCGTTTACGCTGGTGGCCGAGGCCATTCGCCTGAACATGTGGCCCAAGGTGCGTCTCAACTACCCTACCGACGTTAAGGGCCAGCTCTTCGTGCCGAGTATGAACCGGCTGCTGCTGCTGGGCTGCATCGGGGTGGTGCTTTACTTCCGCGAGTCGTCGGAAATGGAAGCGGCCTATGGCCTAGCCATCACGCTCACTATGCTCATGACGACTGTTTTGCTCACGGTGTGGCTCTGGAAAATCAAGCGCGTAGCGCTGCCGCTGGTAACATTGTTTGTGGTGGTGTACGGGATAATTGAGGGGTCGTTTCTAGTGGCCAACCTCATTAAGTTTCCGCACGGCGGCTTTGTGTCGCTGGCCATCGCGGCCGCGCTCATGGGGGTGATGTACGTGTGGCTGAAGTCGTACTACATCAAGCGCCGCCTCACCGACTTTGTGAAGATAGAGCCCTACATCGAGCCGCTCAAGCAGCTCAGCAATGATGAGTCTATCGGGAAGTACGCCACCCACCTCGTGTTCCTGACCTCGGCCGAGCGGCCGAGCGAGATTGAGCAGAAAATCATCTACTCCATCTTTCAGAAGCGCCCCAAGCGGGCCGATATCTACTGGTTTATTCACGTCGACACTACCGACGAGCCCTATACCATGGAGTATAAAGTGACCGAGCTGGCGCCCGACGACGTGTTCCGCATCAATTTCCGGTTGGGGTTCCGAGTGCAGCAACGCATTAACTTGTTCTTCCGCAAAGTGGTAGAGGACCTGGTGCGCAACAAGGAGGTGGATATTACCTCGCGCTACGCCTCGCTTAGTCAGCGGCACGTAGTGGGCGATTTCCGCTTTGTAGTGCTGGAGAAATACCTCTCGGTCGAAAACGACTTTCCCACGATGGAGAAGCTCGTAATGCAAGCTTACTTCTACCTCAAGCAGTTTATCTCGGGCGAGGCGCAGTACTTTGGGCTCGATACTTCGTCGGTAAAAGTTGAGAAGGTGCCGCTAGTCATCGCCCCCGTGCGCGAAGTAGCACTCACGCGGGTAATGTAACCAAGAAAGCCCAACTTTACCTACCTAAGCTTGTTCCGTAGCCTACCAAAGGGGCGGGTCAGAAGCGCCATTTGCGCCTCTGGCCCGCCCCTTTTCTATTCCTAGGCAAGTCCGTTGAAAACCGCACACCAACTCCAAAACTTCTTTAGAAACTGGGCTAGGATCTAGCGCTAATCAAGCAGTACCTTCTGCCCACCCGGTAAGCGGCGACCATCCTCAGCCTCAGCCACTAAATAGTAGAGGCCGGGCGGCAAAGCGCTAATCTCCAGCTGGGTTTGCTGCTGGCAGCGCTGCTGGCGCACCACCCGGCCCAGGCCATCGAACAAGCGCAGGGTTACTGCCTGGGCGGCCCCGCTTAGCTGAACTTGCACCACCGCGTGCGCCGGCTGCGGCGTTACGGGCAGCAGCGCGACCGCAGCCGCAGGCCGGGCGCCCAGAGCTACCACCGGCGAGTAAGTGGCAGTGCCATCCTGATTGAGCTGCCGCAGGCGGTAGTACCCGGCCCCGGCCGGGGCTAGCTCGTCCCGGAAGGCATAATTTGTCGGCTGGATGGCTTCGCCCTGGGCCGCTACCAGGCCAATTACGGCAAAGGAACCGCCCGTCTCACTCTGCCGCTGCACCTCAAAGCTTTGGCTGGCATGCTCCGAGGCCGTGCGCCAGTGCAGTAGCACCCCTTGCCCCTGGCGCTGGCCCGTGAAGGCTGTCAGTACTACGGGCAGGGGGGCAGCTGCGGCCGCTAGCCCGGCCGCGGGCAGCGTCACGCCGAAGGCAGACGCCGCTTGCAGCACCACTTGCAGCTGCTGGCGGCCGGCATCGTAGTAGTAGCTACGCACGCCGGCCCCGCTCACGCTGGCTGGGGCGCGGCCCAGGGCGAGCGTCAGCGTAGTAGGGCGGCTGGCGTAGCCGTCGTAGCGGGTGGCGCTGGTGCGCTGCCAGCTGATGGTGGCCCGGCGCGAGGCCCGCACTACGGTATCGGCGCCGGCCAGCAGCAGGGTTCCTTCCTGCAAGAAAAGCTGGGCGAAGTCGCCCGCAGACCGCGCCGAGTAGAAGTTTAGCCGGCCATCGGCACTCAGTGGCTGCGACAGTAGGCCGCTGGCGTCGGCGCGCAGCAGCGTATCGGCCTGGGCAAAGGCCACGTCGGCAAACTCGGCGGTAGTGGCGGCCAGCGCCGCGGTAGCGGCCTGGCTGGTAGTGGCGACGCGGGGCCGTGCGGTGGTGTACGGATACAGCGCCGCCAGAAACTGGGTTTGGGGCGTGCTGCCAGTGGCCACGAGCAGCGTCGTGTGGTTTTCGGCCGTGTTATAGGTGGTTTCGTGCACGTTGGTGGCCGTGGTGTAGCTCGCCGCGCCCCCGGTAGCCGTGACGTGCGCCAGCAAGCCCGCCCCGTTTTTTTGCCAGGTGGCTTCGTGGTTGGTGAGGCTGTCGAGAAAAATACCGGTAGTGGCCGTGCCCCCGTCGAGGCCATAGCCGTGCAGCTGCCAAGTGTAGGTATGGGCGGCGGCAGCGCTCACCGCATCGGCCAGCAAGTAGTACGCGCCGCGCACCAGCAGCGCCTTGCGCGTGATAGCAGCGCCTTGGTAGGCCGTCGCTACTTCGCCGTAGGTGAGCTGAGGAGTCGTAAAATCGGCGCCGATGGTGGCCGCTACCGTGCTAGCACCCCCGGCCGTACCGATAGCCGGCCCCGCGCCGTCTACCAGCACCAGGTTGTGATTAGCGGCCTGGCCTACTTCCGCGCGGCGGTCGTAGCTGAGGTAGCCGGGGTCGAGGGCCAGCAGCTGGCCATTGGCGTGCAGCAGGAAGCTGCTCACATCGCCCTGGCTGTGGCCGCCGCCCGCCGCCGCCGCCCGGCCGGCCAGGTGCAAGTAGCTAGCCAGCGAGTCGCTCCCCGAGCGCAGCACCAGGTTGCCGCTGGCGGGCAGCGCCGTGAGCACCGGCTGCTGCTGCGGCGTGGGCGCGACGGCTGCCGCCAGCCAGGCGGCGCGCATATCCACCGTTATGTCGCGCAGCTGCGCCACCGCCAAGGCCAGTGGCGTGCCCGAAAGCTTACTAAAATACATGGGCTTGACGTATTGCGCCTTGCCAGTGAGCGCGAGCTCGGGCATTCCCATATCCACGTACGAGTCGGCCAGGGCAGGCAGGCGGCCATCAGGCTGCATAATGGCCGTCAGCCAGCCGTAGAGCAGGTCGTACTTAGGGTCGAAGTACGGGTTGCGCAGGCTGCGCGTGGTGGCCCCGAAGGTGTACGACAGCCGGGCATCGGGCAGGAAATTACCCATCGCCCGAAAAAACGGCAAGCAGTTGAGCAGCGCGTACTTCAGGTAGTACGGCCCTTCGCCGTAGCCCGCTACTTGCGTGGAGTCGGACTGCCGCTGGGCATCGCGCCACAGCACGTTGTCGATGTGGTAGAGGCCGGCCCCGGCCCAGGTGCTGGGCTGCTGGCTGGCGGTAGTGCTGGTGGCATCGTTCAGCACGACGGCGGCCAGGCCCAGGGCGGCGGCCGTCATCAGGGTATGGTTGTTTTTGACGGTGCTATAAAAGCTGACGCCCAAAAATGGCGTGGTCGACTGCTTATATAAGTTGCCCGCAAACGTCTGCAACTGGGCCTGGCTGGCGGCCAAGGTAGCGGCGGTTTCGCCCGCGCCGCGCAGCAAGTCGTAGGCAATCAAGTAGTCAATCAGCTCTTTAGAACGCCACTGCCACTCGCCGTAGGTGGCCCCCGACCGCGTGGCAAAGGCTTCGACGTTGGGGTTGAGGCTTTCGAGCAAGCCACGCACTTTATCTACCAGCGCGCTGCGCTGCGCCGGCGTCAGCGCAGCCGAGTCGCCGCTGGTGGGCTGCCGGTCGAGCAGCACCACGAAAGCCGCGTTTTTGGCATACGCCGCGCGCAGCCGCCGCCCGCTGGTCGAGCTGTTATCGGTGGTCGGATCGCTCTGCCCATCGGCCCACAGCCCCTGGTAAATGGCTAGCCGCTCGGGGGTCGCCAGCGAAGCTCGCACGCCGCCGAGGGCCGCGGCTTTCAGCAACGTGCGCGGATACGACAGGTCGGCGCCCGGCGGCGTCCAACTGCCCGACTGCGCCCGCAGTTGCCCCGCACTCAGCCCCAGCAGCAGCCCTACCAGCAGGAGCGAGCGGCTTAGCGGCCGTGGCCCAAAGGCAAAACGCTGGCCGCGGCCTATAGAAAAAGCCGATTTTACTAATTGGATACAAATAAAATAAAACACAGTCATCAGCCACTTTGCCTAATACATTTCTAGCGGCTAAAATACTACTGAAAAAGCTCTAAACTTACCATTAAAGGCTAATTACGAATTAAAATACAATTTCTTATTATTAATTTTATCAATGAGAGAAATGAGCCTTTTCCAATTCCTTCAGCTTCCCATCCAGCTAGCATCTCACAGCCCTCAGTCAAAAAGAAAACCCCAGTCACTGCTGACCAGGGTTTTCCTTTTGACTGAGGGCTAAGCCCCAGCGCGGCGGGGCAGCTACCAGACTTGTTTCTAAACAAGAATTCTCGAAAAGTCTACCGACTCAGCCACTTGGCCAGCAGGCGCTGCTGGTCGGGAGTGGCATCGGTGGCGGGCTGAATCTGGTACGCCCGGTCGGGGTCGGGCTGCATGGTCAGGCTCAGCTCGTGGGTGAGGGCGCCGTGCTTCACTTGCAGCTTGAGCACCGTGCCGGGTACGGCAGCAAAGAGCGCCTGCTTCAGGGCTTCGTCGGTGGGAGCCGCGCCGTTGAGCTGCGTGATTTCATCGTTGGCATTCAGGCCGCCGTTCCAGGCCGTGCCGTCGCGCTTCACGTAGGCGACCACGAAGTGGCCGTTCCTGTTGGTGATCGTAGCGCCCAGGCTGCCGTTGGGGTTGGTGGTGCTGCTGAGCGTCAGGCCCACGTAGCCCAGGGCCGTGGCGTAGTCGAGGGTACGGGTGCCGTACACGCAGTTTTGGAAGAAGTCGTCGAAGCGCCGGCCGGCCACCTGGGCCACGGCATCCTGGTACTCCTGGTCGGTAAAACCGCGCTTCAAGCCCTTATAATATTTATCGTAGAGCAGCCGAAACACGTCGTCGAGGTGCTTCTGGCCGTTGCTGGCCTGCACGATCATCAGGTCGAGCACCAGGCCCACCATTTCGCCCTTGTCGTAGTAGCTGATTTCCGAATTTCTGGAATTCTCATCGGGCCGGTAAGCCCGAATCCAGGCGTCGAAACTGGACATGGCGACTGGCTGGAGCTTATTGCCGGGCTGGTTTTCGACGCCCGCCAGCACCGTGGCGAGCTGGTCGTAGTACTGCTGCGCCGTGTAGATGCCGGCCCGCTGGGTTATCTGGTTGGCCATGTACTCGGTCTGGCCCTCGCTCACCCACAGCATGTGCGTG
>CAZERY010000111.1:0-11222 GCA_964514915.1 uncultured Hymenobacter sp.
TGGGCAACACGTACTCGGAAGACGACCTGCGCGAGTTTGACGAGCGCGTGCAGCGGGGCCTCGAAGGCGCGCCCTACAGCTACGTGTGCGAGCAAAAATTTGACGGCGTAGCCATGAGCCTGGCTTACGACAACGGCGAGCTCAGCCAGGGCGTAACGCGCGGCGACGGTACCCGCGGCGACGTGGTGACGGCCAACGTGCGCACCATCCGTACGCTGCCGCTGCACCTGCGCCCCGGCGCCCCGCCCGAGGCCGAGGTGCGTGGCGAGGTATTTATGCCCAACCAGGTTTTCAACGACCTCAACCAGGAGCGCGAGCAAAACGGCGAAGCCCTACTGGCCAACCCGCGCAATGCTGCGAGCGGCGCCCTCAAGCTGCAAGATTCGGCCCTGGTGGCGGCGCGGCGGCTGCGCTTCTACGCTTATTCGGTGCTCACGCCGGGCCGGCACTTTGCCAGCCACAGCGAGGCGCTGGAGGCGGCCACCGCCTGGGGCCTGCCGGTGTCGCCGACCTGGAAGCGCTGCGCCAACTTGCCGGAAGTGCTCGACTACATCCACGAGTGGGCGCAGAAGCGCTTTACGCTGCCCGTTAATACCGACGGCATCGTGATAAAAGTGGACGATCTGCGCCAGCAGGATCAGCTCGGCCTCACCGCCAAAAGCCCGCGCTGGGCCATTGCCTACAAGTACCCCACGGCGGCGGCCCGCACCCGACTGAACGAGATTATCTACAACGTGGGGCGCACCGGCGCCGTTACGCCCGTGGCCCTGCTCGACCCGGTGCCGCTCGCCGGCACCATCGTCAAGCGCGCCAGCGTGCACAATGCTAACCAGATAGCCCTACTCGACCTGCGCCTCGGCGATCTGGTTTTTGTGGAGAAAGGTGGCGAGATCATTCCTAAAATCACGGGCGTCGACCTGGCCGCCCGGCCCACCGGAGCCGAGCCGGTGCGCTTCCCTACCGAGTGCCCGGCCTGCGGCACGCCGCTGGTGCGCCCCGAGGGTGAGGCACACTATCGCTGCCCCAACGAGCGCGGCTGCCCGCCTCAGCTCAAGGCTCGCCTCGAACACTACGTGAGTCGCAAGGCGCTGAACATCGACGGCTTAGGAGCCGAGACGGTAGGCCGCTTCTTCGACCTCAACCTGGTAAAAACGCCCACCGACATCTACGACCTGCCCCAGCGCCGGGCCGAGCTGGTAACGCTGGAGCGCCTGGGCGAGAAGTCGATTGACAACCTCATTGCCGGCATTGAGAAAAGCAAAACGGTACCCTTCGAGCGGGTGCTGTTTGGGCTGGGCATTCGCTACGTGGGCGAAACAGTGGCCCAGAAGCTCGCCCAGCACTACCGCTCCATGGCGGCCATTATGGCGGCTTCGGCCGAGGAGCTAGCCGCCGTGCCCGAGGTTGGGGGCGTCATTGCCGACTCGCTGGCCTGGTGGAGCCAGCAGCCCGAAAACCAAGAATTGGTGCAGCGTCTTATGACCGCCGGCGTGCAGCTCGAAGCCAGCGGCGAGCCGCCCCGCGCCGTGAGCGACCGGCTGGCCGGCCTCACCTTCGTGCTCTCGGGGGTATTTGAGAACTACAGCCGCGAGCAGCTGCAAACCCTTATCCAGCAGCACGGCGGCAAAATAACGGGCGCCATTTCAAAAAAGCTGAGCTACCTCGTGGCCGGCGACAACATGGGGCCCGCCAAGCGCGAAAAAGCGACGACGTTCAAAGTGCCCATTATTTCGGAGAATGAGCTGCTGGCCCTGCTGCCCACCGCTACAGATGAACCCGATACACCAAGGCCGCAGACGAAAATGCTCTGAGGCCTGCCAACGAAAATTCAGTTCTACTCTTTCCCAACGGCGTATGCACTACAACTCGGCTTGGGCTTCCATGTCTAATAAGTGCTTTACCAACAAAAACACAGCGGTGCAGGATGCAGAAATATTGGGGATAAACTCCTGCGCGCCCTTATCCTCGAAGATGCGCTGTGCCCGCTGAATGGCCACGGCCTGTCGTTCTTGCAGCAAGGCAAAAAGCTGGGTAGTTACCAATTTGTCTCTCGTACCAGCATAGGTTGCATTCAGCGGCTTCAACCATCTTTCTAGAGCGGCGTCATACTGGCTACGATGCATATCTGCGCCATTGTGGTCGACGAGATGTAACAGTAGCCAGTATTCAAATGCTTCATTCGACCACGCCGCCCGCAGTCCATAATTTTGGGCTAGTTGAAGGGCTTTGGCAAAGCTGTCTGCTGGGACGTTAGCACCAGGGTCTTTATCGAACACACACCAAACTTCCGCATAATTTCCCTCTTGGCGTAAGGTCAGAGCACGTTCCACCAGCGATTCGCGATTGTAGCCTTCCCCGATTACCTTCAAACGCACCCGCGAAAATTGCGCCTGCAACTGTTCGAAGTAGGATGGTTCGGTATTACACCCCTCACAAACCAGCAAAATCTGAGGTTTGGCTAGCCGAAGCGGTCGGCTGGGTCGGCTTTGGGCGGCTTCTGCGGCGCGTTGGCGTTCGGTGCGCTTACTGGCCATCACTGCTTGGGCTTTTATCGGTTGTTGTGTCAGCATACCCAAACCGGCCCAAAAACGGTACCGCCCCGAAGCGGCCATTCAGATAGTCGCGTTCGAGGTGGTCGAACCGCACTGGCTGGCCAGGATGCATCGGTGTAGGTAGCTCAAAATCAGCCAACGAATACAGTTTAGCGCCTCCGAACCTGTCCTTTTCAGTAAACCAAATCTGGTCGCGCCGGAAGGGCGAATCAGCCGCTAGTAAGTTTGTGTCGTGGGTGTTGAACAGCAGTTGCGCCCCGCGCAGGTTGTAGATGGGCGAGTGAAACAGTGACACGATTTTGCGTACCAGTTGTGGATGCAGGGCCGTTTCCAGTTCATCAACAGCCAATACGCCACCCGTCTGGAGCGTATCCAGTATCAGAGCCATCAAGGTAAAAAACTGGAGGGTGCCGTGAGATTCTTCCTCCTTCAACCCGAACCAGATATGGCCCTGAGGACTCTGGTCATCGTCATAAATTAGGTGCTGGGTTCGCACGTCGCGCCATATCTGCGTCGGCTTGGTAGCCTCCGCTACTGCCGCTCGCATTCGCTGAGCTGCTTCGGCTGGAACATCGTCCGGCAAGTTGTCCATGTCCAATATATCCGGCTCGGCTGCCATGATACTCAGGTCGGCAGCCTGCACCAGCTCTAAAAGTACTGGTGCCCAGTTGGGGTCGTTGAGCAAGCCGATAAGCACGTGGCGGTGTTTGCGGGTGTCCAGAGCCACAATCAAGTTTAAGTTTTGGAACCATTCGTACACCTGTAAGGCCTCCGGACTGTTGTTGTCGGCAGCCCGTGGCAGTAATAATTCATTTTTACGCACCACGTCGGCATCGCGCAAGTAGCGCAATTGGGGGCCGCCGTCGGCGGGTAGTTCAATCGTTTGTTCGTTGCGGTAAAAAACTTCAGTCTCCGCTTCCTGCTCCGGTTGCTTGGTAAACAGCCATTCGGCTACTACGTGGGTAGCCTCCGCTTCGAAACCGTAGCGGTAGCGTATTCCGGCCGAGATAAAAATAATTTCCATTTCGCTCGGCTCGGCCGCCGCCGTGGGATTCAAGCGAAATGGCTCAACGGGAAATGCTTCATCGGGACTACTCTTTCGGAGTCCCCGCACCAAAGCTTTCATCAACCCTAGCACCTGCAAGAGTTTGGATTTCCCACTCGCGTTGGCCCCGTACACTGCCGCTGATTTCAACAGGCGCAGCCCAAAATCTGGCACGGCCGCCACGTTGTCTTCCTCAAACGTGGTATCATCCGTAGCCACCATGCTCCATTCCGCCCGTTCACGGAATGTTTTATAATTCGTCAGACTGAAGTTAATAAGCATAAAAAGGCGTTACCTGCGGTACCAGCCACAAATAACGCCTTTAGTTGGCAAACAGGGAGCTTGGCGGTCAATTTTCAAAATGACTGCGCTCGACTATTTTCGCTTTGCAAATAGTAGCCGCTAGCGCTGATGCGGCGGGTAATAAAGAGCGGGACCGCCGGCGTGCAGCTCGAAGCCAGCCCCGCGCCGTGAGCGACCGGCTGGCCGGCCTCACCTTCGTGCTCTCGGGGGTGTTTGAGAACTACAGCCGCGAGCAGCTGCAAACCCTTATCCAGCAGCACGGCGGCAAAATCACGGGCTCCATTTCAAAAAAGCTGAGCTACCTCGTGGCCGGCGACAACATGGGCCCCGCCAAGCGCGAAAAAGCGACGACGCTCAAGGTGCCTATTATCTCGGAAAATGAGCTGCTGGCCCTGCTGCCGGTGACTGACTAGCGCGTAAAGTCCGGCACTACTTCCACAAACATTGGCGAGGGCAGGCTCACCGATTTGCCCGTGGGCGTGAGCTTACCCGATTGCTTGTCAACCAGATACGTAAACACATTGTCGGATTGCTGGTTAGCCACCAGTAGCACCCGCCCGCTAGGGTCGAGGGCGAAGTTGCGTGGCCATTTGCCCTGCGTGCTTACGTGCTGCACCAGCGCGAGCCGCCCGCTAGCCTGGTCGATCGCGAAGACCGCCAGGCTGTTATCGCCCCGGTTGGAGGTGTAGAGAAACCGCCCATCGGGCGAAACGTGCACATCGGCGCCCCAGTTGATGCCCGTAAAGCCGGCCGGTACCTGCGTCTGGGTTTCGATTTCCTGGAACGTGCCGGCGGCGGCATTGTAGGCCAGCGCGATCACCGTCGAGTTCAGCTCATTTTCGAGGTAAGCCCAGCGGCCGTTGGGGTGAAACGTGAGGTGGCGCGGCCCCGTCCCGGGCTTGGCCGTGAAGGCCGGCGTGGGCTGCCCTTGCAGCTGGTGCTGGGCCGCGTCGAGCCGGTAGCTATACACTTTATCGGTGCCCAGGTCCACGGCAAAGGCGTAGCGATTATCAGGCGCCGTGATAAAGCAGTGCGCGTGCGGGTGGTCCTGGTTTTGGTGCGGGCCCGTGGGCGGCTGGTGCTGGTCGGTGGCCAGGGCCGGGCCGAGCTGGCCGTCGGGCCGCACCGCCAGCAGGGCCACGTTGCCGCCCGTGTAGTTGGCTACCAGTGCATTCTGCCCGGTGCGGTCGAGGCTGATGTAGCACGGTGAAGCGCCCGTGGAAGGCTGCTGATCGAGCATGGTGAGCATTGCCGTGTGCGGGTCAACGGCCAGCGCACTCACCCCGCCGCCCGGCGCCCCCAGAAAGGTTTGGGTTTCGCTCACGGCGTAGAGGTGGCGGTGCGCCGCATCCATCGTGAGGTAGCTGGGCTGGGCCCCGCCCTTCATGGCCCCCAGCGGCAGCAGCTCGCCAGTGGCCGGTTGCAAATGGTACAGGTAAATGGTATTCTGTTGCGGATCAGCCACATTAGTGCCGATGTATACCAGCTCATCGTGGTGGCCGGTACTCCCGGACAGGGAGCGCGTGCAGCCAACCAATGCGGCGCTAGCCAGCAACGCCCAAGCAGCTACCGAGCCGCGCAGAGGAATCATCATCACCATTCAGGAAAAAATTTGGGCTAAAGCTAACCCGTAGTTACTTCATTATCCGCACCAAGAGTACAGCGAGAATAATCAGGAGCCAAACTCCGCTCAAGCCGGCTAGCATGATGCTAGCGGCTACGCGGCGGCCCCGGCCGGCGAGCACGCGAGCACTCGTCACGACCGGCGCCAGCACCAGAAACAACAGCGTCACCAGGGCCCAAACTGGTAGCAAAACGTGGGTATTGTGCAGCTGAACGTCCAGCTTGCCCACGTACTTGCCCGTCAGTCGCCAAACCAGCCCAAACGAAAAAACCCAGCTACCGAGCAGCCAGGCTAGTTCAAGAAGAATGCTTTTTCGCTTGTCCGTAACAGCGTTCATGCGATTTGCTTAAAAACTCTGCACCAAGCTATTGTGCAGGGTACGCGGGCTCCAGTAGCCGCTGGCAATGATGCGCCGAATGGTGAAAAGCGGGTCGGCTGCGTCCCGCTTTTCCGCTAGCCCGAAGGCCGCCACGAAGCCGCGCTGCTTGAGCTCGGGGAAAGCCTGGGTATTCCAAAGCCCAAATGGATAAGCGAAGTACTTGATTTTCTTGCCGGTAAGCTCCTCCAACGTTTTGGTAGGCTTATCGATTTGGGTTACCCAGTCTGGGCCCTGGTATTTCTTTACGTTGTGGTGGTCCCAGGTGTGCGAGCCGATTTGGTTGCCCTCGGCGGCGAGTTGCCGCACCATGTCCTTGGTCATGTAGTGCGGGCGGCCGAGGCTCACGGTCATCACAAAATACACGCCTTTGTAGCCGTACTGCGCCAGCGTGGGCCGGGCAACGGTAAACTGGTCGAGGTCGGTATCATCGAAGGTCAGCATCACCGGCTTGCTGGGCAGCCGGGCGCCCGTGGTGAGGTACGCGTAGAGCTGGTCGGGCTGAATGGCATGGTAGCCCGAATCGGCGAGCAGCTTAATCTGCGCCTTGAAGGCGGCGATAGGAACGATGTAATCCTTAGCGCTTTTAGAGTCGCGGCTGGTCCAGTCCCGAATCTGGTGGTAGCACAAAATAGGCACCTGCGGCCGGGCATAGATGGCGGCCGCGTCGGCCACCTTAGCTGCCGAAATAGTGCTGGGGTCGGGCGCCGGCGCAGCGTTGGCCTCGTCGGCGGCAATGGCGGCCACCCCCGAGGTGGGAGCTGTGGCCGGGTCGCTGAGTACCGCCGCGGCTTCGGCAGTCGACGGCGTTTTGGCTTCGCCGGTGAAAGCAATCTGAGAGTCGCAGGCGGCTAGACTCGCAGCTGCTCCCAAGATAGTGACAAGAGAAAAAAAGGTTTTCAAGGAAACGAAAGGAGGCCGGCTGAATGCGACGGCGAGCAGAAGTTGTACTTTTGCACAAAGCTACTACCCACGCAGACTAAACGCATTAACAAAAGCTGGACTATTCAAAACACTTGAAAAGGTGATTTTGCTAAAATTATGGGCTGCCATAAAAAAAGCTTGCTGAAACAAAAAGTGGTTTTAGATATGGCTGAGACAGGCGAGCTTTTTCGAATGCGTTTAGGCTGAACAACCCCCATCGCGGATGAACACATTACACGGCACTGGCGTGGCCCTGGTAACGCCTTTTACTTCTAGCAGCGCGGTTGACTATGCCGCCTGGCGCCGGCTGCTCGACTTTACCATCGCGGGTGGCGTGGAGTATCTGGTAATCAATGGCACCACGGGCGAGTCGCCCACCGTTACCGCCACCGAAAAAGCTGATTTACTGGCTATTGCTCGCGAGCACGTGGCGGGCCGCGTGCCGCTGGTGTACGGCATTGGCGGCAACGATACGGCGGCCACCGAAGCGCTGCTGCGCAGCACCGACCTCGCCGGCATCACGGCCATCCTGTCGGCCAGCCCGGCTTACAATAAGCCCAGCCAAGCAGGATTAATAGCTCACTACCAGCGCTTAGCCGACGCCGCACCCTTGCCGCTGCTGCTCTACAACGTGCCCGGCCGCACGGGCTCCAACATCGCGGCGGCTACTACGCTGCGGCTCGCCGAGCATCCCAATATCATCGGCATCAAGGAAGCTAGCGGCAACATGGAGCAGTGCCTGGCCATCCTGGCCGGCAGGCCGGCCGACTTTCTCTTCCTGAGCGGCGACGACCTGCTCACGGTGCCGCTCATTGCCTGCGGCAGCCAGGGCATTATCTCGGTGATGGCCAATGCGCTACCGAAGGGTTTTTCCGAAATGACGCGCGCCGCGCTAGCCGGCGACTTTAGGCGGGCCAACGAACTGCTCCACGGCATCGTGCCCCTCAATCCGCTGCTGTATGAAGAAGGCAACCCCGTGGGCGTGAAGGCCGCCCTGGCCCTGCAAAGCATATGCGAAGCTGCCGTACGCCTCCCGCTGGTAGAAGCCAGCACTGGGCTGAAGGAGCGGATCAAGCAGCTGCTACCTGGTTGATAAGCTGCTGATCAGAAGCTTCCCTAAGAAATAAGTGAGCAATTGGGCAGTAGCTTGGACTGTGTAGTCCAAGCTACTGTTGACGTAAGCGAAAATAGGCTGAACAGCTTCCTTATTGGCCCCAATAAACCGCCAGTCGCCTTGCTAAAAGGTTACGACTGGCGGTTTCGCTTTTCCTTTTAGGAAGCCTCAAAAGCCATTCTCACCAGCCGCTGGCCAGCACGTCGGCGATATGCAAGGTCTTGATGGCGAGCCGCTCGCGCTTGATATACGCCTCCAGGTGCATCAGGCAGCTCACATCGGTGCTCACGATGAAGTCGGCCCCGGTGGCCAGGGCGTGCTCCACTTTTTGCTGGGCCATAGCCACCGAAATTGCCTCAAACTTGACCGCAAACGTGCCGCCGAAGCCGCAGCAGGTAGTGGTTTCGGTCATTTCGAGGCGCGAAAGGCCCGCTACGCCATTGAGCAGGCGGCGCGGGGCTTCGCGAATGCCGCACTCGCGCAGGGCCGAGCAGGAATCGTGGTACGTGTAGCGCCCGGCCAATTGGGCACCGGGAATAGTGCTGACGTTCAGCACGTCGGCCAGAAACTCGGTGAGCTCGTAGGTGCGCTGCTGCACGCCCTGGCAGCGCGCGGCTTCGGGCGAGCCAGCAAAAAGATGCGAGTAGGCATTGCGCACCATGCCCACGCACGAGGCCGACGGGCTCACCACGTAGCGCGGAGTGCCCGTTGGGGCTGGCGGAGCGGCAAAATCAGTCAGAAATTTTTCGGCAATGTCGCGGCTTTCGGCCCGGTAGCCCGCGTTGTAGGCGGGCTGGCCGCAGCAGGTTTGGGCGGGGTTGTAATGCACTTGGCAGCCCACTTTTTCCAGCACTTTCACCATGTTCAGGGCCGTGTGCGGATAAAGCTGATCGACGAAGCACGGAATAAAAATATCGACTTGCGGAGCCGTTTCAGTAATCATAAGTAGTTAGCAAGCAGCAAAATGAAAGAGGCTGGCCGCCTGCGCCTGCGCCGCGGCCCAGGCAGTTGGGTCGAGGGCCAGCGCTTCGCCCTGGGCCGCCAGGTAAGCCACCAGGTTTTCGGTGGCCAGGTTACCGGTCAGCTGGTCGGTGGCCATAGGGCAGCCGCCAATGCCGCCCAGCGCGCCATCGAAGCGGCGGCAGCCGGCCTGGTAGGCGGCGGCTACTTTTTCGAGCCAAGTGGTGGGCGTGGTATGCAGGTGCGCGCCAAACTCGACGTGCGGAAATGCGCAGATTAACTCGCTAAATAAAGGCGTGATAAGCGCCGGCGTGCTCGCCCCAATGGTATCGGACAAGGCCACGATGCGCACGCCCAGCGCGGCGAGCTTCTGGGTGAAGTCGGCCACTACGGTGGGGCTGTAGGGGTCGCCGTAGGGGTTGCCAAACCCCATCGACAGGTACACGACCAGGGTTTTGCCCCGGCGCTCGCACAGCGCGTGCATAGCAGCCACGTCGGCGAGCGCCTCGGCAATCGTTTGGTTGGTGTTGCGGCGCTGAAAGGTTTCGCTTACCGAGAGCGGAAAACCCAGGTAGGTAATTTCGGGACAGTTGGCGGCCTGCTGGGCCCCGCGCTGGTTGGCCACAATGGCAAGCAGCTTGGTGCGGGTGCCGCCGAGGTCGAGGCCAGCCAGCACTTCGGCCGTGTCGCGCAGCTGCGGGATGGCCTTGGGCGACACAAACGAGCCGAAGTCGAGCACCTCGAACCCCACGGCCAGTAGCTGCTGCAGATAAGCCGTTTTGGTAGCCGTCGGAATAAACTCGGGCAGGCCCTGCATGGCATCGCGCGGGCACTCGGTGAGGACGACGGGGCGGGTAGGCATGGGGCGAAGGTAGGAAAATGCCGCTCATCAAGCGCGCAGACCGCCGCCGAACTTGCGCACGCCGGCCAACGTTGGGCGGCTATGCATTTTCCGACGTTGCCCGCTCGCCGGGCCGGCCGCCGCGCCGGAAGCGGTGTTTTAGTTTTGTTAGTAGCCCTGCTAGCCAGCTGTAGCAAGCCCCAAACCCTGGCGGCGCTGTTTCAAAGAACCACCCCGCACGACGACTACGCCCGCGCCCTCGACCGGGCGGGCCTGCGTGAAGCGGCCCTGAGTCGGCAGTGGCAGCAAGCCGCCGCCCGCGCCCTGCACGATTCGCTGGTGGTGACGCTGCCGGTGCAGGAAACCGGTTATTTTCGGCCCGATCAGCCCGCGGCAGCCAGCTACCGCTACGCGGTGGAGGCCGGCGAGCAGCTACACGTGCGCCTCACCCTGCAAACCGGGCCAGTAGCGCCCCACGCGTTTGTCGACGCGTTTGCGCTCAGCCCGGGCCGAGCTCCCGAGCTGCTGAAGTGGACCAGCGCCGACACGACCACGGCGGGCACCCTCGACCTGCGCTACCGCGCCGAGGCTAGCGGGCAGCACCTGCTGCGCGTGCAGGCCGAGCTACTGGCAGCAGGCCGCTACACCCTGCGCCTGTGGCGCGAGCCGGGCCTGGGCGTGTTCCCGGTGGGCGGGCGCACCGACCGGGCGATAGGTAGCTTATGGGGAGCCGCCCGCGACGGCGGGGCGCGCCGCCACGAGGGGATCGATATTTTTGCGCCGCGGGGCACGCCGGCCGTCGCGGCGGGGCCAGGCGTCATTACGCGGGTGCAAGAGACGGCTATCGGCGGCCGGGTGGTGTGGCTGGCCGAAACCGGCACGGGCCGCCATCTCTACTACGCGCACCTCGACAAGCAGCTGGTGCGGGCCGGCCAAACCGTGCGGGCCGGCGATACGCTGGGCCTGGTGGGCAATACCGGCAACGCCCGCACAACGGTGCCGCACCTGCATTTTGGCATTTACGGCGGCCGCGGGGCCGTGAACCCCTGGCCCTTCGTACGCGGCGCCGATGCCATGCCCACGGTTTTGCTGGGCCCCGACCGCCGCGGTGAGTGGGTGCGCCCGGTGCATACCACCGCAGGCTTGAGCGCTACCACGCCGCTGTTGGTGCTGGGCCAGCAAGCCAGCCTACTGCGCGTCGAAACCCCCAACGGCCAGCGGCGCTACGTGGCCAGCCGCGCCGTGGCGCTAGCCAAGCCCCTGCGCCGCCTGGCGCTGCCCACCACGCAGGAAATCCAGCTACTGCCGCAGGCTAATGCGCCGGCCGTGGCGGCTTGGCCCGCGCGCACGCGCGTGGCGGTGCTGGGCGAGGCTAGCGGCGGCTACGCCCTACTGCGCGGCCCCGCCAACCAGCAGGGCTGGGCGCATTTATACACATCGCGAAGAGAATTGCGAAAATTAAGGTAAACTTGCCGCATGACGA
>CAZERY010000112.1:0-11121 GCA_964514915.1 uncultured Hymenobacter sp.
ATTGTGCAGCAAGTAGCTCTCTATCAAACAACTAAAATAGTAGGGTAGAGTAGTCTTGCCCTAAAGGGCATAGCTTTACCTAGCGTGCTTAAAAAGTAAAAGCTCTTGAAGCCGCAAAACCTGGCGCTGAACCGTCGGCCAACGCGGCCTAGCAAAATCTCGTAACTGCGGGCGCGCCTCCACGCCGTATGGTCCAGCTAATTTATCTTCGCGCCTTCTCCTGCTCCTTATTCCTATGCCCGCGCCTGCTCTACCCGTTGATTACCAACACGTATTCCACTCGTTGCCCGAAAATTTCCTGCTGATTGGTACCGACCCCGAGGCGACTATCCTCGACAACACGGACAGCCACGTAGCGGTGTCGCTAAAGAGCCGGGCCGAGGCCGTGGGCAAGCCTTTCTTCGAGGCCTACCCGGCGGGTGACGAAGACGGCGCCGCCAAGATTCGGGAGTCGCACGAGCACGTACGGCGCTTTTTGGAGCCGCATACCATGCCGCTCATTCGCTACGACCTGGCGCGGCCCGCCGCGCAAGGTGGCGGCCTGGAGGAGTTTTATTGGCAGGCCACACACTACCCCATCGTGGATGCGGCGGGCCAGCTGCAATACATTTTGCAGCGCACCCAAAACGTGACCGAGCAGCTGCGCATCGCCAAAGCCGCCGCCGAGGCCCAGCAAAAGCTGGCCGACGAGCAGGAGCGCACGCGCTTCATCCTCGATAGCCTGCCGGTGCTGGTGTGGACAGCCACGCCCGATGGCCAGCGCGACTACTTCAACCCCCGCTGGCTAGCCTTCACCGGCAAAGAGGCCGCGGCCGAAACCGGCTACCAATGGCAGGCTAACCTGCACCCCGACGACCAGGAGCGCGTGCGCCGGCAGTGGCAGCAGGCGGTAGCCAGCGGCGATACCTACCAGGTAGAGTACCGCTTGCGCCGCCACGATGACCAGTACCGCTGGGTGCTGAGCCGCGCCCTGCCGCGCCGCGATGCCGAGGGGCAGATTTTGATGTGGGTGGGCGGCGTCACCGACATCCACGACCAAAAGATGATGGTGCAGGAGATTCTGGAAACCAACGAGCAGCAGGCCGTGCTTTCGGAGCAGGCTTACCAGAACTTCAAGCTCGCGGAAAGCCAGCGCGAAACCTACCAAAACCTGTTTATGCAGGCCCCAGCGCTCATTTGCATTTTGCGCGGCGCTACTCACCGCTACGATTTTGTGAACAGTGCCTACCAAAGCCTGTTTGCCGGCCGCCAGCTGGTGGGTCTCCCCGTAGCGCAAGCCCTGCCCGAGGTGGCCGCGCAGGGCATTACTCGCCTGCTCGACAAGGTGTACGAGACTGGCGAAACCTTCCAGGCCAATGAGCTGCTGGTGCAGCTGTGCGACGCGGCCACCAGGCAGCTGCGCGATGCGTATTTCAACTTCACGTATCAGCGCTTTAGCGAGGTCGACCAGCCCGCTGGCATCATGGTTTTTGCCTTCGATGTGACCGAGCTGGTAGAGGTGCGGCAAGTACTGGAGCGTATGCAACCTCCAGCCGGACAGTAAGCGCCTGGGCTAGCCAGGGCGAGAGTATCTCAGCTAACGGCAAGCTAGCTGGCTAAGCTCTTTTCTTTGGCTTATTCACGCTTTCTTCCTGTTTTTGGTCGTTAATTTGCAATGTGCGCTGTCCGATACCCAGCGCCGTTTGCCCCACAGCTCCCTCACATTTTTCTTAACGGCCTAGAGGTTCGCCTCCGCCGTGTTTTTCCTTACCCTATGGAGCTTACCGCCCTCGACTTTCAGCAGGCCCGCGTCAAGCAGGTGTTGTTTAAGTCGCGTTTGCGTTCGGTGCTCTACGGGGTGCGGGACGCCGAGCCCAGCCTGTTTACCATGCAGGAAAACCCACTGGGCCAGTGGCTAAACACCGTACTAAAGCCTCAGTACGGCACTCGGCCCGAGGTAGCGGGCATCGAGCGCCTCATTCGCCAGATGCTCGATACGGGGCAATCGCTGGTGCGCCAGCACCAGCGTGGCGAAATGGAGCAGGCCCGCACCGGCCTAGAGCAGATCGAGCGCCAAGCCGGTGAGATCGACCAGCTGCTCACCCGCATCGAAAAAAGCGCCTAAACTCATTTATTTAAAGCGGTTTACAGGCCAGTGTACGGCCGTCAGTTGTGCAGATTTTGTAGTCTGCGCAACTGACGGCCGCTTCCGTACCGCGTTCCCAAAACGGTGCTACTTTACGCTTGGCAAAGTCACCGGCCCCTGGCTGGCAGGTAGCTACGGGTTGCGCAGGGCGCGCATAAGCTGGCGAAATGGCAGGCCGTTGCCAATTTGCCAGGTCAGGCAGCTGCGGTACTAGCTTCCGTCCAAGGCCTGTTCGGCATTGTCAGGAATTGATTATCATTACAAGCGCTCGCGCAGCAACCACTCCCGAACAGGGTCAAATGAGCGCCGGGCGATTGCGGGGCCTTGCACGCAATGACCGACACTTTGAACCAAGGGAGAATGAGCCCGGCGGATTAGCCCGAGCTTAGTAAAAACCAAACAATTATTTGGATTATTGGCGGCATTTTGCATTATGGGCGCTATGTTTGGGACTTAATAACTTTTACGCTACTGCTCGCCTACCTCGACCCTGACCCCGTCCAACTGCCTGACCATGATTCTATACGGTACTAACGGTTTACATTTTGCCACGCAGCCCTTGCCCAATGCCCAATGCCCGGCGTGCCACACGCCTCAGGCAGTGCAGGTTAGCCTGGTTAGTCGCTACGCGCACGTGTATTGGCTCCCGCTTTTTCCGTATCAAAAACTAGCCGAGCTGCACTGTACGCAGTGCGGCGCCGGCTGGGCCAACAATACCTGGCCCGCCGAGCTAGCTCCGGCAGTGCGCGCCCTCAAGCAGCAAACCCCCGCCCCTACCTGGACGTGGGTCGGCGCCTTTTTACTCGTCCTGCTAGCCTCCTTTGGGCTGGTCGCTAGCCTGCGCAACGCGCACGCCGACGAGGCGCTGCTTGAACGCCCCCGCGCCGGCGACATCTACACTGTGCGCTCGGACAGCGCCCAGCTGTACTCGCTGCTGAAGGTGCGCCAGGCGAGTGGCAATAGCATCGAGCTGGTAGCCAACGACTACCAGACTTCCGACGCCGCGCCCATCAATTTCCTCAACGCCCCGGCGCGCTACAGCCACGAGCCTTTCGTGCTCACCCGCCTCGATCTCCAGATAATGCGCCGCAAAGGCCAGCTCACGGACGTAGACCGGCTGGGCGAGTAACTCCGGCTAGGCGTTTACTGGTAATCGGCGATGGAGATAAGCGGCAGGTAATCGCTCAGGCCACTGGGCCGCTCAAACACGTGGATGAACAGAATGGCTTCGTCGCCCACGCTCCGCCACACTTCGGCATAAAAATTTCCGACGGCATACAGCTGAAGCCGAAAGCTATCTTCGGCGCGCTTAGCCAGGGGCCGGCCGTGGCTAGCCAGGTACTCGGCCTGGCGGCGCTGGTGCAAGTCTTTGAAAGTGGAAAACGTCATGGGGCTACCCCGAAGATACACCGGCTAGCCGCGCCCTGGTTCCCGGCTAAGCGGCGGCGCCCCAACTTTGCGCCATGCTATCACTGCGCTTTCCGCACCCGCTGGTGCTGCTCACGTTCTTTATTATGCTGGCCGCGGCCCTGAGCTACGGGTTGCCCGCCGGCCTGTTTGCGCGCCGCCCCAATGCCGCCACCGGCCGCGAGGTAGTGGTGGCGGGCTCGTACCAGCGCGTGCCGCGTACGCCCGTCGGCCCCTGGCAAATGCTCACCGACCTGCCCCGGGGCCTGAGCGAGGCGAGTGGCGTTATTTTTTTGATTTTCCTGGCCGGCGGGGCCTTCACGGTGGTCGACCGTACGGGAGCGCTGCGCTTTGGTATCGACTGGCTGCTGCGCCACGCCCAGGGGCGCGAAGCGGCTATTATCCCACTCGTGGCGCTCTTTTTTGCTACCCTGGGCGCCCTCGAAAACATGGGCGAAGAGATTATCGCCCTCGTGCCGGTGCTGCTGGTGCTCATGCGGCGGCTGGGCTACCCGGTTATCACGGCGGTGGCGGCTAGCCTGGGCGCGGCGGTGGTCGGCGCGGCCTTCAGCCCCATCAATCCCTTTCAAGTAATTATTGCCCAGAAGCTGGCCCAGCTGCCGCTGTTTTCGGCCTGGGGCTACCGGCTGGTGCTGCTAGCGCTGGCGCTCACCATCTGGGTGGGCGGCACGCTGCGCCACGCCGTGCGCCACCGGCTAGCCCCCGATGCCGCGGCCCAGGGCGAGGCAACCGACGTGGCCGGGGCCAGCCGCCACGGCTTGGTGCTGCTGCTCATTCTACTAGGGTTCAGCTTGTTTGGCTACGGCGTGGTGAGCCTGGGCTGGGAGTTTGAGCAGATGGCGGCGCTGTTTTTTGGGCTGGGCGTGAGCGCGGGGCTGCTGGGCGGCCTCGGCCTCACGGGCACCGCCGAGGGCTTTGTGGCGGGCTTTCGCGACATGGCCTTTTCAGCCATGCTCATCGGGTTTGCGCGCACCATTTTTGTGGTGCTTGAGCAGGGCCACATCGTCGATACCATCGTGCAGGGGCTCGCCACGCCGCTGGCTCACTTGCCGGTGGCACTGGCCGCCGTGGGGATGCTGGGCGTGCACACGGCCCTGCACCTCCCCGTGCCCAGCGTGAGCGGCCAGGCGGTGCTCACCATGCCCTTGTTCGTGCCGCTTTCCGACCTCATTGGCTTGTCGCGCCAGGTTACGGTGCTCGCCTACCAGTATGGCGCCGGCCTCACCGACCTGCTCACGCCCACCAACGGCGCGCTCATGGCCATGCTCACCGCCTGCGGCGTCCGCTACGACCAGTGGCTGCGCTTTGCCGGGCCGTTATTTGGGCTGCTATTGGGCTTGGGCGTGGCCGGGGTGCTGCTGGCCATCTGGCTAGGGATCTAAGCAACAGGCTTCTCTCGCACCAGCCTGGTGTCGCTAGCGGCTGGCCCTAAAACCAGCCCGTAGCTTGCCCGCTTACTCTTGCCGCTCACTTTTCCCTGCTGCTGCTCATGCCAAGTTCCCAACTCGATCCGCTACGCTTTCCCATCGGCCAGCCGCAGCTGCCCACCGCCCCGCTCACGGCCGCCGAGCGCGCCGCCTACATTCAACAGCTAGCCGAGCTGCCCGCCCAGCTAGCCGCCACCGCGCACCAGGTGGGCCCGGCCCAGGTCGAGCTTCCTTACCGGCCCGGTGGCTGGACCGGGCGCCAGGTTATTCATCACCTGGCCGATACCCACCTCAACCTGTATAGCCGCTTTCGGCTAGCCCTCACGGAAGACAACCCGACCGTGCGGCCCTTCGACGAAGCCGGCTGGACCGAGCTGCCCGACGTAGCTACTACGCCCATCGCCCTATCGCTGAGCTTGTTGGAGAGCCTGCACGCCCGCTGGGTTGGCCTGCTTCAGCACCTGACCGAGGCGCAGTGGCAGCGCACGTTTTACCACCCGCGCTACCACACCACGCTCACCCTCGACCAAGGCCTGGTGCAATACGCTTGGCACGGCCAGCACCATCTGGCCCACCTGCGCATGCTCACTGCCTAGTTTTCAGTGCTAAAAAAGCCCGCCCGACTGCATTATAGTCGGGCGGGCTTTTTAGTAAAGTTGAGCTGGTTGCAAGCATTTTACTTGCGCACCATGCTACTGCCTTTGCCGTAGCGGCGCAGGCTTTTTTCGGCCTCGGGGTTGAGACGGGCAGCTTTTTGCAGGTCTTTGCGGGCTTCCTTCATGCGGTCGTAGCTCGCGTAGCTGATGCCGCGGTACTCGATGGCATCGGCGTAGAGCGAATCGATGGCGATGGCCCGGGTAAAATCAGACACGGCGAACTTGTACTGGTACATCTGCATCTTGGCCACGCCCCGACCAAAGAAGGCTTCTTTATCGTCGGGCCGGAACTTAACCGCTCCGCTAAAGTCGTTCGCAGCCGCTTTATACTGCTTTAGCATCAGCTCGTTAACTCCTTTGTTGTAATACACATCCGGATTGCCGCGCATGGTGCGTAGCGCGGCCACGTAGTCGGGCTGGGCTTCTTTGTAATTCTTGAGGTTGGAATTTGCCTTGGCCCGGTCCAGCAGCGCCTTGGCATCCTTGGGCTTGGTTTTCAGCGTCAAATTGGCGCGGGCCAACTGGAGGCGGTACTCGGCCGAAGTTATCTTGCGGGCGGCGGCCCGCTCAGCCGAAGCGGCCTTGGCGCTCAGCGCGTTGGGGTCGGCCACCGCCGTGGCGGCCTCGGGCGAGGGATTATCAAGGCCCTCAATCGGGGCGGCTTTGGTGGCCGGGGCCGCAGTGGGCAGCGCCACGGCGGTGGGGTCGGCGGCAGCGCTGGCGGGCGCCGTGCTCATGGCCGTGGGCGCCGAAGCCAACACGCTGGGGCGATCGGTTTCGGTGGTGGTGGCGCAGCCCGCCGCCAAGGCTAGCAGGGCAAAAGCAGCGGGGATAAAACGAACAGTAAAAAGCTTCATTGCGCAGAAAATAAATGCGGTAGGCCAGGTATACGCTGGCGATTCGGAGCTTGTACGAAAAAGTACTCCAATGGTAAACGCTGGCTAGTGGTTCGGCCCCAAAAACCTACCGAACTGCTAGCCCCGCTACGGGGTTATCTTTGCCGGCCCCGGCCCGCCTGGGGAGCATTTATTTTCCTCATTTCCTCCGCACAACACAAACTCATGGCATTGCAATTTGACCTGGTAGTAATTGGCTCCGGCCCCGGTGGGTACGTAGCGGCCATTCGCGCCGCGCAGCTCGGGCTGAAGGTGGGCGTGGTAGAGCGCGAGTCGCTCGGCGGCATCTGCCTCAACTGGGGCTGCATTCCGACCAAGGCCCTGCTCAAAACGGCGCAGGTGTACGAATATCTCCAGCACGCCCAGGACTACGGCCTGACGGTGAAGGAGGCGGGCTTCGACTTCGAGGCCGTTATCAAGCGCAGCCGGGGCGTGGCCGACGGCATGAGCAAGGGCATCAACTTCCTGTTTAAGAAGAACAAAATCGAAACCGTAGTGGGCACCGGCAAGCTGCTGGCCCCCGGTAAGGTAGAAGTTACCAAGCCCGATGGCACCAAGGAAACGGTGGAGGCCAAGAGCATTATCCTGGCCACCGGCACCCGCGCCCGCCAGCTGCCCACCCTGCCCATTGATGACAAAAAGATAATCGGCTACCGCAAGGCCATGACCCCCGACGCCCTGCCCAAGCGCATGGTGGTGGTGGGCTCGGGCGCCATCGGCGTCGAGTTTGCCTACTTCTACCGTTCGCTCGGCACCGAGGTCACCATCGTAGAGTACCTGCCGCGCATCGTGCCCGTCGAGGATGAGGAGATTTCGCGCCAGATGGAGAAGTCCTACAAGAAGATGGGCATCAACATCCTGACCAGCGCCGAAGTAACCCAGGTTGATACCAGCGGCGCCGGCTGCAACGTATTTATCAAAACTGCTAAGGGTGAGCAGCAAATTGCCTGCGACGTGGTGCTGAGCGCTGTGGGCGTGCAAACCAACCTCGAAAACCTCGGCCTCGAAGAGCTCGGCATTAAGGTAGAAAAAGGCCGCGTCGTCGTCGACAACTTTTACCAGACCAACGTGCCCGGCATCTACGCCATCGGCGATATTATTCCCGGCCCGGCCCTCGCCCACGTAGCTTCGGCCGAGGGCATTATCTGCGTCGAGAAAATCACCGGCCACAACCCCGAGCCGCTGAATTATACCAACATCCCGGGTTGCACCTACGCCCAGCCCGAAATCGCCTCGGTCGGCTTTACCGAAGCCGAAGCGAAGGCCAAAGGCTACGACGTCCGCGTGGGCAAGTTCCCATTTTCAGCTTCTGGCAAAGCCGCCGCGGCCGGCGTCAAAGACGGCTTCGTGAAGGTCATTTTTGACGCCAAATACGGCGAGTGGCTCGGTGCCCACATGATCGGGGCCAACGTCACGGAGATGATTGCCGAAGTGGTGGTAGCCCGCAAGCTCGAAACTACCGGCCACGAGATTATCAAGTCGGTGCACCCCCACCCTACCATGAGCGAAGCCATCATGGAAGCCACGGCCGCGGCCTACGACGAGGTAATTCACTTATAGAAAGCACTTTATTCAAGAAAAAGCCAGTTCGTTATGCGGACTGGCTTTTTTGTTCCATATATTTGAAAGCATTTTTATCCACACCATTTTTTCATTTAATGAAACAACAGCTTACTCGTTCCTTAGCGGCTATTCTCACGAGCTGCACCCTGCTGGGTAGTGGCTGCGCGGGATCTTACACCGCCATCCGGCCCGACCGCATTGCTACTTACCAGTCATCGGCTCCCACAGCGCCGGTGCAGTTCGGCTACCAGTTCGATGCCCTGCGTCTGCACGGCCGCAATAAGAAGTACACCAAGAAAGAGCAAAAGAAAGGCTACCACGTGGTAGCCGTGCGCGTCACCAATACCACAGCAGCCGACATCAACTTCTCGCGCGATGCCGTGCTCTATTATGGCGACCATCCTGTGACGCCGGTAGCAGCCTCTATTGCCGCCCAGGACATGAAACAAGGAGTAGCTATCTACCTGCTCTACATCCTGCTTAACTTCAACGTTGGCGGCACGACCACAACCTCTTACACTGGCCAAACTACCACTACCGGCAGCACCTTCCTACCGACGGGGCCTTTCATTGCGGGTGGCAATATGCTGGGTGCATCGCTAGCCAATAATAACTTTCGCAGAGAGCTCGAGCAGTACGACTTAACTAACCGCGTCATTCGTCCCGGTGAAACGGTGTTTGGCCTCATCAGCGTGCGCGAAACCTCAGTGGCTCCCCTGCGGCTAGAGCTGCGCTCGCTTGCTTCCAATGCAGCACCCGCTCCTGCCCCTATGCTAACGCCGGCTACTACCCCAGCCCCAGGCACCGGCAACTAGTTCGTTTGCTATCGCCTTTTATAACTGCACTATAGCTAAATCAGCTATCTTGCTGGTGATTAGCACCATAAGAAAAGCCTCGCAGTAAGCGAGGCTTTTTTAGTTGTAGGTAGTGCCGCTAGCTCCTAGCAGCGCTTAGCTTATTGCTTGGCTACTACGTTGAAATCCAGCGTAAACTCGTCGTTGATAGCCTTGTCGCCAATGCTATCGAAGAACGACTTCGAGCCGTACTTCAGGCCGTACTTGGTGCGGTCGATGGTCACCTTGCCCGTGGCGGCGGCGACGCCATTCTTCACGCCCACTTTAGCGGGGAAGCTTACTTTTTGCGTCACGCCCTTGATGGTCATATCGCCCGCGATGGTCGCGTTGTTGGCATTGGCAGCGGCGCCGGCAATCGGCGTAACGCTGGTGATTTTGAAGACTGAAGTCGGAAACGCGGGCGCATCGAAAAAGTCGCCGCTGCTCATGTGGCCCACAAATTTGGCCTGGTTATCAGCGTCGGTAATGTCGGTGGCCTTGATGGTCTTCATGTCCACCGTAGCGGTGCCGCCCACCACCAGGTTGTTGCGCACTTCCAGGTCACCGCTCGTAAACTGAATCGTGCCATTATGGCCGTGGGTTACGGCTTTGCCCTCCCAGCCCAGTGTGCTGAGCTGCGGCTGTAGCTTATAGGTAGCTACCGCGGCCGAAGCCGTTTTAGAAGCAGCTTTTTGAGCAAAGGCAGCCGGCGCAGCCAGCAAAGCAGCCCCCAGCAGGGCGGGCATCAGAATATTTTTCATGGTCAAAAAAAAGGGTAAATAGCGAGTGATTGATAGCTCGCCTGGGCAATTAGAGCGTTGACGAGCAATTTATTACAATAATATACAAAAGTTAGGCACGCAGCTTATCAAGTAGCAGGTTAAGTTGGCCTAGCTCGACTTCGGTTAACTGGCCTAGGCCATTTTGGGTCATGTTGGCTACCCCATCGTTGTCCATCTGGCGCAACAGGCGCAGCCCCATTTCGGTGATGCAGATATCAACCGCGCGGCGGTTGGCAGGGCAAATGGTGCGCGTTACCAGCTGCTTCTCCTCCAGCTTGTCTACAATGCGCGAAGCGTTGCTGGTTTTATCGAGCATTCGCTCAATGAGCATCGCTACGGTAGCCGGCTTGGGGTGCTGCCCCCGCAAGATGCGCAGCACATTAAATTGCGGCAACGTGAGGGCGTAGGGCTTAAATGCACTAGCTTGGCGCAGTGAAAGCCAGCCCGCCGTGTATACTACGTTGAGGTAGGCCTTCTGAGCGTCGCTCTGAAAAGTAGGCTGCTTAATTTCGTCTTCGAGGCGCACGTGATTCTGATTACGCCTGCAAATTTAGTGTACCTACATTTAATGTCACAACATTATTTTGCCTTTTTAGTCAAAAAATTCTTGTTTCTGCAGTCATTCCATACCTATTTTCCTATTCACCTTTTTCTTTAAATGCGTATCCAACAGATTCTTGCCGTAGCCCTACTGGGTACCGGCCTGGCTTCGGTGCCTCGCCTGAGTGCCGCACAAAGCGTAGTGCAGAACGTGCGTCCAAATCGCAACACGCAGTTTTTATTCCGAAATGGGGCCGTGGTGCAGCGTTTGGGCAATCAAAACACCCCTCTCAAGCAGAATGTGGTGTTGCCCAACGGCACCAAAATCAACGTGCGTAGCGGTATAGTGGAGCTACCGACCGGCAAAATCACAAGCCTGCACGAAGGCGACTACGTGAATGCCGAGGGCGGAATTGTGTTTGGCTCGCCGGCTAGCGCGGCCACGGCCCGTGGCGACGGCGGCGTACCCGCCGACGCCAAATTTGACTCGTACGTGCATGTGGGCAGTGCCGACGCCCCCGGGCTGCCCGCGCAGTCTGATGAGCGCGAGCAGTTGCTGATGCGTAAGATCGAGCTCCTCAATCGCAAAATATCGCTGCTTACCCAGACGCATACCAACCCGCCCGATACCGAAGCGGTTGACCGGCAGCTACAGGAGCTCGACGAGCAGCTTAAGACTAGTCTTAAGGCCTCACCCGCCCCTGCGGTGGTTAAATAATTTTCACTTACAAAGAGGCCCAGGCGGAAGGCCAGCTTTTAGCCACCGCTAGCTAGCGGTGGCTAAAAGCTGGCCTTCCGCCTCGTGTACTAAGCCGAAAGGCTCGTCGCGAATAATGAGCAAGCCGTCGAGGTCGTGCACCTCGGCCAGGGC
>CAZERY010000113.1:0-11028 GCA_964514915.1 uncultured Hymenobacter sp.
GAGCTGGCGCACGCGGGCCGCGCAGTCGTTGATGAGGCCATCGACCAGCTCTACCTGCGCCCCGTACCAATAGCACTCTTCCTTGAACGCCTCGGGCGTGTGGCGCGGCATTACTACCGTAGCCGCCAGGCCGCCGCGGGCGCAGTAGGCTGCCATAGCTACGCCCGCATTGCCGGCCGTGGGGATAATGCAGCCCGTGACGCCCAGCTCCTTAGCCTTCGAGACGGCCATGCTCAGGCCCCGTGCCTTAAACGAGCCGGTGGGGTTCTGGCCCTCGTCTTTTAGCAGCAGCGACTGCAAGCTGTAGCGGGCGGCTAGCTGCGGCAGCGCCAGCAGCGGGGTCATTCCCTCGCCCAGCGTTACTTTATTGGCCTCGTCGAGTAGGGGCAGCAAGGCTCCGTAGCGCCACATCGAGCTGTCGGACAGCGTGATGCCCTCAGTGCGGCTCAGGGGGGTGTGTAGGTCGTAGTCGGCCACCAGCGGCTGCTGGCAGCAAGCCGACACACCTTGCAGCTCGAAGGCTGAGTAGGACGTGCCGCAATGGGCACAATGCAGGGCTTGGACCCGCGAGAGGGGCAGCAGGGCTACTTGTTTCATAGAACAAAGTTCAGGTTACCTTATACGCATTGCTATGCCCTGGCGAAATGGTGTTTTGGCATAGCCTATGCCTTGCCGGAATAGTAGCGCTGCGTAAACCGCAGGAAATCGCGGTACGGTCCGTTGTTCTCGGTGCCCTTACGCTGAATAAAGTTGAATTTCCTTTCCAGGAATAAGCCCTTGATTTTCAGCTCTACCAGCTCGCCACTGGCTAGCTCTTTCACCACCGCCTGCCGGGGCAAAAAAGCCAGGCAGGATGTTTCGACGCGCACAAAGTTTTTGAGGGCTTCGGTGCCGCCCAGGCGCACGCGCACGGGCAGACTAGCCAGCTTGATGTGCTGCTGCTCCAGAGCTTCTTCGAGCACGGCCAGCGTGCCGGAGCCCACTTCGCGCAGGGCCAGCGGGATGCGCAGCAAGTCGCTGACTGCTAGCGGTTGGCCCGCTAGGGGGTTGTCGGCGGCGCACACCGCCACTACCTCGTCGGTGAGCAGCGGCGTGTACGTCACGTTGCTGACCTTATGAATGCCTTCGATAATGCCCAGCTCGATTTCGTGGTCGAGCAGAGCCTTGAGGATATTATCACTATTGCGGTTTTTGAGGCTGAGCTGGTGCTGTGGGTACTGCCGCAGGTATGCCGCCACCACCGGGGGCAGCACGTAGAGCGAAATGGTAGTGCTGGCCCCGATGAGCAGGTGCACCGCCGGAGCAAAGCCGGGGCTGAGCGCGCTCATTTCCTGCTGGAGCTCTTGCTGAAGCTGCTTGGCCTGCAAGAGCTTCTGGTACAGCATCTGGCCGGCTGGCGTCAGCTGCACGCTGGCCCCTAGCCGCTCAAAAAGGCCCGTCTGGTAGTGCTCTTCGAGGGCTTTGACTTGCTTGCTCACCGCCGACTGGCTGATGAACAGCGCCTGCCCGGCCTTGGTGAAGCTCAGGCGCTGGGCTACTTCGAGAAATATTTCGTGCGGATGGGAGAGCATGCCGCAAAGATGCAGGGAGCGCCGGCCGCGGCTAACTACTTTATTTGGCGGTGGTCTAATCTAAGATGAAATCCGTCGGCCATAGTCAAGGCTACGCCCGCTAGTAATGCCAAGCGTGCCGTTATCAGGCGCGGTTCGTGCCGGCTGGCGTAGCCAGGGCCGTGCAGTACGAGCATGTAGACAAGCTGCTGGGCGAGCGTAATTCGCAACGCAGTATTGTGCGCGTTACCGGTGTCTCGCGCATGACGATTGCCCAGCGGATAAAAAAAAGCGCGGGCCGCTAGCCCACCGCTCCCACGCCTGGGTTCAAAAAAGCGCAGCAAAAGCGCTGGGAAGCCCTTGAACTCGATGAGATGTGGACGTTTGTGAGCCAAAAGAAGCGCAAAGTCTGGCGCAGGCTGGCCGTGGAGCGGGCCAGCCAGCGCATCGTGGCTTGGACGTTGGGTAGTCGGGGGAAGCCTCGGCAATTGCCCAATCGCTATCGCCGCTGCTGGTACTTCACCGATGAGTGGAAGGCCAACGCTAAGGGATTAGACCACCGCCCCTGCTCGAAGCTACGCAAGCCGGCTTCGCCGTGAACCAGAATACCCTCGATAAAGTACTGCGCTACTTGCAGTTCCGCCTCAAGAAGCGCGAAACCGAGCCGTACCAGTATTTCGACGCACACAACATTGCCCGCCAGCGCATTAATCGCCAAGCGCGAAATCACCTACTCGCTCTACGTGCCGGCGCTGGCCGGCCGCCAGGACGCCGTGGCCCTTAACTACTACAAGGCCAATCGTCCCTTGCTCACGCCCGATGCGCAGTTTTTGCTCGCCTGCACCTACGCGCTGGGCGAGCAGCAGCGAGCCTGCTAGGAAGTGTTGCCCCGGCAGTTTGCGGCCGCGCGCCAGCCGCGAGTGGGCGACTCATTTGCCTCGCCTATCTGCGATGAGGCACTGGCTCTCAACGCCTTGCTCGAAGCCGACTCTGCCAATCTGCAGGTCAACGGGCTGGCGCGGCAGCTGAGCCGGCAAGTGCGCACCGCCAGCCACCTCAATACCCAGGAGCGGGCCTTTGCGCTGCTGGCGCTGGGCAAAATCGCCCGCAAAAGCCAGGCTAGTACCACCACCGCGAGCCTACTGGCCGCCGCCAAAGTCATCGGCTAGTTCACCGGCCCCGACCTCATTGTCAACAACGTGGCCAACCGCCGGCTGGCCATCCGGCCCAGGGCACGGGCTCGCTGCTTTACTTCTGGGAGATGGAGGGAATTTCGGCCAGCGGCCGGGTGCGTGAGGAGGATAGCTACCTGCAAGTGCGCCGCGTATTCATGACCCGCGACGGCAAACCCATGACCCAGGGCACTTTTAAGCAAAACGACCTGGTGAGGGTCGTCATCAGGCTGCAAAGCACCGCCGTGGCCGGTGAAGTCAAGAACGTGGCCATCACCGATCAGCTGCCCGCCTGCCTAGCAATTGAAAATCCGCGCTTGGGGCTCCAGCGCGCCGCGCCCCATCTGGCCGACATCGCCCAACCCGATTACTTCGACGTGCGCGACGACCGCCTCAACCTTTTCACCACCGCCACGCCCAAGCCCAAATATTTTGTGTGCCTGGCCCGCGCCGTCAGCAAGGGCACTTTTAAGCTCGGCCCGGTGAGCGCCGACGCTATGTATAACGCCGAGTATCACTCTTATAACGGCGCCCGTATCGTGCGGGTGAAGTAGGGTAGGCGTTGCGAGTCCGCATTTGGTACGCCTTGCGCGCCGGCACCCACAAGCTGTACTACGCGGTTTCTTTACAGTTCTATGTCTGCTTCCCTTCCAGCTATTCTCCAGGCCCTGCGCGCCGAAACCCGGCCCGCGCACGACGCGCTGGAACAGAATTCCTTCAACCAGGCCCTCACGGCGGGTACCATTACCGAAGCCGCCACTGTGCATTTTCTGGCGAAGATGTACGGCTTTCTGGTGCCCTACGAGGCGCAGCTGCGGCAGCAATCCCTGGGGCCGGAGTGGGAAGCCGACGCGCGCCAGCGGGCACACCTCATTCTCAGTGATTTGCAGCAGCCAGCTTCGGCGCTAGCCATTTGCCCGGCCATGCCGCCGCTGGCCAGCTGGCCCCAGCTGCTGGGTGCGATGTACGTACTGGAAGGCTCGACGCTGGGCGGGCAGGTGATAGCGCGGCAGCTGGCCAAGAATAACATGCCGCAGCGGGCGTACTTTGCGGGCTACGGCGAGCAAACCGGCCCGCGCTGGCGGGCGTTTTGCCAGCTGCTGGCGGCCGCGGCCACGCCCGATAACCAGGCCGAAATTGTGCAATCGGCCAGCCTTACTTTTCAGACCTTATCCGCATGGCTCAACCAGCCGTAAGCTTCACCGACGAGCGCCTCGTGGGGGCCACCATTACGCTCACCAACTGCGACCGGGAGCCCATCCACATTCCGGGGCTGGTGCAGCCCTACGGCTTTTTGCTGTGCCTGAGCGAAGACACCCACCGGGTGGTGCACGCCAGCGCCAACACCCGGCAGTTTACGGGCTTGGAGCCCGCCGACCTGCTGGGCCAGGGCCTCGAAACGCTGCTGGGCCCCGCGCGCCTGGCCGAGGTAGTGGCGCTGTACCCCACACTTACCGAGGCGCCCCAGCTGCTGGGCGTGCGCCTGGAGCACGCGGCCGACCGGCCGTTTTTCAAGCTCATTCTGCACCGGCACGACGGGCTGCTGTGGGCCGAGTTTGAGCCGGTGGAGGAAGACGAAGTGAGCGTGCTCAACCTGCCCGCCCTCAACGCCACTCTCACCCAGATGCTGGGCGCCACTACGGTGCTCGACTTTTGCCAGGCGGCCGTGGCGCAGGTGCGCGACATCACGGGGTTTGCGCGGGTAGCCATGTACCGCTTTGCCGCCGACGAGAGCGGCGAGGTAATCGCCGAGGCCAAGCGCGACGACCTCGACCCGCTGCTCGGGCTGCACTACCCGGCCACCGATATTCCGCAGCAAGCGCGGGCCATGTACCTCAAAAACTGGCTGCGCTTTATTCCCGACATCGACTACGTGCCCACGCCGCTGGTGCCGGTGCGTAACCCGGCCAGTAGCCGCCCGCCCGATATGACCTACGCGGTGCTGCGCTCCGTGTCGCCCATTCATATCGAGTACTTGCGCAACATGGGCGTTGCCGCTACCATGACCATCTCCGTCATCCAGGACGGCCGGCTGTGGGGCATGATCATGTGCCACCACGACAGCCCGCGCTTGGTGAGCTTCGAGCTGCGCGAGCTGTGCCTGTTCATCGGCAAAACCTTCTCGGCCCTGCTCCACACCAAAGAAAAGCTGGAGCAGAGTGCCTACCAGCTGCGCGTGCAGCAAACCCAGGCGCACCTGCTGGAGCGGGTGAGCACTGAGGATAATTTTATCGAGGGCCTCTACCGGCACACGCCCACGCTGCGCGACGTGATCGACTGCGGTGGCGCGGCTATTTGCTTTGATAAGGAAGTAATTGTGCTGGGTGATACGCCTAGTGAAATGCAAATTCGGGAGCTAGTGCAGTGGCTACAGCAGCACGTGCCCGACGACGTTTTTCACACCGATTCTTTTGCTAGCCTCAGTCCCCTGGGGCTTGCCATGCGGGCCTCGGCGAGCGGGGTGCTGGCCAGTGCGCTCGCCCGCGATACCGGTGACTATCTGCTCTGGTTTCGGCCCGAGCTGCTGCAAACCGTGACCTGGGCCGGCAAGCACGCCAAGGTGCAAAAAATGGAGGATGGCCAGCTGTTTCTCTCGCCCCGGCAGTCGTTTGCGGCGTGGGCCCAAACCGTCGACAACACCGCCGCGCCCTGGCAGCCGCTCGAAATCGAGGCCGCCCAGAAAATTCGCCTGCACATTGCCGACGTGCGCCTCAAAATTTTCAACGAGCTCCAGGCCCGCGCCGCCAGCCTGAGCCGCCTCAACAGCGAGCTGACGCGCAGCAACGACGAGCTGGATTCCTTCGCCTACGTGGCCTCGCACGACCTCAAGGAGCCGCTGCGGGGCATTCATAACTATTCCATTTTTCTGCTCGAAGACTACGCCGAGCTGCTGGACGAAGAAGGCGTGAGCAAGCTCAAAACGCTGGTGCGCCTGAGCCAGCGGATGGAGGCCCTTATCGACTCGCTCCTTCAGATGTCGCGCATTGGCCGCCTCGACCTCGAAATACAGGCTACCGATATGAAGGAGCTGGTGGCCGGCGTGCTCGACCTGCTACACCCGCGCCTCGAGCAAACCGGCACTACCGTGGAGGTGCGCGGCCCGCTACCCACCATCCAAGCCGACCCAGTGCGGCTGCGCGAGGTGTTTAATAACCTCTTTACCAACGCCAGCAAGTACAGCGACAAGCCCACCAAGCACATCGTGGTGGGCCAGGCCCCGGCCGGGAAGGCCGGCGTGCGCGGGGCCACGCACCCCGACGACTTTTACGTCTTCTACGTGCAGGACAACGGCATCGGCATCGATCCCAAGCACCAAGAAAGCATCTTCCGCATATTCAGGCGGTTGCATTCGCAGGAGAAGTACGGCGGAGGCACGGGTGCGGGCTTGGCCATCGCCAAAAAGATGGTGGAAAAACACGGCGGCGAATTGTGGGTTGAATCTGTACTAGGCCAAGGCTCTACGTTCTACTTCTCCATTCCTAAAAATATTTAAGTGTCTGCTCATCCGCTCTTACCCGTCTTGGTCGTCGAAGACAGTGCCGAAGACTTCATGGCCCTGGGCCGGGCCTTCCGCAAACACGCGCTGCAAAACCCCGTGCTCCGCTGCGCCGACGGCGACCAGGCGCTGGAATACCTTCAGGGCTACGGCAAGCACCCAGCCTGGCCTAAGTCGCTGCCGGCCATCATCTTACTCGATCTGAACATGCCGGGCACTGATGGCCGGGCCGTACTCGCTACGCTTAAGCAAGACGTGCACCTGAGCAGCATTCCGGTTATTATTTTTAGCACCTCGGCCAATAGCCGTGACATTGACGACTGCTACCGCATGGGCGCCAACAGCTACCTCACCAAGCCGATTGCCTACGCCGACCTGGAAGAGCGTATCCGCCTCATTATCAATTATTGGCTTGATGCCTCCGAGCTAGCCGCGGCCCATTAATTAGTATCAGTGAAGAAAATACTGCTGGTCGACGATAACGAACAGGACCGTACGCTCTACAAGCGCTTTCTCCGGCCGCAGGAAGGCGAAGAGCGGTTGGAAATATACGAAGCTTCTTCGGGCGAGGAAGCGCTGGCCCTCTTCGAGCAAGTGCAGCCCGACTGCGTATTACTCGATCACAACCTACAGGATACTACGGGCTTAGCGCTGCTCGAAAGTCTCCAGCGGGTAGGGCCCCAGCGCAACCTGTGCGCGGTGATGATAACCGGCGGCGGTAGTGAAACCCTGGCCGTGCGCGCCCTCAACACCGGGGCGCTCGACTACCTCGTCAAGCAGCAGTTCGACCGCGAGCTTTTGGTGAAGACCGTGCGGCACGCCATCGAAAAAAACGAGTGGCGGCAGTACCAGACTACCTACCACCAGGAGCTGCAAGTAGCCAACCAGCGGCTGCGCGACTCCTTAGCCGAGCTTACCGAAACGCGCCGGCTGCTGCACGAAAAAAATACCCAGCTGCAAGCCGCCAGTTCCGAAGTGGAGGCCCGCAACCAGCAGCTGAGCGCCATGAACCAGCAGCTGGCCCGCACCAACGCCGACCTCGACAACTTCGTGTACGCCGCCTCACACGACCTGCGCCAGCCGGTAAATAACTTGCGCGGCTTGTTTGACGAGCTTCAAGAAACGGTCACGTTTGCGAACCCGGCCGATGCGCAGCTGATGCAGTTTGTGGATAAATCCCTGCACGCGCTCACCACGACCATTACCGACCTGGCCACGGTGGTGCAGGAAAACCGCCTGCCCACGACCCAAGCTACCGAGCCGGTAGCCGTGGCCGACCTGGCCGCTGAGGTACTCGCCGCCCTGCGCCCGCAGGTTGTAGCTGATCAGGCCGATATTCAGTTAGATTTCAGTGAGTTGCCCGAAGTGCCGTACGTGCGCAGTACCCTGCGCACCGTGCTGCTCAACCTGGTGGCCAACGCCCTCAAGTACCGTCACCCCGACCGACCGCCGCGGGTGCTGCTGCGCACCCACCGCCTCGCCGGCCAGGCGGTGCTCGACGTGCAGGATAATGGCCTCGGCCTCGACCTGGCGCACCACGGCAAGGAGTTGTTTCAGCTTTTTCGCCGCTTCCACCCGCAAGCAGCGGAGGGCACTGGCGTGGGGCTGTTTTTGGTCAACCGCCTGGTGCAGGCGCAGGGTGGCCGCATCGAGGTAGAAAGCGAAGCGGGCCAGGGCACGCGGTTTCGGGTGTATCTGGGGCCGGTGGCCTAGCACCACGGACTAGCCGGGGCCCATACTTGCCGGGCAATGATAGCTCGCTGTGCGGCCAGGTTGGGTAGCGCTATTGCTCATTCCAGCCTCAGCTCACTGCTAATAGTTGGGCTAGCCAGCTTAAACCAGCTAGTGGTCGGCCTCGTACTTGGCCCAGAGCTTGTAAATGCCGCTGCCCCGTGCAGCCTGTTTTTCGCCCCATTTATTGCTTGTCTTATGAAACGCGCTAGTTGTTTGTTCTTTATTTCAGTACTGTTTTTCAGTCTGTTATCTGGTCATCAGGCCCAGGCGCAGCAGCGTCGCGGCTGGAGCCCCCAGGTTAAAGGGGCCGCCATTGGCGGCGCTGCCGGCCTCCTGGGTGGGGCCCTCATCAATGGGCGCAACCGCAAGGTGGGTGGCCTGATTGGGGGCGTGGCGGGCGTCGGTGCGGGCTACGCCGTGGGCAAGCACATCGACAACAAGCAGAAAAAAGCCGCCGCGCTAGCCGCCGAGCGCGCGGCTGCCAATCGCCGCCTGGCCGTCGCCAATGCCCATGCCGCCGCCAGCTCTGGCAGCGTGGCCCGGGTGGCGGGCGCCACTAGCCTGGCTTCGGCCAGCGTAGGTACGGCCCAAAGCTTGGGCGGCAACCTGGCCAGCAACATGGTGCCGGCCGGCTACCTGCCCAACCCGCAGTTTGGGGTGGCGGGCACGGCGTATCCAGCCTCCGAAGTTCGCCGCAAAAGTTGGTAGTGCTAGCTGGTTATTCTTGTCGAAACCCCAGGCCCGGCGGTCTGGGGTTTTCGTACTTTACCTCCTCCTGAATTCTTCTCAAAACCCTGTTTCATGAAATTTTACCTGCCCTTGTTTTGCGCAGCTACTTTCCTGGCCTCGTGCTCCGGCAACAGCAATAACGCTGCGCCGGCGAGCAGCGCGCCCGCTCCCAGCAGCGCCAGCGTAGCGGAGCTCGACCAGCAGTTTCTCAGCGCCTGGAACAACAAAGACGCCGCCAAAACCGCCGCGATGCTAGCCGATGACGTGCAGTTTTTGCAGGGCGAAACGCACTTCAGTGGCAAGGATGAAGTGACTAACAAGTGGATAACGACCACTATCAACAGCATTTCCAACCTCAAGACCAGCGTGGTCAGCACGGGTAACGACGCCAACATGGCCTACGAGGCCGGCACTTTTGCGGTAGATGTACTACCCACGGCTACCGAGAAAACGGCTGGCATCGGCGAAGGCAACTTCTTGTTTCTCTGGAAAAAGAGCAGCGATGGCAGCTGGAAACTCAGCCTCGCGCAACTCGAAGACCTGCCAGTGCAAGTAAAGCGCTAGCTGGCTGGGCAGTACGAATTGCTAGGGCGCCCCAAAGTATGCCTATGGTTGGAATTCAACAGCTGGTCTGGTTGCCAGAGGCTGTTATAATCTAGGACTTTTGCTTAAGTCCTATAATCAAAATAGGAGGGCCTGCCGTCGCGGGCCTTTCGCAAGCAAAACCCGCTGGGCTAAGCCGATACGCTAACTAGTCTACGCATACTCAACCGACAGCACCTCTACTAGTTCGGGCTGCGGCCCAAGCAGGAGGGAGATAGTTTGGCCCGGCTTGGCGCCAATAACCGCCCGCGCAATAGGCGCCACAAACCCTACTTTGCCAGCTGCTACGTTGGCCTCATCGACGCCAACCAGCGTAAATTTTCGCACCAAACCCACTTTGCCCCCACTGATGGTGCGCAGCGCTACGGTAGCGCCGAAGCGCACTTCACCGGGTGGCTGGGTGGTGGGGTCGACTACGCGGGCACTGCCGATACGCTCGGCCAGCAGTGCCTGCCGGCCATTGAGCAGCGATAGGCGGTGAGTGCGGTCAGTAGCGTTTTCGTGGTTGGCTTCGGCGTGGGTGCGCTCGGTTTCGAGCTGAGTTAGCTCCTGGCGCAGGGCTGCTAGGCCGGCTGGTGTTACGTAGTTGGGCGTGCCAGGCGGCAGCGCCGCCCGGGGTGGCACAATGGGCGGCGCCTGCGCATCATCTTCCTTGACAAATCCTCGGCTCATACCGAGCTTGAACGCGGGCCCCCGGGCGGAGTTGCCGCGCCGCACAACCTTCGGGGGCCAGCGGTAGTTTCACTGCCCATGGCCAACGTATTACCTGCTACTCCGGTCCTTAGCCGAACTACCATCCCGCCCCGCCTCGATACGGCGCTGGTGTGGCTTATGGCGCTCACGTGCGGGCTGGTAGTAGCCAATATTTATTACAACCAGCCCCTGCTGGCAGCCATCGGCCGCACGTTCCACATCTCCGACAGCCGGGCCAGCCTCCTCGCCACGGCTACCCAGGTCGGCTACACGCTGGGGATGCTGGTGGTGGTGCCGCTGGGCGATATGCTGGAGCGCAAACGCCTCATGCTCTGGATGCTGCTAGGGGCAGCTGCCTGCCTCGGCGCGGCGGCGCTGGCGCCCACTTTTGGGCTTTTGGCGGGGGCAAGCATTCTTATTGGTATTTGCTCGGCGGTGCCGCAGCTGCTGCTGCCAATGGCGGCGCACCTGGCCCCCGAGGCCGACCGTGGCCGCATCGTGGGGCGCGTCATGAGCGGACTGCTAATTGGCATTCTGCTATCGCGCACGGTAAGTGGCTACGTGGGTGCGCATCTGGGCTGGCGCACCGTGTTTGAGGGCGCGGCGGGTATTATGGTGGCGCTGGCTAGCCTGTTGGCCTGGCGCCTGCCGCGCGACCAGCCCCATTTTCAGGGTACGTATGCCTCGCTCATGCAGTCGCTGGGCACGCTGGTGCGCGAGCTGCCGCCGTTGCGGCGCTCGGCGCTGGTGGGCGCCAGCATTTTTGCCGCATTTAGTGTGTTTTGGACTACGCTGGCCTTTTACCTGGAAAGCCCAGCTTACCAGTACGGTAGTGATGTGGCCGGCTTTTTTGGGCTGGTGGGCGCGGTAGGTGCGCTGGCTGCGCCACTGGCCGGCGGCCTGGCCGACAAGCGCGGGCCGAGCTACGCCATCACGGTGGGCATAGCGCTGGCGCTGGTTTCGTACCTGGTGCTGGGGCTGGCCGGCGGCTCCTTGGTCGGGCTGGTGCTGGGCGTTATCCTGCTCGACGTGGGCGTGCAGTCGGCCCACA
>CAZERY010000114.1:0-10985 GCA_964514915.1 uncultured Hymenobacter sp.
CGCTAGAAGAAACTACCCCGATAAGCTAACTACGCGTTTGGTGCAATGGCCCTAGAAGGGAAAGTGATGGCTGGTAAATTACAGGTTGAGATTGTAATGAGCGCTGATGACACGCTGGAATATTGGGGCGACAATCCTAACATGGTGCTAAACTTCAAGTTGCTGATATTTGAGGACGATGGTAATTCTGTGCGCCAAACAATTATGTTTACGAATGCCCGCTGCCGAGGCTTCCAAAGAAAATTCAAAGTAAGATTCGAGCTGGACAATAAGCCAAGTAAGCCTAGTTGGGTGACGGTGATAAAACTATCAGCTGAGGAGCTAACGTACGGCGTGGTGAAGCATAATAATAACTGGAAACACTAACGCGGTTTCCGGGTAGGTGTACAGGCTGGCTGTAGCGTGGATGCTGATTCGCAAGCCGCGCTATTAAGCAGCGAGTTGGAAACTGCCGGTAGGAGTAGGCTGAGGTGGTCGGGTAAATCTGGACAGAATAAAGTCTTACCTTTCGAACGTCATGAAAGACAGCCCTCCACCCAGCAAACGTCGGCGGTATAACGCCGCCTTCCGGGCCGAAGCCTTGCGCCTGGCCGGTGAAAGTCGCTCGACCCAGGCGGCTGCCCGCGCCCTCAATATCGACCCCCAAACAAATTTATAAGTGGCAACAGGAAGCGCTTACGCCGGTGGCGGCCTAAGGCGCAGCACTCGACCCGACCGCTGCCGCCGAGCTGCGCCAGCTGCGGGCCGCTAATCGGCGGCAGGCGCAGGAGTTAGAAATTTTAAAAAAGCCATCGCCAGCAAACGCTTGATTCGCGTTATCTCGCAGATATCCAAAAAATTACCCGTTATTGTTTCATCGAAGCGCAGCGGGATCACTCCCCCGTGCGGCTGCGCTGCCAGCTAGTGGCAGTGCCGGCCAGCGGTTACTACGCGTGGCAACAAGCTCAGCAACAAAAGGTAGCGCAGAAACGGCGCTGGTCAAGGTGTTTGGGGTGCATAAGCGCTGTTATGGTACACGGCGGCTGCGCGCCGAACTGCGCCGCAAGGGCTATCGCGTGGGCCGGCAGCGGCTACGCACGGCCATGCGCCGACGGGGCCTGCACGCGCTGCAACCCAAGGCCTTTACCCCGCGCACGACCGACTTGCCCCACGGGCTACGCTGCGCCCCGAACCGGCTGCTCGACCAGCCCCAGGCTAATCGGGTCTGGGTCAGCGAAGCACGTATCTGCCGCTGACTAATGGCGACTGGGCCCAGCTGTGCGCCTTTCAGAATATGGCCAGCAAGCAAGTGGTGGGCTGGCAGGTCGGGGCTACGATGCCCGAAGAATTGGTGCCCAGTGCCTTACAACGAGCCTGTTGGTCCCAACCACCCACGCCTGGTTTATTCGTCCACTCCGACCGGGGCGGGCAGTACTGCGGCAACGCCTACCGCAAACTACTCCATGACCATGAGGCCCTGCGCTCGCAGAGCTGCCGGGGCGACTGCTACGATAATGCCCAGGCTGAAAACCGGCTACAGGTTTTGGGAGTCTGTGGGCACGCCTCAAAACCGAAGTGCTCGAGGTCCGCGAGCGGCCCGTTTTTGCCGACATGGCCGACGCCCAAGCCAGCGTCGCCGAGTATTTTGATTACTATAAGCACGAGCGCCTGCACTCCAGCATTAACTATCAAACACCGTATCATACTCATCAACAGCGCCTTCAACTTAGTACCCTAAACTGCCCAGCGTAACTGGACCACCTCACCGTCGGCTTCCAACGTGCGGAGCCGGCCGGCGAGGTCGAAAGTAGCGACTAGGTGGCGGCCGTTCTTCTGGCCGTGCACCCGCGAGTCATCTTGCCCCACGGTGTAGCCTTTTTGCTGGAGGTAGGCGGCCAAGGCGGCCCGGTGGTCGAAGCTGTAGGGCAGCTGAAGCAGCTGGGCAAAAACGGCGGCGAGCTTCGCGGGCTCCTCACTAAGCTGGGCATCTACCGCCGGCACCTGCGGCAGCAGCACGTAGGCAATGCCCCGGCCATAGTCGGCGCCGTAGTAGGCGCTGGCTTGGCACACGCCCGCCGCCAGCATCGCCAGGTAGTGCCCATCCAAAGGCTCGGCATTGGGGTCCTGCATTAGCCCGGCTACGGCGGGCGTCACAACGTCGAAGCCGTCCTCAAACAATTCTGCGATATGGAGGCGCTGGCCCAAGACGCGCAAGTGCTCGGCGGCGTGCAGCAGGGCGGGGCGCATGGGCTGCGGGCTAGCCCAGGCCCAGAGCCACGTGCTGCTTTGGCGCGAAACCGTACCGAGTACCTGCATCGGAAATTGCAGGTCTTCCCCAAAGCTGAGCATGCCGGCATCGGCATCAAAGGTAAAGTTATTAGCACCTATGATCTGGCCCAAAGCTAGTTGCTTTTCCAGCGCGAGCGCAGCGTGGCGGGTATAGAGATCACTTAAACGCTCCATGCAAGAAATGCGGTAAGGGCGGGTGAAAAATACAGTAGTAGGGTGGGCTTAGGCGTTGGGCGTAGTGGGCGCATCGGCGGCTAGCCACTGCCCCTCGGAGGTATAGCCCTTAACTGGGGCGTTCTCCGCGGCGGGCTTAGTGGTAAAGGTGGCGTGGTAGGTGCCCGCCGCGGTAATCCGAAACGTTACCTGCTGCCAGTCGGGGTGGCCACCATCCGTCTTGAGGCGGCGCAGTTCCTCGACGGCCAGCAGCGCGGGCCAGCTACGGGTAATATTGAGGCTCTCTTGCTCTTCCTCCGTCGGGCTCTGGTAGGCCGCGTGGTGTTCGATAATGCCAATACCAGCTTCACTTAAGCTGACCCAGGCAGTGGTCCATTCTTCCGAAATAAGCTCAACCACTGCACTCACCAGCGATTCGTAGACCAAGGAGCTACTACGCTCGGCCTGCATCTGCGTGAAGGCCGCTAGGTCGGCAAAGCGGGCGGAGCGTTTCAGGTCCTGAGTTTGCGACAAATGGGTTAGTTTGTCCTTTTCGTCCTGATGCCAGATAAAGTCGATTTCGAAAGCTCCGCTGGGCAAGAGGGTGAACCAAAGGAAATTCCAGCGATTGTTCCCCCCGGCGGTGGTGGTCGCGTGCAGTTGATTAAGCAACCGAGCCCCTTGCATAGAGGTCCGCAGGTCGCGTACGGAGAAAATTTTTAAGTAGTTTGAGTCGTCGGTATATCTACCAGTTCCAAACTTTACCATACCGTCTTGCCGCTCAATAAGCATGTACGCTTTCTGCCAGTCATCCTCATAAATACTGTCGATAACGGTTTGCGCGATAAAAGCATAGATTTCAACTACATCCATGGGAAAGAAGCATTAGTTATTTGAAATTAGTTGGTTAGAGCTGTTTAGAAGCCATGCTTCCACATGCTCAATATGACGTTTTTACTGCTTTTTAATCCGCTTCGTGGGCTGCGTGTTAGACTGTGTCTTAGTTCGCTTCTTAGACTGCGCCTTAGGTAGCTCTTCATCCTCAGATAGCTCCTCATTCTCAAGAAGCCCATCATCCTTAGGTAGCTCGTTATATGTTCCCTCGTTATCAAATATTTTAGTTTCGGGCTCGCCGTCTATCCAGTAGTTTACCCCAAGCGTGTCTGGTCGCATCGATTTCTTGTTACGTGAACTACCATCCTGATTTGGATAAAAAAATTCCATTTCAGCATATACGTTCTTAGGAGGCTCTTCTCTAAGTGCCGTAGCCCATTTACTTTCCATGGCGAACCAGTTATTAAGGGTCCTTTTATAGTCCCCAACAAGACCATTGTTACGGGCCTGGTTAAGATTCCGATGCTGAGGCACGTAGTTGATTTGCTCCCCCGGCCCAAAAAACTGTGACCCAAATATGTGGCCGCCATCGTCCATGTATGGCAGTGTTTCCTCATAGGCTCGCGTATCAGCATATTGGAACAAATGCGCTTTTCTCGCTCTTTTCTTATCGGCTGCGGTTGGTTCCTTATATTCCTGGTTATTTGCTTTGGCATCATCTTCGGCTTTTTTACAGTCGGCCTTATATTTTCTTTCCCAGGCAGCTTTTTCGTCTTTATCCTTTTCTATTTGATCCTTACTTCGCGAGTCTTTTTGATGCTCGGGGTTATCACGGCCATCCTTCCTTTTTGCTACTTTAGATTGCTCCCCATAGCGCTCTCCCTCTCCCTTGTTGGGTACTATGGCGAGTACGCCTCGGGCTTTAGATACCCGGCCTTCATCGTCAGTTATATAAAGATACCTTTCTCCTACTAAATACTTGGCGTTGGGTTCCAGAGGCACTTTATTAAGCTCCTTGTTCCAATTTTTATTTTTTTTACTACCCTGATCTAGCACTACTATCTTACCACTAGGCGGAGCAGGAGCTACCGCCGCACTCACTGAAGCGGAAGTAGCTCCTAGCCCCCCAAGCAGCGCCTCTTTGCCTAAGGAAGCCGTGCTTTGCCCCGAAGTTTTAAACCCGATTTCGCCTCCAAACACGCAGAACGAGTACGACGAGTTGAGCAATGCTCTGCCACGCATCCCCACTAGCCCTGAGTGAGTGCCTTGCCAAGGCCCGGGAAAAGGTACGCAGGGCTTTGGGGTGCCGCTCGCCGCCGTGAGTATTTGACAGATGCTGGGCAGCGCGCCAAAGGCTGGAACATTGAGAATTGGAATAAAATCCAGCTCGGTACCAACATCGTGACCATCAACCTTATGGCCAGGATTTAAGCAAATGAACCTACTGGTTATGAGCGACTTATTACACATTAGGCAAGCTCCCTCAACGGCGTATTCATCTCCGGCAGCCATGGTATTAGCTAGATTGTTTCATTTTACCTAACTGATGTTACGCAGCACCTGAGCTAGTTTGCTGGAAACAGGCTTTTTCTGCTCTTTTGGAGGTCATTTCCAGCAAGCTGACGTGGCTGGTGCGTAACATCAGTTACCTAATACACTAATACCGCGGCTACCAGCTACAGTGAGCTTCGTGCTAGCCTTGATTTCGGTAGCCTGCGCGGTTTCGGTTGTTAGCTCTTCCGCTTTTATAGTCAGGCTCTTACCTGCCTCGATGCTTATGTTCTGGCCCGCCGAAAGGCTCAGGTCGCCGGAGGTTTTGATTTCGATTCGGCCTTTGCCCTTGAAAGAGATTTCAATGGCCGTCTCCTTCTGGTTGCCGTTGGTAATAACAATTTTCTCCTCATCCTTTTTGTCGTGGAGGGTGATGCGGTTGCCAGCCAGCGTCTGAATACCTTTTATGTCGCCGCCATTGTGGGTATAGGTGGCTCCCGCCTTATTTCTGGCATGAAACAGATTGCCCTGTACATAGGGCTGCTCGGCCAGCCCCCCCGCATAGCCAATGAGCACCTGCGAGCCCACTTCGGGCGTAAACAGCTGGCCTTTACCCGCCCCGGCATAAGGGGTGAGTACGCGTAGCCAGTCCGTCTCGGCATCTTGGGGCCGCACGACCTGCCAGTAGTAGCGCACACGCACGCGGCCGAGCTGCTGGGGATCCTTCTTATCAATTACTTCGGCCAGCTCGGGAGTGCCGTTCACCGAGGCGGCGGGGAACGCCGGCGGCACTTCAAGCAAATAGGGAATGGCGGTAAAGGTATTGCTATACTTGCCGGCCGCATTAACGTGGTGGGTAAGCCGAGTAATACGATAAGTGCCGAAGTTTTCATCGGTCAGATTCTCAGTACCCAAGCCTTCGCCTTGCACATTCAGCCCGCGCCCAAGCAGCAGCGCCGTCCGGTCACTTTGGCCTTGCAGCATCACTAGGTTAGCCACCCGGGACGCCTTCAGAAATTTGGCTTCTTCGGTAAGCTGCCTATCACCCCGAATCTCCATTCCGGGCGCGGTATACGAGGCCTGGGCAAAGAGTTTTTCCGCCCTCTCAAACGCCAACCGGTTATAGCGTTGCTGGCTAAGCGCGGGCACCTGCTGCGGACTGGTGTTGCTGGTGTAGCGCTCATGCTGCTCGTAGTTGTAGTCGTAAAGCGTACTCTGGGTGGGCTGCAAAGTCAGGTTGAAATGAAAGGTGTTATAGATGCCGTCCGCTACAAAATCAAACATTTTTCCGCCAGTGGGTAGCCCTAGGCACAGCACTTGACCATCATAATAGAACCATTCGCCATATTCTGCCGCCAATCGGCTTAGAAAAGCGTAGTTAGATTCTTGGTACTGCACCACATAGGGCAGCGGGGCAGTGTGCGCCGGCTTAATACGTCGGGGCAGCATATTCTCAGAATACGGAGCTAAGACTTGCTGAAAAATAGTGGCTAGCGTTTGCTTGACAAACGTGCGCTTTTGCAGCCCATCGTCTAGTTGCCGGCAGAGGCCAGAGCCCAGCACGGTTATGGTGGCGCTGTAGTCCGTATTCTTACTGGTACTCAGCCCAGTAACAACGCCTTTAAACTGCAGTGGCTGGCTGGCATCCTTCCCATAGTAAGGCTCATATTCCGTAACACTTATTGTCACGGGTTTCCCGAGCAGTTGGTCCAGCGTGCGAGTGAAGAACGCGCTTTTCGAGTCCTCCGCTCGGTCATAGGGCAGAATCAGCTCAAAACTATGATGGCCACCCAATTGCTGCGTTAGCGAAAATCGCAAAAAATCGTTGTCAGGTGCAAATGGCTTACCATCTACTTCTACCTGAATAATAACTTGACGAGCCATTACATTCCTAATAAAACATGTGCTTAAAACACACGCGGAGAGTGAGATAACCGGAAAGAGTAATTACTTAACTGATGTTACGCACGACCCACGTCAGCTTGCTGGAAATGATCTCCAGGAGAGCAGGAAAAGCCTGTTTCCAGCAGACTGGCTCAGGTGCTGCGTAACATCAGTTACTTAAGAGTGTGGCCGCCCAATGAAAATGGACAGTGAGCTATAGCGGCTTTGTAAACTTGCCCTTCTCGGCCAGCCGTCTCGCTACTACCAAACGACCCGCAAAAAGGTACCGGGCATCAGCCCTGAAGGCAGCCAGATCGAAAGGGTACCGTTAGGAACGAAGGCCAAGAGCGTGCTGAAGACGCCGAAGATGACTAGCCGGAAACCAATAGCCTTGTGGGCGGTATAACCACTGCTCAGCGCTGTGAGCAGGGTGCCGATGACCTACTTTCACTCCCGCACGTCCGCCAAAATGGCGCAGTCTGCCTTAGGAATGAAGAGGGGAATTCAGTAGCAATGTTGGGCAGCGGGCCCAGCAGTACACCCTCGGTGGTATCAAGTACTACCCCACCGAGTGAAAACGTAATTAGCTCCTTATGTATACCTGTTTGGCTGAAACAGGAAGCTACTAGCCCAGTGGCTAGGCGCGACCTTTGGTGATTCGTTACTACACGATGGCGTAAAGCGAGTTAGCCGGCCGTTTCTTGGGCCGAGCAGATCTATCGCTGCCATCTCCGTTGCTCAGCTTAAGCACTGCCACAATCTCCACCACTACCTTGGCTGGCTACCCCAACTTGAAGCCCAGTAGCTTTTTGGGCGGCTGGGCCAGAGTGGAGTGGATCTTCATGGTTAGCTCTAGTGTATTAAGCGCTTGCTCGATGCGCTTGTCGACGTCGTTCTTGTTAAAGGTTCCCCAGGGCATGGGGGTTGCAGGGGACACAGTGCTCTAGTCGGGCCGCTCGCCATTCCTGAGCACTCTGTCGGCTGCATTCTACTGGGTCAGTTTTGTCAGCTTAGCTGGGGTCTGGTATTAAGTCTGCTTTGTAGAAGATTAGTAGCGCGTAAAAGGGCTAAAAAACAATTGCTGGACAGTTATTTAACTGATGTTACGCAGCACCTGAGCTAGTTTGCTGGAAACAGGCTTTTTCTGCTCTCTTGGAGGTCATTTCCAGCAAGCTGACGTGGCTGGTGCGTAACATCAGTTATTTAACAGCGTGCTTTCTGCTACTAGCTAGTGAGAAAACACGTAATTAATGAAGCTTCGTACCCGGTCTTCACACAGATCTGCAATCGAAGGAGCATCAAAAGTAAGTATATTTAGCCAGAAAGTAAGTATTTTTAGCAATAAGGTAAGTATTTTTAGCAAAAAGCTAAGTGTACTTAACAAAAAGGTAAGTATATCTAGCGACAAAGTGGATGTCAAGTACTTAACGGCAACTAGTGGGCTGCTTGGTACCAGGCCATACCCAAACGAGTTTGCCAGTAGGGCCCGGCAGGGCGAGTCAAGGCCTTCAAGTCGTTGAGAGAGCTTCTATTACCCTGGCACATTCGTGCGTGGGCCGGGAGGGAGTTGGAGGGGGCACCTCCTCCAAACCTGAGCTGTTCCTGGCGAACAGGCTTTTATGCTCCTTCCACTCCGCAGCTCGGGCCACCTATAACTACCTTAAGTAATAGTTGGCTTTATTTTACTTACTTAGGGCACCCGACAGCTAGCCAGCCAGCGTAATTTTGCCGTAGCTACTGGCTAGTTATGGATTCACCGCGCTCGCAAAACCCCTTCCTATTGGTTTTGCTCATTGTAGGCCTGCTGGGCTTGCTTTCTTTTCTCAAACCAGGGCTAACCGTAGGGAGCGTGGAGCTACGACCGGTGCGCCTGCTAGCCGATGTGCTCCGCCGCCAGCCCACGGCCGGAGCGGCTTCCCGCCTACCCCCGCCCAATGGGCCAGCCAGTGCTAGCCACCCGGCAGCGGTTAGCCCAGTTCCCATCACCAGCCCCAATGCAGACGTGACCCAACTGCCGGCCGTGGCCAACCTGGGTGGCCTCGACAGCTTCTTGGCGGCCCTGCGCCAAACTAAGGCCGACGGCAGCAAAACCCGCATCGCCTACTTTGGCGATTCTATGATTGAGGGCGACCTCATTACCGGCGATTTGCGCAACAGCCTGCAAACGGAGTTTGGCGGTACAGGCGTGGGCTACGTACCCATCAACTCAGTTACGGCCGAGTTTCGCGCCACTATTCGCCAGACGTATTCTCCCGATTGGCGCGAGTACAACCTCGTGTCGCCGCAGCTGCCGGCTGAATTTCCGCTGGGCTTGTCGGGCCACGTATTTGTGCCCCGCGTGGTGGCGACCCACGACAGTAGCGGCAGCGCGAGCGGTGAAAGCTGGGTCGAGTTTGCCGGTACCCGGCGCTTTGCCCCGCTCCAGCGCTTTGCCGAAGCCCGGCTGTTTTATGGCCCCGGCGCCAGCCACGACCAGGTGCTGGTAACGACCAATGGGCACGCCGTGCCCCACGAGCTAGACGGCAGCCAGGCCGTTAACGACCTGGTACTAAAGCCCACGACGCCCGCCCGACAGATGCGGCTGGCCTTCGCTACGCAGGGGCCGCGCCCGGTGTACGGCGTCAGCTTTGAGAGCGAAACGGGCATAACACTCGACAATTTTTCGTTTCGGGGCAATAGTGGTATGTCGCTCACGCGCATTCCGGCGCGGCAGCTTATTGCCTTTGGCCAGAAGCAGGACTACCACCTCATCATCTTGCACTACGGTGTGAACGTGGCCAATAGCCAGGTCAAGAGCTACGGCTTTTATGAGCGCACCATGACCCGCGTGATTGACCGCATGCAGCGCGCCTTCCCCAAGGCGAGTATTCTCCTCATCGGCATGAGCGACAAAAGCTCGCGCATCGACGGCGAGTTTGTGACCGACCCGAGCGTGCCGCTTTTGCTGGCCGCGCAGCAACGCTTGGCGCAGCGCAACCACGTGGCTTTCTGGAATTTATTCGAAGCTATGGGCGGCGCAAACTCGATGGTCAGGTGGGTAGACGACTCGCCGCCCCTCGCCAACAAAGACTACACGCACGTTAACTTTCGCGGGGCACGTCGCATTGCCAACCTGCTGTTTACTTACCTGATGAGTGAGTATGCCCACCCCACGGTGGCCCCCGAGGCGTCGGCCCACCACGATAGCACCGCTAGCCCGGCCGGTGGGGCTACTTCCACCCGCTAGCTGCGGCCCATCGGCCCCGGTTATTTTCCCTGCTCGCTATGTCGCTGCCATTTCCTTACCTGCTGCTTTGGGGAGCGCTGCTGGGGGGCAGCGGCCGGCTGCAAGCCCAGGCAGCGGCCCCGCTCGACAGCCTGCGGGCGGCCTACCCTTTTCTGAACCCCGCGGCCAACCACATCGAAAACGCGCAAATCGGCCTCCAGCGGTTCTACCAGCGGCTGGCCGAGCTGCCGCTGCACCCGGCGGGCCTGCCGGGCGGGCGCGTGAGCGTGGTGCACCTGGGCGATTCGCACGTGCAAGCCGATGAGTTTTCGGGGCGCGCGCGCCGGGAGCTCCAGCGCACATATGGCAATGCGGGGCGAGGCCTGGCTTTTCCGTTTGGGGTGGCCCGCACCAATGGCTCGCCCACCTTTCGCACGGCCCCGACGCAGGCCAGCCAGTGGCGCACCCGGCGCGTGCTGTCGCCGCCCGATAGCGCGCTGCCCATCGGCCTGAGCGGCATTTCGCTGGCTACCACCGATTCGGGGGCGGCTTTCACGCTGCGCATCCCTACGCTGCGCCGGCCCGACTACCGCTTCAACAAGCTGACGGTGCTGCGCCAGCCCGGCCCCGCCGCCTTCGACTGGCAGGTTTTTGACAGCCACGACCGCCGGCTGGCCACCACGCCGGGGCTGGATAGCCGCGTAGCCGTGCCTCTGCCGCTCGACTCGCTCCGCGACCTGGTGGAGCTGCGTACCACCCGCAGCAGCCTGCGCCAAACCCGCGGCATCCTTTACGGTCTGCTGCTCGAAAACGGCCAGCCCGGCGTGCTGTACCACGCCATTGGGGTAAACGGCGCCGCGGTGCGCCACTTCGACCGGGCGCCGCTGTTCTTCGAGCAGCTGCCACTGTTACAGCCCGATTTGTTTATTGTGTCGCTGGGCACCAACGATGCGTTTAGCCCCGGCTTCGACCCGGCGCGCTTCGCTAGCCAGCTCGACACGCTGGTGCGCGGCCTGCGCCAGCGCTGCCCCGAGGCCGAGGTGCTGCTTACCGCCCCCGCCGACTCATACCGCGCCCGCCGCTACCGCAACCCCGACCTGGCCCGCCTGCGCACCGTGCTGCGCGCCTACGCCCGGGCCCACGACCTGGC
>CAZERY010000115.1:0-10951 GCA_964514915.1 uncultured Hymenobacter sp.
TCCACAATGCGGGCGGCCAGCTCGGCGGCATTGGGCGTGAAGTGAATATCGGCGATGAGCGGCACGTTGCAGCCACGGGCCCGCAGCTCCTTCTTGATTTCCAGCAGGTTCTGCGCCTCTTTTACGCTGGGCGCCGTGATGCGCACGTACTCGCAGCCGGCCGCTACCATGCGCAGCGTCTGCTCGACCGAGCCTTGCGTGTCCATCGTGTCCACGGTGGTCATGCTCTGAACCCGGATGGGATAGTCGCCCCCCAGCGGCACGCCGCCGATGTTTACTACCCGCGCCACGCGGCGCTTATATTCGGTCAGGCTAGGGCAATAAGTCTTGTTCATGGCACTTGCAAACTAGAGCCAGCCAGCGAAAGTTGCGGCCCGGCTGCAAAGGTACGCTAGCCAGCTAGCCGGGCTGGCTGAGGCGACACCGGCAGCTTCCTGGGCTGGGCAACCTACTTTTGGCTAATGGTACTTGTAAAATCTCTGGGCCTGACTGCCAGCCTGCTGCTAGCCGCCCAGGGGAGCTTGGCGCAGCGCGTGGCCGTGCTCAAGCTGCCCGCGTTGCAGCAGCGCCTGGCCCGGCCCACCGACACCACGTACGTGGTCAATTTTTGGGCTACCTGGTGCGGGCCCTGCGTGCGCGAGCTACCCGCCTTCGAGCAAGTACGGGCGGCCACTGCCGGGCAAAAAGTCAAGTTCCTGCTGGTCAGTCTCGACTACGTGGCGCTGCTCGATAAGAAAGTCCGGCCCTTCGTGCGGAAGCACGGCCTGCGGGCAGAGGTCTTGCTGCTCGATGAGCCCGACCCCAGCACCACGCTTACCAAAGTAGACCGCAACTGGTCGGGCGCCATCCCATTCACCCTGATTATCAACAACCAAACCCAGCAGCGCCAGTCGTTCACGACCGCCCTGACGAAGGCGGAACTAACGGCTACGCTCCAACAATTCCCTCGCTAGCTCTTGGCTGGGCTAAAGCGAGCAGACAGTGCGGATCCAGGGTTAATGTGCTTAATTAAAGATTTGACAGTCAAATTTTTAATACCTTAAGGCTTACGTAAACGCTGGTTGTCATTGCTTCGCTTCGCTCGCAATGACAACCAGCGTTTACGTAAGTCCAATTCTCTTAAAAGCCGTACACCCACTTCGAAGCCGCTTTAAATGCACCCGCGGACTCCGGCAAGACCTCCTTCAGCCCGGGCCAAAAAGCTGCACCGCGCCCGAAACGCCAGCCCAATCTTACCTTTATGCCGTTGAGTGGTGTGCTTCTTACCAGAAGCGCTTAAAAGGGAATCCGGTGCGAATCCGGAGCAGTTCCCGCTGCTGTAAGTTCAGGACCCGCCCCTGAGAATATCCGCCACTGTAGCCCGCGCTATGGGAAGGCCCCGGGGGTTGAACGAGCCAGAAGACCTGCCCTTTAGCGTTACCTCCACCTTGCTTTCGGGAGAAAAGCCGTGGGTATCAGGTCAGTGCCGCGGAGGCGCTGCCGGCTGCTCGTTGCTTTTGCTCGTTGGCGCGCTGGCTCCCGGAGCTGGCTTAGTTGCGGCTACTCATGGCAAAAGATCTTTCCCTCGTCCAGCGCGTTGCCTTCATCTGCAACGGCGACTCGTGCCTCAAAAGAGGGTCGGCCGATACCACCACGCAGCTACGGGCCGCTATCGTGGCGGCGGGCGCCAAGCCCCAGCTGCACACCATCCGCACGCAGTGCACCGACCAGTGCCCGCACGGCCCGGTGGTATTTATTCATCCCGAAGGCACTTGGTATCAGCATATTACGCCCGACAAAGCGGCCGCACTGGTAGCCAGCCACTTGCTGGCGGGCGAACCGCTGGCCGAATCGGTATTGCATCAGGATTAACGTTAAAAGTCGCTATGTCTCCCCAGCCAGCCACCGTTTCGCCCGCCTCACCGCCAGCTAGCCAGCTCGTTAGCGTGCTGGGCGGCGGCTGGCTGGGCCTGCCGCTGACCCAGTACCTCGCGGCCGAGGGCTACCAGGTGCAGGTGTCGCGCACCACTACCGCCGGCGCACAGGCAGTGCGCGCGCTGGGCCTGCAAGCTTTTGAGGTCAACTTAACCGAGGCCCCGCTGCCCGCTGGACCTTTCTGGCAGGTGCCGACTATGCTCATCACCGTGCCGCCCCAGCCGGGCCAGCCCGCGGCCGCGCAAGTAGCCCAGTACCAGCGGCTAGCCGAGCGGCTGCGCGACAGCGGCGTCCGGCACGTGCTGTACGTCAGCTCGACTTCAGTGTATGCTGAAACCAACGATGTCGTAACTGAGGCCACGCCGACTGCCCCGCAGAAGCCGGGTGGTCAGGTGGTGCAGGCCTTGGAGCAAGTGCTCCAGCAGGAGCCAGCGTTTCAAACCACGGTATTACGGTTTGGCGGGCTCATTGGCTACGACCGGCTGCCGACCGACGCGGCGGCCATCGGGCGGCGCAGCCGGGCGGCCGACACGCCCATGAACGTGATTCACCGCGACGACTGCGTGCGGATTATCGCCGAAATCGTGCGCCTGGGCGCCTGGGGCGAGGTATTTAACGCCTGCGCCGACGAGCATCCTACCCGGCGCGACTACTACGCGGCGGCCGCCGCGGCCCGGGGCTTCGCGCTGCCCGATATGGGGCCGGTGCAGGCGCAGCCGTATAAAGTAGTAAGCTCCGATAAGCTGAAAGCGGCGCTGAGTTACCAGTTCTTATACCCCAACCCACTCGCGGTTTTCGACGAGCCAACCCCCCGCTCTTAACCCAACCCGCATGGCAACCAAGCAAGGTATTTTGATTTGTGGGCACGGCAGCCGCGACAAGGAAGGCACGACCGGCTTTCAGGAGCTGGTGGCCGGCCTCGTGCCACGCTACCCCGACCGGGTTATTGACTACGGCTTCCTGGAGTTTGCCCACCCGATTTACGCCGCGGCCGTCGAGCGCATGTACCAGCAGGGCGTGCGCGACATCACGGCTATTCCGGCCATTCTGTTTGCCGGCGGGCACGCCAAGAACGATATTCCGTTCGAGATGAACTCGCTGCAACAGCAGTACCCCGACCTGAAAATCACGCTGGGGCGGCACCTGGGCATCTCGGCGCCGCTCTTGCAGCTGGCCCGCCAGATGGTGGCACAAGCCGAGGCCGGCCAGCCACCCGTGCCCCGCGAAGAGTGCTGCCTGCTGGTGGTGGGCCGCGGCACCAACGACCCCGACGCCAACTCGGAAGTAGCCAAGCTCACGCGCCTCATCTGGGAAGGGCTGGGTTTTGGCTTCGCCACCACGGCCTACGTGGGCGTCACGAAGCCGCTGCTGGCCGATACGCTGCCGCTGGTCGAGCGCCTGCCCTACCGCCGGGTGGTGGTGCTGCCGGTGTTTTTGTTTACCGGCGTGCTGCTCAAGCGCATCTACAGCCAGGTGCAAGCCCACCAGGCCACTTCGGCCAAGGAGTATATCTACACCAGCTCCTTCGGCAGCGACGAGCTGCTGCTGCGCGCCGTGGACGAGCGCATCGCCGAAGTCGAGTTTGGCAGCCCCAACATGAACTGCCAGCTCTGCAAGTACCGCACCCAAATGATTGGTTTTGAAGACGAAGTGGGCAAAGAGCAAACCGGCCACCACCTCAACGTGAAAGGTATTCTCTTCGAGGAAGAGCAGAAAATCGGGGCCAAGAAAGGGTTGCTGCCGCAACTCAAAAACCTGCTCGGCATCTAATTATGAGTACTCAATTGCCAACTGTCCGTCATGCTGAGCCTGCCCTAGCCCATACGGGCAAAATCTACGGCGTGTCGCTCGGCCCCGGCGACCCGGAGCTGATTACGGTGAAGGGCCTGCGCGCCCTGCAACGCGCCGACGTTATTTACTACCCCGGCTCGGTGCTGCCCGACGGGCAGCAGAGCAGCTACTCGCTCACCATTTTGCATCAGCTAGGGTTAGCGGAAAGCAAGCTGCGCGGCCTGTTTTTGCCCATGCGCACCGACCGCACGGCGGCGCTAGCGGGCTATGAGCAAGTATTTTATCAGATTAAAGCCGACTACGACGCGGGCCGCACGGTGGCTTTCGTGAGCGAGGGCGACAGCACCTTTTACAGCACCTTCGCTTACCTGCTGGCCCACCTGCAAGCGCACCAGCTGCCGGTCGAAATCATCGCCGGCGTGCCTTCCTTTTTGCTGGCTACGGCCGCCCACCAGGTGCCGCTGGCGGTGCTGCGCGAAAAGGTGGCCATCATCCCGCTGCTGGCCAGCGCGGCGGCGCTGGAAAATTACCTGCGCGAGTTCGAAACCGTGGTGCTCATCAAGGTGCGCAGCGCGCTCGACTACGTGCTCCCGGCGGTGGCGGCGGGCCGGGCCACGGCCTGCTACGCCGAGCGGCTGGGCACCCCTGACCAATACCTCACGACCGACCTGGCCGACCTGGCGGGGCGCGAGCTGCCCTATTTTTCCTTACTTATTTTGAAGAGCTTGCTATGCAATTAAGTGTCATCGGCATTGGCCCCGGCTCGGATGCCTACCTGGTGCCGGCGGCCCGGCTCGCCCTGGCCGACGCCGACCTTGTGATTGGGTATCACTATTATTTTCAGTTTATTAGCCACCTACTCAAGCCCGGCTGCGTGAGTTTGGGCCGCGAGCTGTCGGAGGAAGAAGCCCGCGCTGAGCTAGCGGTAAATAGCTGCCAGCCGGGCCGGCACGTGGCCGTTATCAGCTCCGGCGACGCGGGTATTTACGCGATGGCCTCGCTGGTGTACGAGTACGCCGCGCGGCGGCAGCGCCACGATATTCAGCTGCAAACCTTGCCCGGCATCAGCGCGTTTCAGGCGGCGGCGGCGCGGCTAGGCGCGCCCATCGGCCACGATTTCTGCTGCCTCTCGCTGTCCGATTTGATGACGCCCTGGGCGACGATTGAGAAGCGCATCGTGGCCGCCGCCACCGGCGATTTTGTGACCTCGCTCTACAACCCGCGCAGCCAGAAGCGCAACTGGCAGCTGAGCCGGCTGCGTGAGATTTTCCTGCTGCACCGCGCGCCCGAAACGCCGGTCGCCATCGTGCGCCAGGTCACGCGCCCCGACGAAACGGTGCACCTCACCACGCTGGCCGAGCTGGACGTGACGCTGGTGGATATGTTTTGCCTAGTGCTAATCGGCAACTCGCAGACCTACCGCTTCGGCAAATTCCTGGTAACGCCCCGCGGCTATCTGGCGCGCAAGCCCGTGAGCGGCAACGAAATTCAGGACGAAAGCTTCCGGCAAATAAGGGCCGAGTTGCAGCGCGCCGACCTCGCACCGACCGACCAGTGGGCCGTGATTCGCTGCATTCACAGCACCGCCGACTTTGAGTACGAGCAGCTGTACTACGCCCAAAACCAGCCCCTGGAGCACTGGCACGCCTACCTGGCCGGTGGCGGCGTGGTCGTTACCGATGTGACGATGGTGCAGGCCGGCATCACGCGGGCCTACCGTGAGCAGTACGGCGTGGAGGTCCTGTGCTACCTCAACGACGAGCGCGTGGCCGACCTGGCCGCGCGCGAGGGCCTCACGCGCAGCCAGGCCGGCATGCGGCTAGCTATCGCCGCGCACCCTACGGCGCTATTTGTGGTGGGCAACGCGCCCACGGCGCTGTTTGAGCTGGCCGAGCAGGTCCAGGCCGGGCACTGCCAGCCGGCGGGCATCGTGGCGGCACCGGTGGGCTTCGTGAATGTGGTCGAATCCAAGCTCAAAATCAAGAGCCTTAGCGGCTGGCCCTTGGTCATTATCGAAGGGCGCAAGGGCGGCAGCAGCGTGGCCGCCAGCATCGTCAACGCCGCCTTCACCCTGCCGCAGCGGGAGCTGGTTACTACCCCGGCCCAGTCCTGATGCGCCAGTATACCGTAGTTGGCTTGCCCAACCAAGCGCCCGCCGCGCTGCCGCCGGCCGTGCAGCGGCTGGTCGCTACGCACGCGGTATTTTCGGGCGGGCGGCGGCATTATGAGTTGGTTAAGAGCCAGTTGCCTGACCCGCACACCTGGCTCACCATCGGCGGCGACCTGCCGGCGTTGTTTGCCCAGTACCGGGCGATGGCCGCGCCCATCCTGGTTTTTGCCAGCGGCGACCCGCTGTTTTTCGGCATCGTGCGCACCATCCAGACGCACGACCCCGGCGCGGCCGTGGCCGTATTTTCGGCTTTCAACAGCGTGCAGCGCCTGTGCGCCAAAATCGGCCAGCCCTACGAGCAGGTGCGCAACGTGTCGGTGCACGGCCGCAGCTGGCAGCAGCTCGATGAGGCGCTGCTGCGCTACGAGCCCCTCATCGCGGTGCTAACCGATGGCGTGCGCACGCCGGCCGCCATCGGTCAGCGGCTGCTGGACTATAATTTTCGCCACTACGAAATGCTGGTGGGCGAAGACCTCGACGGCCCGCGTGAGCGCCTAGGTCGCTACACTTTGGCCGAAGCCGTCCAAGCTAGTTTCCTGCCCCTCAACTGCGTGTTGCTGCGCCAAACATCAGCCCCTACCCCCCCCTGGGGCCTCGACGATTCGGCCTTCGTGGGGCTGCCGGGCCGGCCGGGCATGATAACCAAAAAGGCCATTCGGCTGCTCAGCCTCGCCCAGCTGGGGCTAGCTGGCAAGCGCGTATTCTGGGACGTGGGCTTTTGCACGGGCTCGGTGGCGATTGAGGCGCGGCGGCTGTTTCCGCAGCTAGCCGTGGTGGCGTTTGAGCAGCGGCCCGAGTGCGAAGCTATTCTAGACGCCAACGCCCGGCAGCTTTCGGCCCCCGGCATTGCGGTGGTGATGGGCGATTTTTTTGCCCAAAACCTAGCGGCGCTGCCGGTGCCCGAGGCCGTGTTTGTGGGCGGCCACGGTGGCCGGCTGCCCGAGCTGCTGGCCCGGCTCGACGCGCTGCTACCCCCCGGCGGCACCGTGGTACTAAACGCCGTGCTACCCGCGAGCCACGACCAATTTTTAGCCCAGGCGCACGCGCTGGGCTGGCAGCTGCCCGCGCCGCCCCAGCGCGTGCAGCTCGATGAACATAACCCCATTTGGGTGCTGACCGCCCGCAAACCATGAAGAATAAGCCCACCGCCATCCTGGCCAGCACCGACCGCGGCGTGCTGCTCGCCGACCGCCTCTGCCGGGAGCTCGAAGGCAGCATCGTGTTTTCGACCCGCCCGGGTGGCGCGTCCACCGTGCAGCCGATAGCGTCTATTGCTGATTTTTTGGCTGCGTCATTTGCTGATTATGATGCTTTTATCTTCATCGGGGCGCTGGGCATTTGCGTGCGTAGCATTGCGCCCTACGTGCAGGATAAGGCCACCGACCCGGCTATCCTCAACCTCGACGACCACGGGCAGTTTGTGCAGCCGGTGCTGAGCGGGCACCTGGGCGGGGCCAACGAGCTGGCCCGCCGCCTGGCGCGGGTGCTGGGCGCGCAGGCCATCATCACCACGGCCAGCGACTTGCAGCATATCTGGGCCCTGGATACGCTGGCGGCGCAGTTTGGCTGGCAGGCCGTGGCTAGCCAGCCGCTTAATAAGCTGGTTTCTCTGTTTGTAAACAACGCCAAAACCGCACTGCTGCTGGATGTGCAGGATGAAGGCACCCGCTGGCTTGAAAAAACCCGCCCGCCGTTCGTAGACATATTCTACAGCCGCGACGAGATAGCCTGGGACCGCTACCAGCTGGCGCTAGCCGTGACGTACCGGCCGCTGGTGGCCCCAGTGCCGGCACTCGCGTTTTACGCGCCGGTGCTGCACCTGGGCCTGGGCTGCTCGCGCGACATCGAAGCCGACTTGCTCGAAGCCTCGGTGCGCGCCCAGTTAGCTGCGCATGAGCTAGCGATAGAAGCGGTTAAGTCTATCAATTCCATTGACATCAAGCACGACGAGGTGGCTTTTCTGGCGCTGGCCGAGCGGCTAGGGGTGCCGCTGCTCACCTACCCCGCCGACGCGCTGAACACGCAAACCACCCCCAATCCGTCGGACGTGGTGCTGCGTAAGCTCGGCGTGCCCAGCGTGGGCGAAGCCGCCGCCCAACTCGCTAGCGGCAACGGCCAGTTGCTATTGGAAAAGCAAAAAGTTACGGTAGCCTCCGGCAAGAAGCACACCCTAGCCGTGGCGCTCGATGCCACAGCCGAGCGGCGCGGCGTGGTCGCCATCGTGGGCGCGGGGCCCGGCGATGCCAGCCTTATCAGCGTGAAAGGCAAGGAATTGCTGGAAACGGCGGACCTGATTCTCTACGCTGGCAGCTTGGTACCCGAGCGCCTCACGCATTACGCCAAGCCCGGCGCGGTGGTGCGCAACTCGGCCAGTATGACCCTGGAAGACCAGCTAGCGCTGATGACCGAGCACTACGAGCGCGGCCACCTCATCGTGCGGCTGCACTCCGGCGACCCGGCTATTTACGGGGCCATTCAGGAGCAGATGACCGAGTTTGACGAGCGCGGCATGGACTACTTTATCGTGCCCGGCATCTCGGCGTTTCAGGCTGCCGCGGCCAGCCTGAACTCGGAGTTTACCATCCCGGAAGTGGTGCAAACCATCATCCTGACCCGCGGGGCCGGCAACACGCCCCTGCCACCCCACGAAGACCTGGCCGAGATGGCGAAGCAGCGCGCTACGATGTGCATCTTCCTCAGCGCCACCATTGCCAAGCGCGTGCAGGCGCAGCTAGAGGAGCATTACCCCGCCGATACGCCGGTGGCCATCCTCTACCGCGTGACCTGGGACGACGAGGAAATCTACACCGGCCAGCTCGCCGATCTGGCTAGCCTCATTCGCCAGCACAAGCTCACGCGCACGGTGCTCATCGTGGTGGGCGCGGCCATCGGGGCCCGCAAAAACCGCTCGCAGCTCTACCACCCCGACTGGAAGCACATCTTCCGCACTGGCAAGCCGGCCAAAGTCAAAAAGCCCAAAAAGCAGGCGGACAGTGGGCAGTAGCTTGGACTTTGCGAGCCCAAACTACTTGCCTTAACTATAGAATTGACAATGAATTGGATAAGGCAAAAAACGTCTGTCATGCTGAGCTTGTCGAAGCATGACAACTAAATCTTATCGTTTTCTAAATCAAGAACAAGTTTAATGCTTACCCCACTAGCTTCCCTACCTAGTAAAACAGTGCTGGTTTTCGGCGGCACTACCGAGGGCAAGCAGGTGGCCGCCGGGCTGGGCAGCACGGGCTACGCCTTTTGGTATTCAACTAAAAATCAGGTCGAAATAGACCTGCCACCCAACGGCCGAGCCCGCTGGGGCGCGTTCACGGTGGCGGGGCTGGTCGAGTTTTGCCGGCAGCAGCAGGTCGGGTGCATCGTGCACGCCAGCCACCCATTTGCTGAGGTGCTGCACGCCACCGTGGCCGAGGCCAGCCAGCAGCTGGGCCTGCCCGTGCTGCGCCTGGAGCGCCAGTACCCCGAGCGCCTGGCGCACCCACTGGTGCACTACGTGGCTGATTATGAAGATGCAGCCACGCAGCTGCTAGCTGCCGGCTACGCGCCCGCGCTGGCGCTCAGCGGGGTCCAAACCCTGGCGCGGCTGCGCGGGTACTGGCAGCAGCGGCCGCTGTTTTGCCGGGTGCTACCCCGCGAAGCATCGGTAGCGCTGGCCCGGCAGGTGGGCTTTCCGGCGGCTAATCTTATTCCTGAGTGGCCAGGCGCGGGGCAGGCTGAGGAAATCGCCCTACTCCAACAAACTGGCGCCCAAGCTATTATTACGAAGGAGAGCGGCGAGAGCGGCTTTCTTTCGGTGAAGATTGCGGCGGCACTGGCGGCCGGCGTGCCTATTTTTATAGTGCGGCGGCCGGCCCTACCCCCCACTTTTCGCCGCTTCGCGCACGCAGACGAGCTGCGGACGCTCTTACCCCCCTACCTGCATGGCCCTGCGGCCGATTCCTGATGGCCCCCTGCGCTCGGGCTACACCACCGGCGCCTGCGCCACGGCCTGCACCAAGGCCGCCCTGCTGGCGCTGCTCGGCCAGCAGCCGGTGCCGGAGGTCAGCATCACGCTGCCGGGCGGCGAGGAAGTGCCGTTTGTTATTACACAATGCGCTTATAACCAGCAAGAAGCCTGCTGCGCTACGCTGAAAGATGCCGGCGACGACCCCGACGTAACCCACGGGGCTGAAATCAGCTGCACCGTCTCGTTTAACGACACGGGCGGGGTGCAGTTTTTGCCTGGCGCGGGCGTGGGCATCGTCACGCTGCCGGGGCTGGCCATCGCGGTGGGCGAGCCGGCCATCAACCCCGTGCCCCGCCAGATGATGCGCGCCGTGGTGGCCGAGGTGCTGGCCGATTTTGAGCTGGACAGCGGCGTGTCCATCCAAGTGGCGGTGGCGGGCGGTGAGGCGCTGGCCCTCAAAACGCTAAACTCCCGCCTGGGCATCGTGGGCGGCATTTCTATCCTGGGCACCACGGGCATCGTGAAGCCCTTTTCGGCTGAAGCTTACATCGCCAGCATCGTGCAGGGAATCGACGTGGCGCTGGCCAACGGCCTGACGGAGGTGGTCATCAACTCGGGGGGGCGCAGTGAAAAGCTGCTGCGCCGCCTCTTTGGGCACCTGCCGGCGCTGGGCTTCGTGCAGTACGGCAACTGGATTGGCGAAACCTTAGAGAAGATAACCGCCTCGCCGCTAGCTTCTTTCACAATGGGCATCATGCTGGGCAAAGCCGTGAAGCTGGCCCAGGGCGCGCTCAATACCCACAGCAACCAGTCGAGCTGGGACCGCGACTGGGTAGTTGGGCTGGCCCGCGCCGCCGGCTACCCCGCCGAGCGCTGCGCCGCCATTGCGCAGCTCACGATGGCCGGCAACCTCACTGAAGTCTTCCCCTTCATGCCGGGCGAGCCGTTTTATGGCGAGCTGGCCCGGCGCTGTTACGCCGTGGTGCGCACCGTCACGGGGGCGCAGCCCTGCCGGCTGGTGCTCATCGACGCCGCCGAGCACTACGTGGTGTATGAATTTGATTTTTAAACTTGTCGTGAAGTGAAAAGCGAAACCAGGTAAGTACTTTGCAGCATGA
>CAZERY010000116.1:0-10903 GCA_964514915.1 uncultured Hymenobacter sp.
GGGGAACAGGTATAAGCCTTCAATGTTTTGGCTAACAAGCAATAACAACTCTATTTATAGCACTACCCAAAACTTTAATCACTCCACTACCAGCCGTTGCGGCTTGCTTGCCAGGCCTGCGCCCTGCACTTGCAGCAGGTAGATGCCCGTGCTCAGGGCGGCGGGCAAGCTGACTTGGGTATCGGTGCCACCGCGCACGGCTTGCATCAGCACGAGGCGGCCGCTCAGGTCGGTGAGCGTGAGCTGGGCTGGGCCGCCCGGCTGGGCCGGCAGGCGCAGCGTTACCTGGCCGCGGGCGGGGTTCGGAAACACGGCGAACGTGCTCGTCGTGGCGGCAGTGGTGGTAGCCAGCGCGCTGCCAGCCAGGGCCACCGCAGTCACCTTAGAGTAGCGGGCCGCGCCGGCCGCGGCCGTTTGGCGGAGGCGATAGAATGCCCGGGCGAGGTTGGGCACGGCCTGGTCTTGGTAGGTGTACCGGCGGGCTTGCTTGGTAACGCCCTGGCTGGCCACGAAGCCCACTTGCTGCCAGGCAGCTGCGTCGGCCGATCGCTCCACGGCGTAGCCGTACGTGTTGGTTTCGTCGGTGAGCGCCCACTCCACATCCACGGCATTGGGGCGCGCCTGGTTGGCGGTGAACTGCATCAGCTGCGCCGTAAGTGGGTTGACCGCCGGCGAAAGCGAGCCCAGCGTGAAGGCGCCGAACGTGCTCAGTGGCTGGTCCGACGCGACCGAGCCCGCCGCTAGGCTACCTCCTAGGCCACCGTTGCCGGCCGTTTCCCACTGCGTGCCGGTGAAGGTCGCCACCTGCAAATCGGCCGAAAAGCCGTCGATGCCGCTCCGAAAAGCATCTTCCCAAAACAAGCGCACGCGCACGGCATCGGCCGTGCCGACGCCATCCAGGGTCCAGTGTTCCACTTGGCTTACTTCGCTCAGCGGCGCGGCGGCCGTGGTAGTGGGGTAAGCGGCCGCCACGTATTCGGCGGTGAAAGCGGTAGCAGCGTCGGTGGGCGCCGAAATGCCCAGGCGCGCCCATTGCCCACCGTTGCCGAGCGGAAACACGAAATCCTGCTGCCCTACTTTGCGCAGGGGCCCGTCTACATAAGCGGCGGCGTTGCCGGCGGTGGCGGTGGCTTGGTCGGCTAAGGTGAGTAGGTTGGTGGCCGTCGTGCGCACCAGGCCCGCGTCGAGCGTGAGCGAGCCAGCTATCGTAAGGGGCGCGCCCAGCATCAGCACTTTACCGGCGCCATTCAGGCGAAGGTCGCGCAGCGTGGTTGGGCCGTCATTGGTCAGGGTGAAGCTTTTTGTAACGAGCAGGCGCTCGTCGTACGTAGCGGCGGCGAGGGCCAGGGTATCGCCTTCGGGCAGTAGCGCGAGGCCTTCGGCCAGCGGGCTAGCGGCCGCCGACTGTGGGCTGTAAGCATCAACGTGCAAGTAATCGAGGCTGGGCTGGAAGCCGGCGGCCTCCGCAGCATCGGTTGCCCGGTGCAGAAACGGCGAGTAATCAATCAGACCCGTCGGGGCCGATGCCGCTAGCGGGCTAAAGCCAGCATCCGGGCCGCTTAGCGTCACTACCAGGCCGTCGGTACTGGCCGCGCCGCGCACGGCAGTGGCGGTAGCCGCTCCCAGCCAGTTCAGCGAGGCATCCACTGGGTTGGTCAGGTTCACGGCCCGTATGGCACTGGTACAGCTATCGAGGCGGTTGCCCCGAATGCTATCGCCCGCCGACACCACCAGCCCATTGCGGCTGATGTCAAAAAACGGCGTGGCGCCGCCGCTATTCGCGGGGCGGTCCTGCACCTGAATGCCCTGCTGGCACTGCGCCACCACATTTCCAAATACTTTATTCTGAGCGCCTTCCAGCACCATCCCAAAGCCATTGGTGGCACTGGCGCCGTTGGTGAGGTAGCCCCTTATCGTATTGCCCTGCACAAAAGCGCCCCCGGTCTTCAGGTCGCCGGTGAGGCCGCCGCCCACGGCAATCACGTTGCGGTCGCGGTCAATGAACGCCACGCCCGCGTTGTCTTCACTCAACGCAGTGGGCGCGCCGATGGTGCGGGCAATGTAGTTGTTGCGCACCACAAAGCTGCCCGCCCCGCTCCCCAGCCCAGTGCCGGTGCACGATTTCAGCTCCATGCCATTCGAGGCGTTATTGCGGATCGTATTGCCTTCGAGCAAGGCCGCCATGCTGGTAAACTGGCCGTTGCCGGCGCGGGCACCCGCTGCGCCCAACACAGCCAGCGCGCCGCCCAGATTGTGGGCAAACTGGCAGTTGCGCACCGTCAGGCCGCTCACGCTGCCGTCGTTGACGTCCACCCCGTTGCGGCGGTTGTATTCAAATACGCCATCCTCAATCAGGATGTCGGCCTTAGGGCCATTAACCAGGAACACGCCCCGGCCGGCCCCGTTGGTGGTGAGGTTACCCGCCTCGGCCGTGTAGGCGGCCCGCACCCGGCGCAGCGTCAGGTCTTGCACGCCGCCCAGGCTCGACCAGAAAATCCCCTGGCGGCGGTTGTGCACCACTTCCACGTCGGCCAGCAGGATGTGGGCCTGCGGATTCCCACCAGTAGCCTGAATCCCAAAGTCATAGGCCTGCACGGTAAGGCCGGCAATGGTCAGCGGCTGGCTGCTAGTGCCTCCACTCACCGTCACGAGCACGCCCGCCTCGTCGGTTTGAGTGGTGGCCGGCCGCAGCCCACCGTCGAAGATGGTGGCGCTCGCCGGGTGGGCCGTGGCCGTGCCCGCGCCTTGCAGGTCGATGGCCTGGTTGAGGCCTACCCGCTCGGTGTAGGTGCCGGCATCAATAAAAATGGTGCGCGTCGTGAGGTCGGCCTGGGCCAGGGCCTGCGCTACGGTTGCAAAAGGCGCCGCAGCCGAGCCATCGCCAGTCGCATCACTGCCCGCTGCGCTCGTGAATACGTCGCCGCTGGTGGCGCCGTCATTCACGTACAGCGCCACGGCGGTGGTTTTCGCCCTCGCCGCAGTAGCCGCCCCATTCGCCAGGGCAAAGGGAAGGAGGAAGGTAATAAGGGGTAAAGAATGTTTCATACTTAGCAGTGAAGTGAATAAAAATACCAGAATCCGAATTGCACTTATTTAGTGAATAAATAGACGGCAATGAACCAATCAAAAAAATAAATCACTCTTACAAAATGCTTATTATCAATAAAATTACTCAGCATTAATCTAAATTTTCTGGTAGTTTTTACCCTATAAAACCCAGCGAGCTTATACTACAAAACCAATACCAATTTCAAGATTCAGTCCGCGCTCTTTGCTCTGGAGGGGCGTCCGACGCTTTGGAAATACCCCGCCTTGCGAAGCCGCTGCTCCGCAACCAGGCGGCCTCATCTCGCCCCATTCAGCACTCTTTCTCTTTCCGTTGACCGTACCCGCTCCATAGGGCACACGCAAGCCCGGCCCAGGCTTGGGGAGCCCGGGCCGGGTAAGAACTGGCCAAAAACAACTAATCAGCGCGTTTTTTGGAGTGCGTACTGGCTGTACCGTGGCCGCTGCGAGTCCGCTGAGTGGGAAGCAAGCAGGCGTTTACCCGCGCGGACTCGCAGCGGCCACGGTACACGCTGTGCTACTTAGCCCCGGCGGGCGTGAGCCGGGCGGCGCGCAGCACGGGGTCGGCGGCCTGCTGGATTTTGGCGCGCAGCTTGGGGTTGTAGTCGGGGTGGCGGCGCAGGAAGCCTTGCACGGTGGCGGCGGCCGTGGGCGTCTGGTACCAGCGCAGGGTAGCTTGCAGCCAGCTTTGGGGAAAGAAAATGTCGCCCGTCCGCTGAATTTCCTCCACCAGCGCCAGGCTCTGGGGTAGGTATTTTTCGGAAGTGGCGGCCCGCAGCGGGTGGTGCAGGTAGCCCAGCGCCGAGGTTACCCAGGCTTCTTTTTCGCGGTTTTTGGCGTCGGCCAGCCCCGCAAAAAAGGCGTCGCGCACGGCCACCGTGTCCGAGAGCGCCGGCCGCAGGTAGCGGAGCCGCAGGCGCCGGTCGGGGTTCTGAATGCGGCCGAGCTGGGTTTGCAAAATGGCATTGTAGCCGGGGTAACTACGCAGGGCCAGCCCGGCGGCCAGGTCGGTGTAGTCGTCTTCCGAGAGCTTGACGCCCGCTGGGGGCTGGCGCTTTTCCCACACTTCGTACACCCGCGCCTGGGTTTCGGCACCCAGCATTAAGCCAGCGTAGGCCTTGAATAACAGCTTCTTCTCGTTGACCGCAGCTACTTGCTGCATGGCTCGCCACAGCTGGGGCCCGAGGCTGGCGGCGAGGACCGGGCGCTGCGCGGGCAGCGTGAAGCGCCAGAAAAGGTCCGTTACCTGCCCCAGCAGCAGGTTGAGGTTCAGCTCCTCGGGCTCGTGGGCGAGCAGCGGGCGCAAGCGGGCGAGCAGCTGCGCTGGCGTGACGGCCCGGCCGTTGAGCATGTTTTCGGTGAGGTTGATGTAGGCGGCGGCGCGCATCACGGGCTTTTTCAGCTCGGCCAGGTGGGGCAGCATCCGCGCATCAACCGGAAAAATACCGTAGCCCTCCCCCGCCGAGTTGAACACGAGGTAGCGCGGGGCGGGGCGGCCCTCGGCGGCGCGCAGGCGCAGGCTGGCGGCGCGCATGTCGGCGGGCAATTCCTCCACGTGGTCGGCGTACACGAGGGCCACGCTGAACACCTGGGGCCACGCGCGGGCGCTGCCGTCCTCGCCCTTCTGGGTAAGGGTAAGCTGGGTAATCTTGCCACCCGCCGTGTGCAGCTGGTAGCTGAACTGCGGCCGGCCGGGCTCATTCACCCACACGCGGTTCCAGGCTTGCAGGTCGGCGGGCGTGCGGGCATCCAGGATGGCGATGAGGTCGGGCCAGGTGGCGTTGCCGAAGGCGTAGCGCCGCACGTATTCGCGCAGGCCGTCGCGGAAGGCCAGCGGCCCCATCAAATGTTCAAGCTGCCGCATCATGATGGGCGCTTTGTGGTAGATGATATTGCCGTAGAGCGAGCCCGCATCCTGCAAATTATCAAGCGGTTGGCGGATGGGATTGGCACCCGCCGTGCGGTCGATGGCGTAGGCCGCCGGGTAGTGGTCGGTGAGAAATTTTAAGTTGAAATTGCCGCCGGGCTGGGTCACGACGCTGATTTTGTCGGCCATAAAATTGGCAAATACCTCCTTGGTCCACACGTCGTCAAACCAGCGCATCGTCACGAGGTCGCCAAACCACATGTGGGCCGTTTCGTGGGCCAGCAGGTTGGCGCGAGCGTTGAGCTGGTCGCGGGTGGCAGCATCGTCCAAAAACAACGTACTGGCCTTGTAGTCAATGGCCCCGACGTGCTCCATGCCGCCGTACTGGAAGTCGGGAATGGCCGTAAAATCAAACTTCTGAAACGGGTACGGCCGCTGGGTATAGTCCTGCAAAAACTTTAGCGCCCCGGCCTGAATGTCGAATATCGGCCCCATGCTGCGCCGGATTTTTGCCGAGTCGGTTTCGCGGTAGTAGAAGTGCATGGGCCGGCCGCCAGGCTGCTGCAGCTCGTGCCGAAACCGGCCCGCCGCGAAGGCAAACAGGTAAGTACTGATGGTGTCGGAGGGCTGGAAGCGGCAGGTTTTACGGAGCCCGTCGGCGGTGCGGGCCGAGTCGGCCAGCGGGCCGTTGGCCACGGCCTGCCAGGCGGCGGGCACCGTGAGCGTGAGCCCAAACGTCGCCTTGAGGTCGGGCTGGTCGAAGCACGGAAACACGGTGCGGGCGCGGTCGGGCACGAGCAGCGTGTAGAGGTAGTCAGGGTTGCGGTTCAGGGACATGTCGCCGGCCGTAAATTCCAGCGCCAGCTCATTGGCCCCCAGCCTGAGGAGGGCCGGCGCGATGAGCACGTGCTCGTGCTCGAAGGTGAGCGGCGCGGGCCGGCCGTTCACGGTGAGGCGCTGCAACTGGGTGGGGCTGGCCTTGAAATCGAGCTGGAGCGGCGCCGCATTTTCGAGCAGCCGAAAGACAATTTTTTCGGTGGCGGCAATGGGCTGCGCTACCGCGCTGGGCACTTGCAAGTGCAGGGTGTAAGCTACTTGCCGCAGGGCGTGGGCCCGCTGCCGGGCCAGCGCGTGCGGCACGCCCGCCGACACGGGCGGCCCGCTCGACTGGGCGAGGCTAGCGCCAGTGGGCAGCGCGAGGGCAAGGCTGAATAACGCGGCGCGAATAGTCATGGCGAAAGGAGTTTGCGGCGAAAGTAATCCGGGCCGGGCCCGCCGCGGCGGGCGCCGCCATAACTCTGGCCGGGCCAAGCCGGTTTAGCCCCCAGTTTTACCGTTTACCTTCTGCTTTTTATGCCCGGTTTTTTCACCAATAAAGGCTTTCAGCCCAAGCGCGCCAGCGGCCACAAGCTGCCTCCTGGCCAGTACGAAACCACCGATTTTCCCGTGCTCACGGCCGGGCCCACGCCGCGCATCGCGCTCCCGCAGTGGGCGTTTGAGCTCAAGGGCTTGGTAGAAAGCCCCGTACAGTGGAGCTGGGCAGAGTTTAACCAGCTGCCGCAGCAAGACTTCAACCCCGACATTCACTGCGTCACGAAGTGGTCGAAATTCAATACCCACTGGCGCGGCGTGAGCATCGACACCCTACTTGAGTACGTGCAGCTCAAGCCCGAGGCCCAGTACGTGATGGCCTACAGCTACGGCGGCTACACCACCAACCTGCCGCTGGCCGACCTGCGCGCGGGCAAGGGCTTCGTGGGCCTCACCTTCGAGGGCCAGCCGCTGGCGCCCGAGCACGGCGGCCCGGCCCGGCTGGTGGTGCCGCACCTCTACTTCTGGAAGAGCGCCAAGTGGGTGCAAGGCCTGCGCTTTATGAGCGAAGATGAGGCCGGCTTCTGGGAGCGCGCCGGCTACAGCATGTACGGCGACCCGTGGCAGGAGCAGCGCTACGAGACCGACGACGAAGACCTGGCCTCAAACTCAAACTCAAACATTAGGCTATGAGCAGGTTAGCCTGGCAAATCGGGACGGTGACGGCCATCCGAGCCGAAACGCCCCGCGTCAAAACCTTCGTACTGCAACTGCCCAGCTGGACGCCCCACCTCGCGGGCCAGCACTACGACCTGCGCCTCACCGCCGAAGGCGGCTACCAGGCCGAGCGCAGCTACTCCATCGCCTCGCCGCCCGAGCAAACCGGCGAAATCGAGCTGACCATCGAGCTGGTCGAAGATGGCGAAGTATCGGGCTATCTCTTTGCAGGCGTGGCGGTCGGCGACTCGCTGGAAGTACGCGGCCCCATCGGCGGCTACTTCGTGTGGCGCGGCGAGCCGGCGCGGCCGCTGCTGCTCGTGGGTGGCGGCTCGGGCGTGGTGCCGCTCATGGCCATGCTGCGCCACCGGCAACGGGCGGGGCTGCACCCGCCGACGGTACTGCTGTTTAGCGTGCGCACGCCCGAGGAGGTTATTTACCAGGCCGAGCTGGCGGCCCTGGCGCAGGCCGACCCGTCCTTTACCCTACTGCTCGACTACACCCGGCAGGCCCCCGCGGGCTGGGCGGGCTACCACCGACGCATCGACGCCCCGATGCTAGGCGAAGTAGTGGCGCGGCTGCCAGCCGCGCCGCAGTGCTTCGTGTGCGGCCCCACGGGGCTGGTAGAAGCCGTAGCCAACGGCCTGCTAGCCGCCGGGCTAGCTAGCGAAAGCATTCTGACCGAGCGCTTTGGCCCAACGGGCGGAGGAAATAATGGTTAGTGGTTAATTATCAATGATTAACCACTAATCGAAGTTGCCCATCTACTTCGCAATCGCTTTAAAATGAAAGCGCGATGCTGCTCGTGAGGTTGGCGTAGTCGCGGGCCGTTTGGTTGTCGGGGCGTTGAAACGTCGGGCTGCGCGAGTGGAGGTAGCGGCCTTCGAGGCGCACCAGCACGTTGGTAGTGGGCGCGTAGTCGAGGTTGAGGGCGCCGCCCGTCAGGCGCACGTCGGCGGCGGTGCGCAGCGGCATACTGCTGTTGATAATCACGCCGCGGTCGGCGTAGTAGTACTCGCCGCGCAGGGTGGTCGAGAGCTGGTTGGCTAGCTGGTATTTCACAAATACTGCGCCCGCGTGCCAGGTATCGTAGCCCACGCGGCCGGCGCTTTGCTGCTTGCCCACGTCAAACACCAAAGCCAGGTTGAGGCGCTGGGTAGCGGCGTACGTCACGTAGAAGTTGTGGAAGTAGCGGCGGCGAATAAGCGAGTCGGCGGGCTGCTCATTGCCATAAAACGTGCTGCTGTTGACCAGCACCTTCGCCGTCGGCTTCCACTGAATTTGGGTGCCCACAGCCTTGGCCTGGTTGTTTTCACGGATATTCTGCCAGCCATTCAGCACCAGGCCCGTGAGCGTGAGCTTGGGACCTACCTCGTAGGTGAGGCGGGCGCCCGACTCGTAGTAGGGTGAGTTTTCGGCCATCAGGGTGCGCGTCAGGGCCCAGTTGTCTTTGCTGATGGCCGACTCAAAGCCGATGTGCGAGCTGAAAATACCCACGTCGAGCCAGGCCTTGGCAAACGGTCGAAAGCCTGCGTAGGCCTCGTATATATGCTTAAAAACCGGGTCCTCGTTGGCGTAGTTGGCGCTCACGTAGGAGCCGGCGTGCAGGCCCACGGCTCCGCGCACGTGCCCATCGTCGTAGCGCACACCTACCAGGCCCTGGTTCACGGTAAACTCGTTTTGGCGGTTGTGCGAGTACAGAAACCCCGGCCGCACGTTGGTGTTGGCGTGGTTGAAATCGTAGCCGTAGTAGGCATCCACGAAGGCATAGTAGGTAAGCGGGCCGGCGGCCGGCTGGGCGGGGCCAGTTACCGTTGGGACGGTAGGCGCCGGGCTAGCGGTGTTCTGGGCCTGAGCGGCGCTGGCGGCCACGGCCAGCGCCCCGGCAACTAAAAGAATTTTCATGAGAACTTGGCGGCTAGGTTAGCCACCGTTTTTTTGAAGAGAAGGCGCCGCTCCCGGTGAGGCGCGGCCCGAAAATTACTGCGCGGCCAGGGCATCGAGCGCGAGGCCTAGTTAAAGCTATATCGCTCAGGCAGCCAAAAGTGCTAAGGCAGACTGGCAAAGCGCAGTCCCCAATGCCACTCCAAACTTAGCTCCGCCCCAAAGGTCTGGTTATCAAAGAAAATAATTCCTGCGGCTTCGCCTAGCCTCTCCGTATCTGCCTAGTACCTTACCGTTTCGGCAGGGTTATTTGCAAAATGGTAACGCCGCCAGTGGCCCTAGGCTAGCCCGGCCGAGGCGTAGCTTTGGCCCTAGCCAGCCATCCGGTTAGCGGTGGCTACGTCTTCGCCATGCCCTACCGCGTTTTGTTTTTGCTGCACAGCCCCGCCGTCACCGTTTTTGAAATTAAGCGGCTAGACTTGCCCGACACCGCTCCCAAAAACCAGCTCTACCAGTGGCTACACTACGAGGCCGCCACGGCCACCCTCACTCCCCTCGATTTTGTGCAGCTGCACTCGGCCCCACCCCTTGAGGAGCGGCAGTTCCGGCAAGGCAACTTGCAATTTTCGGCCGCGGCAGGCACTTTCTGGCCCACTGCGGGCCCCGCCGTGGGCCAGCCGCTGGTGCCAGCCACTACCCTCGCGCTACCTCCGCAGCTCGCGGCGCAGGTGACGGCTTTGCTGGCCAGCCGCTAGCCCGGGCGCTCGCCGCTCCCAGCTTGTGCTCCTGCATTTTGTGGTAGTCGTGCGCGCGCTGCCCCGCACCCGCGCCGCCATTTTATTACCGCTGGTTTCCAGCTAAATGCGGTGAAGACGCATTGCTTTCCTCAAAAATCAGTGGTAGGTTGCCACTGCGCTAGTTGAGCTTTTGATTTGCCTGGGCGACGGCCACGCCGCTTTTAGCCGCTAAAATCTGGGCACCAGTTGGTCGCTGGGGCTAGGTAGCAGCAGGATAGCCGCCGAGTTTTTATCCTCTACCTGATGGACGATCCGCGACCTTCCCCAAGAACTAAAACCGGCAGCTGCTGGGCTAGCCTGCTATGGCTGAATAAATTACCGGCATTGATTGCGTGGCTACTCCTCTTGAGCAGTTTGAGCAGTGCCCCGGGCTGCACACGGCACCCAGTGGCGCAGCGCCCGGCCAGCCTCCCCGGCCCGCGCAGCTATGCCCAACGGCTGCGCAGCCTGGAGCAAGCCGACAGCCTGCGCAATTTTAGCTCGGCGCTGCGCCTGTCGGCGGATGAGGAGCGGGCCAACCAGCGCCTGCTGGCCCTGCGCCAGCAGGCGCTGGCGCATTACGACTCCATTCACTTCTTTCCGCCGGCGCGCAATTTTTACCGGGGCCGGCGCCAGCTGTACGCTAGCCGGCTCTACCACCTACTCAAAACCATGCCCAAAGGTGGCGTGCACCACCTGCACCCCGGCGCGGGCGGCAGCGCCTGGTGGCTGGTGCAGCGCGCCCTGCGCGAGCCCCAGTGCTACGTCTTCTGGCGACCAGACCAGGGGCTCTATCTCAAAGGTCAGCTGCACTTTTTTCGCACGAATGAGGTGCCAGCGGGGTTTGTCGCGGCGCAGACGCTCCAACGCACGGTGCCGGGCTTTGCCCGGCAGCTGCACGACTTGCTGACGTTTGACGAGCGCGTCAGCCACGATTCGGTGGATGTGTGGCACGAGTTTGAGAAGTGCTTCCAGCGGCTAGGCGGCTTCACGGGCTACCAGCCGGTATTTGAGGATATGGCCGTGGCGACGTTCGACTCGCTGGTGGCCGATGGCGTGCAGCATGTAGAGCTGCGCGCCGGCCTCAGCGGCAGCCTCTACGATTTGCGCCACCCGGCGGGCGCCTTCCCGGCCGATTCCATCATTCGCCTCTACCAGCGGGCGGCGCAGCGGGTGCGGGCGCGCCAGCCGGCGTTCACGTTCAAGCTGATTTACGCCGACTTGCGGTTTATACTCGTCGTGAAGTCAGTTGCGAACTTACTGCGCAAAAAGTCCTAAACTT
>CAZERY010000117.1:0-10854 GCA_964514915.1 uncultured Hymenobacter sp.
TACTTCCACTGCCAACCCCTACGAGTTGTGCAGGTATCGTAAAATGGACATGATAGCTAACTGTACCCTGAATTATCCGGATAGCGCAGCCACGAGTTTTGAGCCCCTAGTTATCGATTATATCCATGTGTACCGGCCCGTAGGATTTTTGCCCTACAACCCAGCGCAGCCACTGCCAGAGTACTTAGCCAGCTTAAACGCCTTATACAATAAGATACTTTACCGCTCGAAGCCCAACCGCCGGGGATATTAGCCACGGCACTCTTATTGAGAACACTCACTACGGCTGGAAAAAAGTAAGTGCCAAACAACTATTCACGTACTAAACTAACCGGTTGAGAATATTTTTTGAAGTATTTGTTCGTCTTGCCAATTAGCTGCTAACGCGGCCGTAGGCAGCGTAATTGCCACAAAGCTAGGCGCTAACTGGAGAATAAGGGGGCATATGTGATTGATTTTATGCGGGCTAAACTTGAGTAGGCTCAGTTTTCAGGTAACATTCATCTCGGTTTGGCACGTATAATCCCCGCAAAGTGGCAGGCATCTTCTGCCTGTCTTTTTCATCTCAACTTAGATTTTTGATTTTATGAAAACCACCAAATTCCTTCTGACCGCTGCTTGTGCCCTTTGTGTAAGCGCTGCTTTCGCCCAAACTACTCCTGGCACCGCTACTTCTGGGGCCGCTAATGGCACCGGTGCAGGCGCTATGACGTCGGGCTCGACTACTACCGGCACCATGCAAAACGGCTCGATGAGCACGTCTGGCAGCATGAGCGGCACTACTAGTGGTAGCATGAATAACAGCAGCACGCGTAGCACCCGCCGCGCTACTAAGAGCAAGAGCAAGATGACCACGCCTAGCGGCGCTGGCTCAACGACCTCAAAGATGTAGTAGCTACGGCGCTGCATTTCACGTATACCAGCTGGCTGCTCTATCTAGAGTGGCCGGCTGGTATTTTTTTTTGCCTTTTGCTATAATGCTTTGTTTATGAAATACTTACTTTTGCTCGCTGCCTGCGGGCTGGCTACTATAGCGCACGCGCAGACGGTGCCATTTGACGCTAGTGCCCCTATGAGGGGTGGGGCCCAAAACCAGACTTCAGTGCCGCCACTCAACCCGGCTCTCAACCAAAGTACCATTCAGGGGCCCTCGCAGGTACAGCGTACTACATCGAGCTACGATGCTCAGCCCAGCCGCTTGCCGGTGGGTAGTACCCCCATTGGCGGCACGCCCGAACAGTCGCCCACAGCCATACCCGACGTGCGCGAGCAACCGATGATTCCGCAGCAGCACCGGCGGCAGTCGTCAGATATTGTACCAACTCGTGCTACTAGCTCCAGCAATGTCAATCAAACGCGGCGTGTGCAGCCTGCCAATACCTCAACAGCCACTCAACCCTAACCTAAAAGTAGATTCCCTAGTAAAACTGCTTCAGAACCTTACTCTCATTCTCAATGAAAATCCAGAACCTCTTTCTCACTGCTACTTGCGTACTGTGCTATACTGCTGCTTCGGCCCAGACTTCGGCTCCCATCAGCAATAGCGCTGCCAATGCTCCGGCCACTATGGCTAGCCCCAACACCACGCGTAGCAGCATGAGCACCGCGGGCGAATCGGTAGGTACCGTCGTAACCGACGTGGACCAAACGGATAAGCAAAAAGCGCGTGATGGCCAGCGGAAAACCAAAATGCACAAGAACAAATCTACCTTGCCGGAAGGTGGAAAGATGAAGACTAAAATGTAGTAGTCTTTGGCTACTATTTAAACAAGAAGGCCGGCTTCCTGATAGGAGGCCGGCCTTTTTTGTTCAACATAAGTATGTAAAATACAATCACTTGACGTTGTGGTTTAGCAAGTCGTGGCCGTGGCGACGCAATGTGTCGGCTAGCTTGAGTAGATCGGCTTTTAGATCTTCCTGGGCGTGCTGGCTGGCCTCGCTGGTTTGGTCACCGAGCATGATAAGCGAATTGCCAATGGCTATGGCGCTCAGGCTACCGCTGCTCAGGATGGATTGCAAGTTGCCGAGCTCACGGGCAATATCCTGAAACTCGGGCTGGCCGCTTTGCAAAAACTTCTGTTGCCAAGTCTCGGTGTTATCCATTGCGGAGCCGAGAGGAAGGCTGGTCAGTCCATTTTGCAAGCCCGATAGGGTTGCGTGCAGGAGGTCATTCATGGGGAAATAAAAAACGAGAAAGTAAAACAGGAAGAGTAGATGGCTAAGTATTCTTGGTGAGCTTGGCCGGCTGTTGCTTAGGCTCCTTGCTAGTGGGGGTAGAGATGGCCGTGTCAGCTAGGCTGGCTTTGCGAGGCTTTGGAGGTTTGGTTGTGGCAGTACGCGGCTCAAAATTGGGCGGAACGTAGCCGGCTGGAGCTGGTGGCAATAAGCTGAGTTCGCGCAAGATGTGGATGGCGCGCACGGCACTCGCTTCCTTGTCCTTGATCTCCAGCATCATGTCTACGTCGAGGCCAGCCAACTCCGCTATAAAGCTGCGAAATAGCTCAGGCACCAACGTATCGGTGTGTTTGCCTTTGCGCTCGCCGGGCGCCTGCGAGCTGTAGTCGATCATCAGCACACCATCGCGGGTGGGATGCCAGGTAGCGGCCGCTAGGTGCAGAGCCTCGTGCATGGGTTCTCCATGATTGAGGCATTCGTGGTGAAAATTATCGAATAGAATGGGAACGCCAGTTTCGTCGTGCAGGCTCAGGCATTCGCGCAGGCTGTAGAGGCGGTCGTCGTTTTCGACTACCAGCCGCACCTTCACCGCCTCGGGCACCAAGGTATGAAACGTGTCGACCCAGCGGGCCAGCGCCGTACCCTTGTCACCATACGCCCCGCCGGCGTGGATTTGCAGCTTGGCCGTCGAGTCCAGTTCCATCAAATCCAGCATGGAGCCCTGGTACACCAATTCGGCCACGCTCCGCCGCACAATAGCTGAGTCGGGTGAGTTGAGCACCACAAATTGGTCGGGGTGAAAGGAGATGCGCAGCTCGTGCCGCCGGATGTAATCGCCCAGCGCCCGAAACTCACTTTTAAAGTGCTGCTGCCAAGGAAAGGTATTGATTTCGTGCGAGCCAAACGGCACAATGCCCGAGCCCATGCGAAAAAAGCGTAGTCCGTGGGCCACGTTCCATTCCAGGATTTGCTGTAGGCAGGCGAGGTTGCTGGCCACGGTAGGTACTAGCCGCTCGGCCGAGTAGGAAGCCAGCCGGAAGGTACCAGCTGCGCTGCAATCGAGCGTCTCATTGACGCAGGGATATCCAATTTTCATCTTCCAAAGGCTTACGCGAAAAGGAGGGAAACGATGCCGCTGGGTTAAGCTCGCCAGCAGTTTTGCCTTTACTCGTACCCGCGGTTGTCCCGAAAAGCCTTGTTGTACTCCGTGCGGCGCTGCTGCGCTTTTTTGGCGGCTTCCAGCGCCTTAATCTCCTCCATCTTGCGGCGCTGCTTGCCCTCGCGCGAAAACTGCTCGTAGAGCCAATCTACGTTCGAGCCACTGATAGTGGGCTTCTGAGCCTGCGGGGCAGTCGAGTCGACGGCAAAAAGCGGTTTAGGCTTGGCTGGTCGCTTGGGTATCTTGACTACCGGTGGCGCCGGGCGCTTGATGTTGCGTAGCGCCCGGTTAATGCTGGCGCGATCAGGTCGGTCGGCAGTCACGCGCACTTCACCGAGCTGCACCGAGTCGCGCACCAGCGCAATCTGTACCACCAACTGCGAGAGTGAGGTGCCGCCCAGCACCAAGCGGTGTGGCTTGTAGCCAATTGCTCGAAACAACAGGGTATCAGTAGCTAAGGCCGTGATTAAAAAGTCTCCTTCGCCGTCGGCAGCTACCCCTGAATGGGTCCGCTGCACTTGCACCGAAGCACCCGGAACAGGCTGCCGGCTGCCCGCTACCGACACGCGGCCGCTCACGCGCACCGTGGGCGATGGGCTGCCCGCCTGCGCCCAGGCTTGGTTAGCCGCTAGCCAGGCTACTAGCAGCCAAGCCCCATACAGCCAGGTTTTGGGGGTGAAAAATAAGGCAACCGACGGAGACACGTAAGGAATAACGCAAATGAGGTAACAAATCTGCTACCAAAAGAACTAAAAAAAGCTCGCGTCGTTGCAGACGCGAGCTTTTTATCGACAAACAAGTTATAACCCAGTCACCTACAGCTTCGTTTTATCGCCGTCCGCATCCTTCACCTTCACGGTGCCATCTCCTTTTACTTTAACTTTCGCTCCATTGTCGAGCTTGGTTTTTGAGTATTTCAGATCGGCGTTGCTGGTAATGGGCACATTCTTATTGCCATTGGCATCCTTGGTGGTCACCGTGCCATCATCCTTGATCTTCATTTGCGAGCCATCGGTGAGCTTAGTTTTCGACTTTTCAATGCCAGCACCGCCGCTCATGTTGCTCGGCGACATTGAGGAAGACGTCGACATGGAGTCGGCATTGCCGCTAGGCATGGTGGCCGACGAAGCAGCAGCCCCCGAATCCGTATTATCCATGTAGTTTGACTCGTCATACGTCGAGCGCGACGACTGGTACGACTGATACTGCGTTGGGTCGGTCAGCACACCCTGAAACTCGGTATCGGTGTCGGTATTGTACTGGCGCATTGCGGCTGCCATACCCGTAGTGTCACTCTGGTATTTGCTACGCAGCTCACCATAGCGCTTCGAGCGGTTGTAGTAAGCCGTACGAATCTTATTTTTAGTAGCCTCGTCGGTAATTTTCATATCCGACACAAACTTGTCGGCTACCTGCTGGGAGCGCGAGCGATAAGCAGCCGTATCGGGCATCGTAGCAGTGGTAGCCGCATCACCAGTGGTCGTAGTGGTCGTTTCAGTAGTTTTTTCCTGCGAGCAGGCGGCCAGCGAAAGAGCCGCAGCGCCTGCGAGGAGTAACAGAGAGTTTTTCATGAGAAAGAAGAAAATAGTTCTAGGAGCGTTTAAACGCAATTACCAAATGCAGGTTACTGGCAGACTTAAGATTCAGTAAACCCTCACCTTAGCTGCGTCGTAATTCCAACAGCGTTATTTCGGGTAAAAAGCCTACCCGGCCCGGAAAAGCCAGGTAGCCTAGGCCCACGTTCACGTACAGCTTTTGGCGGCCTTCCTCGTATAGGCCGGCCCACTGCGGGTAAGAATACTGCACCGGGCTCCACTTGAAAAATGGGAGGTTGACGCCAAACTGCATGCCGTGGGTATGGCCGCTGAGCGTGAGGTCAATATCTTTATAATCAAGCACCTGGGCTTCCCAGTGCGAAGGGTCGTGCGAGAGCAGCAGCTTAAACGGCGCATTGCCACTGGCTGCGTGGGCCTGCGCCAGCTTGCCGTGCTTCGGAAAGCTGGGATGGCTACTCCAATTCTGCACGCCCAGCACGGCTAGCTCGTCGGCGCCGCGCCGGATGGTGTGGCTCTCATCGAGCAGCAAGCGCCAGCCGATCTTGGCGTGGTTGCGGGCTAGCCGTTGCAGGTTTTCGCGCTTGGCTTCGCTGCTGTCCCACTGCACGTAGTCGCCGTAGTCATGGTTGCCAAGGATGGAGAAAATGGGCAGCTCAGATTTAATCCCCGCCAGCGCCGGAATGTGCGGCTCGACCTCAGTTGCCCGGTCATTCACCAAGTCGCCGGTCATCACAATGAGGTCGGCATTTTGGGCATTTATTAGGGCCACGGCCCGGCGCATAGGCTCGGTATTATCGCCAAAAGAGCCGGTGTGCAAGTCCGAGATTTGCAATATCTTAAAGCCATCAAACGAAGCCGGCAGATTGGGGTAGCGCAGCACCACGCGGCGCACCTGATAGTCAGTCTTACCTTTCACCATGCCCCAAATGAGCGACAGCAGCGGCACCAAGCCCAGCCCCAAGGCTAGCCGGCTGATAAATTGGCTGCGCGAAATAGGCTGGCTAGCCTCGCCCGCCGCTGGGCCACTAAAGCCCCGCGCCGCCCAGCGCCCCAGGCGCGTCAGGTCTTCGAGCAGCATTGGAAAGAGCACTACCAGCTTGGCAGCCAGCAGGAGCAGCGGGGCCGCCATCAGGTAGCTTTTCAATTGCGTTGCCCCGTTGTGGCGGTTGCTGGCGGCCCAGAAACATAGTCCCCACAGCCCCAGTGTAAGCGCCCAGTAGCTGATGGCAAAGCCCCGCCGCTCGGCCGGCGAGCCGGGCGCCAGCGCCGTGCGCACCGCTACGTAGCCATAGGCCTCGGCCGCAATGATGAGCAGAAAAATACCCCAAAACATAAGTTGCTTTTGCATAGTGGAAGGCCAAACGACCCGCAGCAGATTTAAGTTATGGTGAAAGGAAGATGCCCGCTTCTTCCTCCTAAACGGCTGCCGTCGGATTTTTGCTTTACCTTGCAGCTATAGTTATACCTACTTGTAATGGAGCCGCTTGACCACTTGGCCGATCCCGACGCCGACCTTCCCGTTCCCTACGTTCAGCCGGCTAGCTTTGGCATTAAGAGCTGGGCTGAGGAAGACCGCCCCCGCGAAAAGCTGATGCAGAAGGGGCGCGCCGCGCTCTCCGATGCCGAGCTGATTGCCATCTTACTGGGCTCGGGTACTACCAAGCTCACGGCCGTCGATGTGGGCAAGCTCATGCTGCAAGCCGTTGACAACGACCTCAATGAGCTGGCCCGGCTCAGCCTTAAGCAATTGTGCCGCCACCCCGGCGTCGGGCCCGCCAAGGGCATCACCGTGATGGCCGCCCTTGAGCTGGGCCGCCGCCGCAAGGAAAGTGGCACCGGCCGCCGCACCACCATCACGTGCTCGCGCGACATTTACCAGCTGGTGCGCCCGCAGCTGCAAGACCTCCCTCACGAAGAATTTTGGGTGATTCTGCTCAACCGCGCCAACGTGGTGATGCGCAGCGAAAAAATCAGCAGTGGCGGCGTGGCTGGCACTGTCGCCGACCCCAAAATGATTTTTAAGCAAGCCCTCGAAAACCTGGCTAGCAGCATTATTCTGGCGCACAACCATCCCAGCGGCAACCGCCAACCCAGCGCCGCCGATATTTCACTCACCAAAAAGCTGAAGGAAGCTGGCAACTTTCTCGACCTTCCCGTGCTCGATCACCTCATCTATACCGACCAGGGCTACTATAGCTTTGCCGACGAAGGAATGCTGTAGGCCGGAATACTTACTTTGGCTTATCAGGCAAATACGTTGGCTTAAAATGCGTAAGATTTTACTGATCAGCGGGCTAGTGGCTGTCATTGGCCTGCTGCTCTATAGCTGGACGGATACCCAAGCCCCGGTCCCAGCCGGCGACCCGGCCTATGCGGCCCGCATCCGGCTAGCCCGGCAGCAAAAGGACAACGCTTTTCGCACGGCCGCGAGCTCGCCCATCCCGGCGGCAGAGCGGGCGGCGTTCAACGGCCTCCGCTACTTCCGGCCCGACGGCGCCTATCGCGTCACGGCGCAGCTCACGCGGGCGGCTGGACTGCCACCGCTGCCGCTTGCCCTCACCGGTGGCTCGGCCGATGCCTACGCCCGCTGGGGCACCGCCGAATTTGAGCTGGGCGGCCAGCCGCAAAAGCTGGTGCTGCTGCAAAAACAAGGCTTGAGCACCAATCCGCAGGAGCTTTTCCTGCCCTTCACCGACCCTACCAACGGCCAGCAGACCTACGCTGCCGGCCGCTATCTCGACCTGGCCGTGCCGGCCCCCGACGCTACCACTATCGAGCTGGATTTTAATACTGCCTACAGCCCTTTCTGCGCCTACAGCCACGAGTACAGCTGCCCCAAGCCGCCTGCCGACAATCGCCTCACGGTGCCCGTGCTAGCCGGCGAGCAGCTGGCCCAGCCTTAGTGTCCGGTGCGGTATTCTCAACCGCATTTTCTGTGGCAGTGTCAAGGAATAGTGGGCAGGAGGTACTAGGTATAGCAGCGGCTAAATTCAGAGTGACAAGGGTTATTTATCTCATATATGCTTGAGAGGCAAACGGAATTTGGGGTTTAATGAGCTGCTTAAAGCAAAACAAAGCTTCTGCCGCGCTCACTAATAGCTAGCCTGGGCCTCGGCTTTTGGCGCGCCTAGCTAGCCCGTACCTTTGCCCTTCGCGGCTGGCTCGCCCCAGGGCCGCCGCTAGTTTCAGTATGACTATTTCGTTCGATTGGCTTAAAACCTTATTTCCCACTAGCCTGCCGGTAGCCGAAATTGGGGCGCTGCTCACTGGCTCTGGCCTCGAAGTGGAGCACCTTTCCGACCTCGAAAGCGTGCCCGGCGGCTTACGTGGCGTAGTGCTGGGCACGGTGCTCACTTGCGAGCGCCACCCCGACGCCGACAAGCTAAACCTCACCACAGTGAGCGTCGGCGACAACACGCCCCGCCAGATAGTGTGCGGCGCGCCCAACGTGGCCGCCGGCCAGCGCGTAGTCGTGGCCCTCGAAGGCGCCACGCTGCATCCTGCGGTGGGTGAGCCGTTTAAAATCAAGAAGTCGAAAATTCGCGGGGCGGCCTCCGAAGGCATGATTTGCGCCGAGGATGAGATTGGCCTCGGCCAGTCGCACGCCGGCATTCTGGTGCTCGACACCAGCCTGCCCGACGGCACGCCCGCCGCCGACTATTTTGGCCTGGGCTCCGATACGATTATCGAAATTGGCCTCACGCCCAACCGGGCCGATGCTGCCTCGCACTACGGCGTAGCCCGCGAGCTGCGGGCGCTGCTGGGCCAGCCCGCGCACTTGCCCGACGTGAGTGACTTTGCCGCCCCGGCGAGCGGCGACAACATCGGCGTAACCATCGAGGATGAGCAGGCGTGCCCGCGCTACGCCGGCTTGCTGCTGGATAATGTGCAGGTTGGCCCGTCGCCCGAGTGGCTCCAGCGCCGGCTGCGCAGCATTGGGTTGTCACCGATCAATAACGTGGTGGATGTCACCAACTTCGTACTGCACGAGCTGGGCCAGCCGCTGCACGCCTTTGATGCCGACCAGATTGCGGGCGCCCGCATTCGGGTGAAGCACGCCGAAGCCGGCGAGAAGTTTGTAACCTTGGATGGAGTCGAGCGCATCTTGCAGCCCGAAGATCTCGTGATTGCTGACGGCCAGGGCCACGCGATGGCGCTAGCCGGCGTCTTCGGTGGCAAAACCTCGGGGGTGAGCAGCGCCACCACCCGCGTGTTCCTCGAAAGCGCCTACTTTGCGCCCGCCGTAGTGCGCCGCACCAGCCAAACCCACGGCCTCAAAACCGACGCCTCCTTCCGCTTCGAGCGCGGCACCGACCCCTACATGGTGCCGCTGGCCTTGCAGCGCGCCGCCCTGCTGCTCACCGAGGTAGCCGGCGCCCGCATTGCCGCGCCGGTGGTAGATGAGTTTCCGCACCTCGTGCCCAATACCCAGGTGCGCCTACGCCTCAACCGCGTCCACCAGCTTATTGGCCAGGAAATAGGCACGGAGCGCGTGCGAGAAATCCTGATTGGGCTGGGTATTGAAATAGAGCAGGAACTAGTCGACGAGCCAGTCGCCGGCGCCAAAGCGTGGCTGCTGGCCGTGCCGCCCTACAAGGTAGACGTGACCCGCGAAGCCGACGTAATTGAGGAAATTCTGCGCATTTACGGCCTGAACAACGTGGCGCTGCGGCCCCACAATTCGGCCTCGTTCCTGTCGCCCTTTCCTAACCCCGACCCCGAAGTGGTGCGCCAGAAGGTGGCCGACCTGCTCAGCGGCCAGGGCTTTTCGGAGATCATTACCAACTCGCTCACCAACTCGCAGTATTTTGAGAAAGCCGATGCGCCGGACAGCTCGCTGGTACGCATTCTCAATTATAATAGCCAGGATCTGAACGTGATGCGGCCCACGCTGCTCACCTCGGGCCTCGAAGTGGTGCGCCACAACCTCAACCGCCGGCAGCGCGACCTCAAGCTCTACGAGTTTGGCAAAACCTACCACCTCGCCGACAACGGTAAATATAAGGAGAAGAACGTGCTAGCCGTGTACCTAACCGGCAACGCCACCGCCGAAACCTGGCAGCACGCCACCCAAAAAACGGCTTACCACGACTTGGCTGGGGCGGTGCAGCAAGTACTGGCGGCGCTGGGCTACCCGCAGCCCGGCACCCAACCCACACAGCACCCTTACCTGGCCGGTGGGCTCGCCTTACTGCTTCAAAACCAGCCCGTCATAAATGTGGGCGCCGTATCGCCGGCCCTGCTCAAGCGCCTCGATGTGAGCCAGCCCGTGTGGTATGGCGAGCTGGACTGGGACTGGCTGCTGAAAAAATACCGGGCTAGCCTCACTGCCCGCGAGCTGCCTAAGTTTCCCGAAGTACGCCGCGACTTGTCGCTGGTAGTGGACCAAGGCGTGACCTTCGAACAGTTGCGCACTATCGCGCAGCGCTCCGAAAAGAAGCTGCTGCAAGCCGTCAACGTGTTCGACGTGTACGCCGGCGATCGCCTCGAAACGGGCAAAAAGTCGTACTCCGTAAGCTTTTTGCTGCAAGACCCCAGCCAGACGCTCACCGACCAAGCCATCGACCAGGTGATGCAACGCCTCATCCAGCAGTTTGAAAAACAAGCTGGAGCATTAATTCGCAAGTAATTTGCCGTTTCTTGTTCGCGTAGTCGAGCAGGGCGAGCAACTGCTTGCCCTGCTCGACTGCTCAAAATAAGTAACTCCCACAAAAAATGGTCTCTTCGCAGCAGCTTGCCCAACTCGACCGCCTGGAGCGGCAGGTGACTACCTTAGTGGCTGCCTATCAGCAGCTGCGCGAGGAGCTAGCCGATGCGCACACGACCATCGAGCACCTGCGGGCCGACGGGCGGGAACGGGAAAAACAGCTGCGGGAGTACCAAAACCAAGAAAACATTGTTAAACTTGTACAGACTATAGCCGGCGGGGAACCCACCCAGGCCAACGAGCTGAAACAACGCCTC
>CAZERY010000118.1:0-10794 GCA_964514915.1 uncultured Hymenobacter sp.
GACTGGGAGCAGCTCAAAAAGCAGTACCACATCACCGAGCAGGCGCAGCCCGAGTCGGGCGCTAAGCTGCAACACGGCCTGGCCGAAGCGCTGAAAAAAGCGAAACTGCCCGAGGCCGGCCAATAGGCTGACAGCTAGACTACCCCCTGAAACCGGCCTAAAACGCCAGTGCTTTACCTTGCTCGGGAAATATCAGTCTTAATCCGAGCGTATTACCCGCCTCAAGCTGCGCCCTGATAAGCTGCTCGTTTTCTGCCGTAGGCTTGAGGTGGGTAATAACAACGGGCAGCCCACGCAGAGCGTCGGGACCTACCAAGTTGGCTAGCTCGCCTAGCTCGCGCAGCAGTAGTGCCGGCGTGAGGTGGCCAAAGAGTTGCGCCGGCGGCTGCGAATTGGGGTAGGAAGCCTCGATAAAAATGGCCTTGAGCTGATGGGCCTGCACTAGGGGCTGCACAGTTAGCCAGAGATCGTGCAGGCAGTGCGATTTTTCGAGCTCGTCGGCACCAGTATCGCCCAGGTAGAGCAGGTAGCTAACCCAGCTGCGCACGAGGAAAGCGGTGCTCTGTACGCCAGGGCCGTGGCTAAGCGGGAAAGCCTGCAAGCTGAGCGCCGTGTTTTCGAGAGGTATGATTTGGCCCGACATGAGCGCGCGCAGCTGGTATTTGCCCAGGGCCGGCGGGGTGCCGCCGTCGCCAAAGTTGGGCCAGGCGCGCCAGTTGAAGTAGTCCTGCTGCATGGTAGCCAGGCAGGCAGGCAGCCCATAAATGGGCTTAGCCGTATCGTCTGGAGCATTGAGCAGCAGACCCGCTACGTGGTCGAGGTGTGCATGCGAGAGGCAGTAACCCCTAATGTAGTGCCGCAACACCTCGTCAACCAGAGCCGTGAACACGTGGCCAACCACGGCTTTCTCTATCCCGGGACGCAGACTGCCCGCATCGAGCGCGATGAAATCGGTAGTGCCAGCCGCGGCTACCAGATAGGCCGAGAGGTTGCCTTCCGCTAGCCCGCCCTTTACGCCCACGGGCACCACGGTGAAAGCCGGGCTGACCGACTGAGATAGACCAGAAAATACTAGCGACCAGTGCACTAGCAAAAGCAGCAGAATGCGCATTGCAGGTTAGTGAATGGGTGCCGCAGGCTCTGCGAGTCCACGGCATTCCCTACGAAGCCACTTTAGCTCAACTCGTAGGGATAGCCGATTTCCTGCAAGTCAGTGGCGAGCATGGTCCAGTCTTCCACCTCATCGACCAAGGCCAGCGCCCGGGCTTTTGTCACGGGCTCCTGGCGGTAGATGGGCGCGACGGCCTCGGCAGTCACCGGCTTTTTATCCGACTCGTCGGTGTAATACTCAGTGGCCCACTCGGCGTAGGTAGCCGGCTGGCCATCAAATATGTAGAGCAATTCCTCCGAGCCGTCCTCTTCCTCCTCAATGGTACCGTGCTGCCAGCCGTGCGCCGGCGTGTACCAGAGACAAAACGTAGTGCCAATGGAGCTGACGGGCTCGCCAGACATAAAACCCTCGAAGGCATCGGGCAGGCCGTGCGTCACTTGAGCCTTGGTAGGCTGGTCATACTCGTGAAGGAAGCCGTTGATAACGCAGCCTTCGGGGCGGAATAATACCAGCATCTGGTCACCCTCGCCGTCGCGCATTTCGAGCAGCTGCTCGTCGTCGCCCCAGGCTGGGTTGTAGGAATAGTAGCGGTATTCCCAGTCGGGCGAATTGATGGCGTCGAGCACAGCCAGCGCTTTGCAGAGGCGCTGGAGATCTTCGGGGGCGGGGAGGGCAGAATAGTCCGCAGTTGAAATCATCGGAGCAGTGGTGAATGATTGGTTAATAAGCTCATCGGTACCTGCTAATCATTAAATAATTACCCATTTAATAGGTCTTGGTCATGTCTTCGGGCACGACGATGAGGTAGTCGGCCAGGCTAGCATTTGCTTGATCAAGCTGCTGCAACTGGCTTTGCGCCACTACGCTCAGCGTTTGGATGCGCAGTGGCTTTTTACTCTCGGCGTGCAGGTAAGCCACAATGCCATCGTGGTTGTCGGAGTGGTACGAGCCGTTGAGATGCAGCAGCGTCTGGCCGGGGGCGAGGCTCCGGCGGATGGTAGCGGCCATGGTGGCGTCCTTGAGCGCCTGGGCCTGAATAATGTTGCGCGCGCCCCCGCCACCGTGGGCCGCCGCATTGCCGCCAAACATCGCCGTCATTTTTTTATAGCCCGGCAGGTCGTAGTCTACTTTCAGCGGCAGCGGCACCAAGTAGGCTTTCTCAACGGCGGGCAGCTGGTCGAGCGCCGCGAGCGAGCCGCGGGCTACCTGCTGGGCGTAGCGGCGCGGCGCGTTGGTGCCCACCACCGTGATTTTCTCGTCGCGGGCAAACTGGAGCAGCGGGTGGTAGTCGGTGGCGTAGTTGGGCCAGGGCCGGCTTTGGCGCTCGAAGGCCGAATCGGGCAGCGTGCCGGCGACGTACTGCGTCACCAGCGGCTGCACGTCGCGCTCAAACATCTCCATGCCTAGCACCAGCTGGTCGGGGCCTTTGGCTTTAGCCAAGTCTTTGGCCACCTGCAATTCGAGCCAGTGCGCGATCGGGTCGTTGTGTTGCTCGCCAAAGAGCACCACGTCGGCCTGGGCTAGCTGGGTAAGCATCTGGTCGTAGTCGGCCACCTGGCCTTGCGCGGTAAAAAGACGGTAAGCCGGCCGGTCGCCGACTGGCGCCGAGGCCAGCAGTGGCAGCACCAGTAAAAAATAACAGGTCAATCGGGTCAACATCACACAAAAGAACACTAAAAAAAAACGTTGTGCTGAGCAAAGCGAAGCATCTTGCTCGCACCGTTGGCCCACTAACCATCGAAACGACCAAGATGCTTCACGCTGTTCAGCACGACGTTCCCTTAAAGCAGTTGGCTAACCTACCCCTTATAAAACATCCACTTCGATAATTCTTTGTACGTCACCTTCTTGCCATACATCAAAATACCCACGCGGTAGATGCGGGCCGCTACCCATACCGTGCCAATAAAGCCCAGCACGAGCAGCGCAATGGAGAGGCCCAACTGCCACAGCGGCACCCCAAACGGCAGCCGAATCACCATCGCTACCGGCGAAGTAAACGGGATTATCGACATCCAGAAGGCCACCGGCCCGTCGGGGTTGCGCAGGATAACCGAGAAGCCCACAATGTAGCTCAGCACCAGCGGCATAGTAATCGGAAACATAAACTGTTGGGTGTCGGTCTGGTCGTCGACGGCGGCCCCCACGGCCCCAAACAGCGCTCCGTAGAGCAAGTAGCCCCCTAGAAAATAGGCAATAAAGCCGAAGAAAATAGTTGCCACGGGAATATTTTGCTCGCGCAGCTTCGCCACTAAGTCCCCAGCCATACCCGCCCGGTTGGCTGGGGTCAGCTGCTCGGCCGAAGCCGATGCCCCGCTAGCCAGTGGCGAGGCATCGGCTGCATTAGTGGCCGCCGGGGCAGCCAGCGCGGCAGCGGCCAGCTCAGTTTTGGCGGGTTTGACGGGGCTCATCACCAGCGGCACTACCACGGCAGTAGCGCCCCACGAGAGCAGCCCCCACAGCAAAAATTGCGTGAGGCCCACCGCCGCGATACCCACGATTTTGCCCATCATCAAATCAAACGGCTTCACCGCCGACAGCATCACTTCCATCACGCGGCTCGACTTCTCCTCCCCTACCCCGCGCATAATCTGCACGCCGTAGAGGAAGATGAAAAAGTAGATGCCCACGGCAAGCACCGAAGCAATACCCGTCGTTACGCCCGAGTTGCTACGCTTCTCTTTCCCAGTCTCATCCATACTCACCGAGTTGAGCGGCACCTTGGCCCGCAGCTGGTCGAGCTGGGCTTGGGTGAGGCCCGACTTCCGCATTTTCAGCTCGGCAAAGGCATTGGTAAGGGCCGTCTGCACGCGGTTTTCCTTGCTCAGGCTGATGTTGCCTTTCCCGAAAAACTGTACGCCCTGCGGGTCGGCTTCACTCACCCCAGCGGGCAGGTAGAGCAAGCCGGCATGCTGGTCTTTCTGAAAATTCTGCTTGGCCTCAGCCAGGGAGCCGCCCACGGGCAAAAATTGCAGCTGGGGCGTCGAAACCAGCTGCCGCGCAATGCTAAGGTCGCTTTCATCGCGTACGTCGATGATTTCGGTGGTATTGTCCGACTGCGCCAGCTTGCCCACAAACAGCCCAAAGCCGGCAATGAGCAGCGGCACGAGCAGCGTGAGCACCACAAACGCCCGCTTACGCACGCGCGTGAGGTATTCGCGCTGGGCAACAAGTAAAAATTTGGAAGCCATAGCGGTAGTGTCAAGTTGAGCTAGCGCAGAATCTTTTCACGTCCGCGCCGTTAGAGTAAAAACGCTGACTAAGGCCGCCGTGCTAAGATGCAGCCTTCGTCAGCTTAGTAGCTGGTTTTAAGCTGTTTCTACCAGCGTTTCGGGCATGGTTTCGCGCACGCGCCGAATAAAGATTTCGTTGATGCTCGGAATCTGCTCGCGGAAGGCGTGCACCTGCACCCGCCCGATGAGGAAGCGCAGCAAGTCGTTGGGCGTGGTGCCGGCGTGCAGCTGAATACGGGCGTAGAAGTGGTCGTTTTCGCGTGCCTTTTGCTCTATCACTTCAAAATCGGGGTGCACGACCAGCAGCTGGCCCTGACCTTCGACCTCGTACGTGTTGGTTTTGAATTGATTGCGAATGGTATTCACCGGTCCGTCGAGCACCTTGCGCGCGCGGTTGAGGAGGGCAATGCTATCGCACATTTCTTCTACCGACTCCATGCGGTGGGTCGAAAAAATGATGGTGGCGCCCTCGGCCCGCAGCCGCAAAATCTCGTCTTTGATCAAATTTGCATTTATCGGGTCGAAACCTGAAAACGGCTCATCCAGGATAATCAAACTGGGCTGATGCAGCACCGTGGCAATAAACTGCACCTTCTGCTGCATGCCTTTGCTGAGGTCTTCCACGTTTTTATCGGCCCACGCCTTGATGTCGAAGCGGTCGAGCCAATGCTTGATGCGCGCCACGGCCTCGGCGCGAGGCAAGCCGCGCAGCCGGGCCAGGTAGATGAGCTGCTCGCCCACCTTCATCTTTTTGTAGAGGCCCCGCTCTTCCGGCAGGTAGCCAATGTCGGCAATGTGGCTGGGGTTCAGCTTCTGGCCGCGCAGCAAGATTTCGCCCGAGTCGGCCCCCGTTATCTGCGTGATGATGCGGATAAGCGACGTTTTGCCCGCACCGTTGGGGCCCAGCAAGCCGAAGATACTTTGCTCGGGCACGGCCAGACTTACGTCATCGAGGGCCGTGTGGGCAGCGTACTGCTTGCGCACATCGCGGGCTTCCAGAATAGGCCGGGAGGTAGGGTTTTGCATAGAGAAGGTAAGGATGGCAGGCAAAGTTAAAGTAACAGGCTAGCGCGGGCATTCGCATACGTTGCGCCCCGAGCGCCTCCAAACTTGCCTGAAACGATTTAACCCGGGGCCGAGCAGTAACTGACTAGCTCTCATCTAGCTCGCGCAGCTGGCTTTCGAGCCGGTCGAGGTGCCGGCCATAAAGACGCTGCAAGTACCAGCGGGTGGCCGGTATTTGCAGCCATAATACCAGGCCACCCGCCCCAGCCAGAATGCCAGCAAAAAGGCCCAGCCGCGCCCAGGCTAACCCCTCGGAACGAATTAGACCTTGGCTGATCTGCGCCCCCATCACGAGCATAGAGCAGGGCACCATCGCCACCGATAGGCGGTAGTAGGAGCGCAGCAACGTACGCAGCCCGGCGCAGAGCTGCGCCAAGTGTCGGCGCACGCTGCCGGCCGGGTCGGCCATCTGGCGCAGCAAACCCAGCAGCCGGTAGTAATAATACCCCAGCCCCACTATCGATAGCAGCAGTAAGTAAAGCCACCAGCGCAGCGCGGGCAAGCTAGGCAGCGCGATGAGCGTCATTAACGTGACGAGTGCCATCAAGATGATTTCCAGCCATGCATTGCGACGCATCTGCTCAATCAAATTGGCTGAACGCCCGCCCAATAAGCCAATCAGCTCCAGCGGCGTGGGTGAATCAGGGCTATTCCGCCACTGGCGGCGCAAATCGTCAAGTTCCATATAGTCAAGGCTTATGCTCGTTCAACGCGTACTAGCTGGCGGCGCAATTTTTCCTGCACCCGGTGCATTTTCACGCGCACGTTATTTTGGGTAATACCCAGGATTTCGGCCATTTCGTCGTAGGGCCGGTCTTCCAAATACAGCAGCACAAAGGCCTTGTCCACGTCTGAAAGCCGGTCGATCGCTCGGTAGAGAGCGGCCGTTTCTTCGGGCTCGTAGGTGCGCGCCTCGGTGGGCTGCCCCAGGTGCCAGGCTTCCTGCTCTAGCCCTACCGCGGCTGGGCGGCGCGTGCGCTGGCGCAGGTTCGAGATGGCTACGTTCAGGGCAATGCGGTAGAGCCAGGTGCTGAGCTTGGCATCGGGCTGCGGTACGTAGCGCGGCCACGCCCGCCAGAGCTGCAATACTATTTCCTGAAATAAATCCTGCCGGTCGGCCGCGTCTTGGCAGTAGAGCCGGCACACGCGCCGCACCAACGGCTGGTACTCGTGCAAGGCAGCCAAAAAATCGGCAGACGGGGCAGCACTCATGGAAGTGGAGGCAGGTAGCGGTTTCGGGAAGGTATATCGCCGAAGGCCAAGCTGCATTACTTGTCTGAACCGCGGATTTATCGAATTTTTCGGATGAGTCGGATTTTGGTGACGAAACTTAGGAAAGCTACTTGTCAAATGCCATTGAAAAAGGCCACCCAATTGGGTGGCCTTCTCAGCTCATATTTCAATATTCTACTTCACCAAAATCCGACTCATCCGAAAAATCCGCGGTTCAGATAGCTTATTGGAAGTACTCCTTTACTTTCTCAAAGAAGCCCTTCTCGTTCTTACCAGGATGCGGCGTGAAGTTGTCCGAATCGCGCAGTTTTTCCAGTAGCTCGCGCTCCTGGTTGCTCACGTTTTTGGGCGTCCACACATTCAGGTGAATAAGCTGGTCGCCCCGGCCATAGCCGTTCAGGTCTTTAATGCCTTTGCCGCGCAGACGCAGGATTTTGCCGGGCTGGGTGCCGGGGTCCACCTTTATTTTCACCTTGCCTTCGATGGTAGGCACTTCCAGATTAGCCCCCAAAGCGGCATCCACGAAGCTGATATACTGCTCAAACATGATGTTGTTGCCATCCCGCTTGAGGAACTCATGCGGCTCCTCCTCAATCTGAATGAGCAAGTCACCGGGAACGCCGCCGCGCTCGGGAAAGTTACCTTTCCCGCTCATGCTCAGCTGCATATCGTTGGCTACGCCGGCCGGAATGTTGATTGGAATCACCTCCTCGTGCAGCTGGCGACCCTCGCCTTTGCACACCTCGCAGGTCGTGGAGATGGTTTTGCCCTCACCGTGGCAGGTGGGGCAGGTGCTGGCGCTCACCATCTGGCCGAGCATGGTGTTTACCACACGCTTGGTTTGGCCGCTGCCTTGGCAGGTAGCGCAGGTCTTGAGCTCGGTGCCATTCTTGGCGCCGGTGCCGCTGCACGGCTGGCAGGCCACATAGCGCTTCACCTTAATTTTCTTCTCGACGCCATTAGCAACCTCTTCCAGATCCAGCTTGAGCTTGATGCGCAGGTTGGAACCCTTTTTCACGCGCTTACCCTGGCCCTGGCCGCGCCCGCCCCCGAAGAAGCCTTCGAAGCCACCGCCCCCGCCAAAAATATCGCCGAACTGCGAGAAAATATCCTCCATATTCGGCCCGCCCCCGCTGCCGCCCACACCCTGGTGGCCAAAGCGGTCGTAGCGCGCGCGCTTATCGGCGTCCGACAGCACTTCGTACGCCTCGGCGGCCTCCTTAAACTTATCTTCGGCCGTGGGGTCGTCGGGGTTTTTATCGGGGTGATACTTAATCGCCATCTTACGATAAGCCGACTTGATAATGTCACCCTCCGCATTCTTCGCTATCCCTAGTACTTCGTAATAATCGCGCTTTACAGTTGCCATTTTTGCAGAGATTTTGTCATAGTCGAACGTCATGCTCAGCTAGCGTGCGCTAGTCGAAACACCTCGTTTGGGCCGTCGGGTTGATAACCCAACGAATTGAGCGAGATGCTTCGACCAGCGCACGCTAGCTGAGCATGACGTTCTTAGTTAGTAGCTACCTTCTTCTTACTCAAGGCTTATTGGCCTAGCACTACCTTGGCGTGGCGGATAACCTTATCCCCCAGATAATAGCCTTTTTCAATCTCATCAACAATCTTGCCGCGCAAATCATCGCTCGGCGCCGGAATTTGCGTGATGGCCTCGTGCAGCTCGGCGTCGAAGTCGCCGCCCTTAGCATCCATTGGCGCTAAGCCCTTCTGCTGCAAGGTTTTCGCAAGCTTATTATACGTAATGTCGAGCGCATTTTGCAGCGCGGCTGGGTCAGCTACGCCTTGTGTATGCTGGCGCGCACGGTCGAAGTCGTCGAGCACGGGCAGCAAGGCTACCATCAACTCCTGGTTGGCGGTTTTGAAAAGATCAGTGCGCTCTTTGGCCGTGCGGCGCTTGTAGTTTTCAAACTCAGCGGCTAGCCGCAGATACTTGTCTTTAAGGTCGGCTAGCTCCACTTCGGCGCGCGAGCTGCCAGTGCTGGCGCCGGCTTCGGGCGCGGTAGCGAAGTCCTGCTCGCCGGCGGCGTGCTCGGCGGGGTTGTCGGTTAGCGGCTGGTCGTCAGGATTCATATGTTTATCGTCGGTCATTTTCTGGAAAAAATGGCGGAATCGGCTAGTGAAAGAAGTTCCCATACGGGTACTGGGTCGGGCGCAAGGAGTTTGCCAAAGCTAGCGAGGGTGACAAGTTGGCACGAAGCAGTAGCGCGGACTTTGTAGTCCGCGCTACTGCTTCAAATTACTTTGCGTCGGATATCATTGTATTCTATGCAAATACAACTTACCAGGGATAGTGTAGCAGCAGGAGATGATCCACAATCTCTCATGCTTGAGTTCGCTGAAAACGCTGTATTAGAGCAGATACTACAACTTGTTGTAAGTAAGAAGTACCTACCAACAATTTCTGGCGGAAAAGCTACGTGGTCTGTAACTTCCCAAAAACCGCTGGCCGTAATGGCCCAACAATGGGAGAAACCCAAGCTATTTTTTCAACTTGAGCCACGGGGAAACTGGTTAATAACAAATCAAATTCTGCAACTACATTTCAACTATCACACTCAACATGACCCCGAGCAGGTATATAAGATACTGAGTGGCTTACGCTTCCCTTAGCGCTACTCGTGCAGCGCGCCCCAAACCATATCCTTCAACCGCTGGATATTCTTGTTGGTGAGGCTGGAGATAAATACCGTGGGCGGCATATCGGCGGGCAGCGAGGCTAGTAGTTCGCCTTCCAGCTCCTCGTCGAGCATATCCGATTTGGTGATGGCCAGCAGGCGTTTTTTGTCCAGCAGCTCGGGGTTATACTGTGCTAGCTCGCCCAGCAGGATGCGGTACTCGGCGGCTACGTCGAGGCTATCGCAGGCTATCATAAAGAGTAGCATGGAGTTGCGCTCGATGTGGCGCAGGAAGCGGGTACCCAGCCCCCGCCCTTCGGCCGCGCCTTCGATGATACCAGGGATATCGGCCATCACGAACGACTGATAATCGCGGTAGGCTACCACGCCCAGGTTGGGCACGAGGGTCGTGAAGGCGTAGTCGGCAATTTTGGGCTTAGCCGCCGACACGACCGAGAGCAGCGTGCTCTTGCCCGCGTTGGGAAAGCCTACGAGGCCCACATCGGCGAGCAGCTTCAGCTCCAGAATTACCTGCTCCTCAATGGCTGGCTCGCCGGGCTGCGCGTACTGCGGCGCCTGGTTGGTAGCCGACTTGAAGTGGTCGTTGCCCAAGCCGCCGCGCCCGCCGGGCGTGAGGATGCGACGCTCCCCATCCTTAGTTATTTCGAGCTTCACTTCGCCAGTTTCGGCATCGCGGGCCACCGTGCCAAGCGGCACTTGAATCACAATATCTTCGCCCTGGGCGCCAGAGCGCAGGTTTTCGCCGCCGCCCTGGCCATCTTCGGCAAACAGGTGCTTGCGGTATTGCAGGTGCAGGAGCGTCCAGAGCTGCGAGCTGCCTTCGAGGATGATGTGCCCGCCGCGGCCACCGTCGCCACCGTCGGGGCCGCCGTTGGGCAGGCCCTTAGCCCGGAAGAAATGGTGCGAGCCCGCCCCACCCTTACCCGAGCGGCAGGTGATTTTGACGTAGTCAATGAAATTGTTATTAGCCACGGAGTTCTGACGTTATGAAGTAAAGCAGAACGTCATGCTGAGCTTGCCGAAGCATCCCGCTCGCATCGTTGGGTTACGAACCCGGGCGGCGCGAGCAAGGTGCTTCGGCAAGCTCAGCATGACGTTCTTGCTATAGGTTGATTAGCACGTTAGGCTTTCACCTCGCGAATGGCCGCCGCTGGCGTTTCTGTCGAGCCAGGCTGGTGCTGGTCGATAAGAGCGCAGATTTGGCCGAAAATCTCGTTGATATCGCCAATGCCGTTGAGGGAGTGAAACTTACCTTGGGCATCGTAGTAGCCGGCTACCTGGGCCGTTTCGGTGTTGTACACCGTGACGCGGCGGCGGATTTTAGTTTCGTCCTGGTCGTCGGGGCGGCCGCTGGTTTTACCTCGCTCCAGGAGGCGCTTCACCAGTTCTTCCTCCTCTACTTCGAGGGCTATCATGCAGGCCACGGCCGTGTGATGCTCAGCTAGCAGGCGGTCGAGGCTTTCGGCCTGCGCCACGGTGCGCGGAAAGCCGTCGAAGA
>CAZERY010000119.1:0-10700 GCA_964514915.1 uncultured Hymenobacter sp.
GCGATATTCCGAATGTTCTGAGTCATACGTAAGTTTTTGCGGCCGCAAAGGTACGGGTTTTTAGCTAGAAAACCCAGATTCCTTTTTTATGTCTCTTGCCTAACGCCTGGGCCCGGCCCAAATGTTCCGGACTGAGTATGCGCATCTTAGCTTCGGCTAGGGCAGGGCTGGCCCGCCGCTAGTTGGCTAGCGCCATCCGAACGAGTAGGCTTTTACGTTTGTTAAATCCGCGTAACCTGTTCGTGTTTCTGCCCCTTTCTATGCGTCTTTCCCTGCTTTCGCTGCTGCTGAGTGCCGTAGCCCTCACGCCCGCTTGCTCCCAGAGCCACGCCGACCAGCCCCAAACGGTAGCTGCCGTGCCTACTGGCCCGAAGGGGGCTACCGTCACCACCGCCAAGTACCCCCAGGCCCAGCCCGTGACCGGCAAGCCGGGGGAGTTTCCAGTAGTCAAAGCCGATGCCGAGTGGAAAAAGCAGCTTACTCCCGCGCAGTACTACATCTTGCGTGAAGAAGGGACTGAGCCCCCGTTCCACAATAAGTATTTTGATAACCACGCCGTCGGCAACTATTACTGCGCTGCTGACCACAACTTGTTATTTTCCTCCGATGCCAAGTTTGAGTCGGGCACTGGCTGGCCGAGCTTCTGGGCCCCGGCTTCCAACGCCAGCGTCAAGGTAAAGTCGGATAACAGCTTCGGAATGAGCCGCGACGAGATTGTTTGCGCCAAGTGTGGCGGCCACCTGGGCCACATCTTCAACGATGGCCCCAAGCCCACTGGCGAGCGCTATTGTATGGATTCGGATGCCATGCTATTCGAAAAGAAGTAGGCCTAACTCGCAGCCGCTACTTGCGTTTAAGCAAGCGGTAGCTTGCTCCAAGCTACCTCCTTTTGCTCGAAAACCATGCGCTTTCCTACCTCGCTCCGCTGCTTATGGCTAGCCGCGCCAACCTTACTAGCCGCCTGCTCCGCTACCGAGCGCACCTCCGAAGCGGCCGCCCCGCGTGCCATGCCCACCGAAGTCGTGACTGATGCCGACCGCCGCGCCATTTATAATTCCAACGGCCAAGTGCGTTCCGCTAGTACGGGTATCCCCATCCCCGATGCCACCCCCAATACCCAGCACCTTGGTGAGCAGGCCTCCGACATCAACCGCTTCAAGCGCCCCGAAACGCTGAATACCAACGACGCCAATAATACTACTACCGAAACCAGGCTCCGGCGCATCGACGAGTCTATTCCCGATACCCTGAGCCGCCCGTAGGGCTGGTGCGGGAGCCACACAAGAATTGCTTACTAACCAAAAAGCCGCTCCTAGGGCTGGAAGCGGCTTCTTGGTTTGCGAAACACAATGAACTAGCAGCAGCTAGACGGTATCTACTGCTACGCTGTCATTGGTAGTTCCCTTAGGCGTGTTCAGGGTGTCAGTACTGCCCGCATCTTGGCGCCTGGACCGGCCAGCGCCTCGGCTATTGCCAGCGACTGGGCGCGTGCTGCTAGCGGGGCGGCTCGCTGGTTTCTGGTTAGGAGCAGCTTTGTTCCCGCTGGCTTTAGGCTTGGTGGTAGCCTGTCGGCCTGAGCTAGTAGGCGCCGCAGTGGCAATATCGGCCTCAGTTTCTCCATCCTGGCTAGCTGGAGCCGGCAAGTTGCTATCGGTAGTATGGCCCGGCGCGACAGAATCATAATGCCGTACTAAGGTGTGCAGCGCTTGCTCAAACATGCGCTCAGTATCGGCGTCGAGGCGCTGCGTAGCTTCTTTTACTACTTCTTTCAGCTTAGCTTTCGTTTCTTTGCGAATGCGAGCCACTACTTCGCTCATGCGCACATCCAACTCCTTTTGCAGTTGCTTGGCCGCTGCTTTGAGCGTCTGCTTCTGGTTAGCTTTCTTTTCGGCCCGGTCAGCTGTCAATTCTTTGGTAGCGTGGCGGCCAGCTTTATCGGCCTTGCCCTGCAATTTTTCCTCGGGCGTGCGTTTGGCAGAGGGTACCGGAGCTACTTCTGCCGGAGTATTTTTTTTGGCCATGAGTGCGAGTGTGTTGGGGAAGAAATAGAAGTAAAGGGCTGCCCGATTGGTTACGCTAATTACTTAGCTGGCAAACGGTACTCCTGATTTTTTGTTGGAAATAAAAAATGCTTTTTTATTTCTGTTTAATGTAAAATAGTTTCCAGGCAATTCGCGACAGTTATTGCCAGGGATTAGTCACGGTTTCAGGTGATTGATAAAGCTTGCCAACCTAGGCGAATTTGATTATCGTTTCTTAGTAATGAGCTCACTACCAAAACGCTACACCGTCACGGCGGCTTTGCCCTACGCCAATGGTCCCGTGCACATCGGGCACCTAGCCGGGGTTTATTTGCCAGCCGATATTTACGTGCGCTACCTGCGGGCGCAAAACCGGGACGTAAAATTTATCTGTGGCTCCGATGAGCACGGGGTTCCTATTACCATTCGGGCTCAAAAAGAAGGCGTTACGCCCCAGCAAGTGGTCGATAAATATCACGCACTGATTCGGGATTCCTTCCGCGATTTTAGCGTGTCGTTTGACGTTTACTCGCGCACTTCCTCTGCCACGCACGCCGAAGTATCGAGTGAGTTCTTTAAGAAGCTCAACGCCGACAATAAATTCATCGAGCAAACTACGCAGCAGCTGTATGATGAGCAAGCCGGCCAGTTTTTGGCCGACCGCTACGTGGTGGGCACCTGCCCCAATTGTGGCAATGAAAACGCTTACGGCGACCAGTGCGAGCGGTGCGGCAGCTCGCTGAGCCCCACCGAGCTAATTAATCCGCGCTCAATGCTTAGCGGCAATACGCCAGTACTACGCGATACCAAGCACTGGTTTTTACCACTCAACGAGTACGAGCCCTGGCTGCGCGAATGGATAATCGAGGGCCATAAAAACGACTGGAAAACCAACGTGTATGGCCAGTGCAAATCATGGATTGACCAGGGCTTGCACCCCCGGGCCGTCACCCGTGATCTGGATTGGGGAGTGCCGGTGCCCGTGCCCGGCGCCGAAGGTAAAGTGCTGTATGTGTGGTTTGATGCGCCTATCGGCTACATCTCCGCCACCAAGGAAGGATTTCCCGATGACTGGCAGAAATACTGGCAGGACCCGGAAACCAAACTAGTGCATTTTATCGGCAAGGATAATATTGTCTTTCACTGCATTATTTTCCCGGTAATGCTGAAGGCGCACGGCGACTATATTTTGCCCGATAACGTGCCCGCCAATGAATTTTTGAACCTCGAAGGAGATAAAATCAGCACCTCGCGCAACTGGGCCGTGTGGCTGCACGAATACCTAGCCGATTTTCCGGGCCAAGCTGATATTCTGCGTTACGTGCTCTGCGCCAATGCACCCGAAACCAAGGACAACGATTTTACCTGGAAGGATTTCCAGGCGCGCAATAATAACGAGCTGGTAGCTACGCTGGGCAATTTTGTAAACCGCGCGGCGGTGCTTACCCAAAAGTTTTTTGAGGGCAAAGTACCCGAACGCGGCGACTTAACCGAAGTCGAAGAAGAGGTTTTTCGGCAGCTGGCTGACTTCCCGGCGCGCGTAGGAGAATTGATCGAGAATTACCGCTTTCGCGACGCGCTGGCCGAAGTAATGAACCTGGCCCGCCTCGGCAATAAATACCTCGCCGATACGCAGCCCTGGCACCTTATCAAAACCGATGCGGCGCGCACGGGCACCGTGTTGCACGTGGCGCTGCAAGTAGCAGCTGCGCTGGTGCCGCTACTCACGCCATTCTTGCCCGACTCGGCCGCCAAGCTCGCTACGATGCTCAATTTCGAGCCGGGCGACTGGCAGAGCGCGGCCCGTGCCGAGCAGCTGCCGGCGGGCCACCAGCTGCAAGAGCCCGCGCTGCTGTTTGCCAAAATCGACGATGCAGTAGTGCACGCTCAGGTACAGAAGCTGTTGGATACGAAAAAGGCCAACGCGCTAGCTGCGGCGCCCGTCGTTACGGCTAAGGAAAACGTCAGCTTCGACGAGTTCGGCAAAATGGACTTGCGCGTCGGCACGATTATCGCCGCCGAAAAAGTCGCTAAAACCAAGAAGCTGCTCAAACTGATTATTGCTACGGGCCTCGACCAGCGCACCATCGTCAGTGGCATTGCCGAGTCGTTTATTCCGGAGGCCCTTATTGGGCAGCAGGCCATGGTATTATTGAACCTGGCTCCCCGCGAAATAAAAGGTATTCAGAGCCAAGGAATGCTCTTGCTAGCCGAAAATGCCGATGGTAGCCTCGCGCTCATGCAGCCCGGCACTGCCGTGCGCAATGGCAGCGCCATCCTGTGATGAGGTGGGTAGTTACGCTGGACCAGTTTAGGGCACTGAGCTGAAGAAGCTGCTGGTGAGCGTGATAAGGAGGCTGGTAGTCGATACTGGAAACGGGTCGTTCGCGAAGCTCAAGGCGCGCCCATAAGTTTCCAAGACCGGTAGTTGGGTTTCAGCCTGGGCATGATCGTCGCAGTCGCCGCGGCAGACACCTGGTTAGCCTGAGTAGGCTTGGGCTGGTCGAGCAGCCCGTAGGTAGAGGCGCTCGTGTGCAGGGTAAAGCACTTAGGTTTAGTAGGTTGGAGGATATCTTTCATGACATGCGAAAGAGTAGCCCCGATCCTGTCTAGAATTACCCGCCCACCTCATTCTGCTGGTGCATGGTACGAACGACGTGCTGGCCAAGCTGCGCCAAGCTACCGCCGCCAAACGCCTCAACTGACGCATCTGCGGCTTGGTGCTGGCTGTGGTGGAGGAACTGCCGGAGTAGCGAAGGGGTGGGTAACTACCAGCGCGCCAGTCTAGGAGGCATCTGCGAAGTGAAACAAAGAACCGAGTTGCAGTAGCTGCAAGCAGCGCCGCAGCGGATCATTGACATTGCGCAGCCAGATGCTGGCCCCAGCCTGGCGCAACCGCAGCAGCTGCGACACCACGTGGCTAACGCCGAGCGTGCGCTGGCAGCGCAAGTGCCCGCAGTCGATGTGCAGCGGCTGGTGAGCCAGGAGTGAGCTGCGCAGCTGCGTGCATGCTGCTTCAACGGCCGCGGTTTCATCCAGGTCTAGGGTGGTCAGTGGCAAGGCCAGGGCGGCCGGGGCGGAGCTAGGGAGAGCGCGCATTTTCAAATAGGTAGGAGTGAGAGTAGACCGCCCCAGCGCAGGCAACTAGCTGGGGCGGAGCTGACGGTGCGTCAGCCTCCGCTCAGATCCGTCAAAAGTAGCCACCGTCCCACTGTACTTCAGTCAGTTAAAATGCTTATTTATAAGCGGCTAATAAGGTGCCCAGCCTCCGTAGTTAGCCCGCTTGCGCCGGGTAGCTGCGGAGGCGGGCGGCGTAATGTACCTAGGTGCATTTGCCAAGTTTACGGCCGAGCACTGCGTCATTTGCCCCGCCCTGGCTCCCTGTTTGCGCACTTGGTAGCCGATCCGGCTAATACATAGGTATTTTCTTCGGGCGGCTGGTTATCAGCGAGAATCCCGTAGCCCAGCAGCTTGGGTCACTTAAGCAGCACTTCAAACTGGAGCTTCCCGGTCACGCGGCTGCGGCTGGCTGCCCTTTGGAGGCGGGCTTGGTAGTGGCTACCTCTTCCGAGTCGCTGCCCGGCACGGCGCGCAGCACCAGGCGCAGGGCCTGCCCGGAGCCGAAGTAACTGAAGGTCCAGTCGATGAGCGCCACGGCTTTGTTGCGGAAGCCGACGAGGGTGAGCACGTGCACGAACAGCCACGTCAGCCAGCCCAGAAAGCCGCTGAGGTGGATGCCCTTGGGCAGGTCGGCCACGGCCTTGTTGCGGCCCATGATGGCCATCGTGCCCTTGTCGAAGTAGCTGAACGCGACGGGCTGCTCGTGCTTGAGCAGGCGCTGCAGGTTGTGGGCCAGCTGCTCGGCCTGCTGCTGGGCCACGGGTGCCAGCATGGGGTAGCCCTTGGGATGGTCCTTATCAACGAGGCTAGCCACGTCGCCGATGGCAAAGACGTTGTCGAAGCCCTGGACCTGGTTGTAGGCATTGACGTTGAGGCGGTGGTGGCCCACGGCGTCGGCGGGCAGGCCCGGCACCACCACGCCCTGCACGCCGGCTGCCCATATCAGGTTGGCCGTCGGGATAAAATCCGTGTCCGAATAATACGCTTTGTCGTCTTCCAGCTTTTTGATGGACATATTTAGGCGCACCTCCACCCCAAAGCCGGCCATGTACTGGCCAGCGTCGGCCTGCGATTTTTTCGACATGTGGCCCAGCAGCACCGGGCCGGCCTCGACGAGGATGATTTTCAGCTCCGACACACGCAGCTCGGGGTAGGCGCGGGTTTTGTGCCCCGTCTGCCAGCAGCCGAAAGCCGTTTACCGGCATGGAAAAGCACCCGATGGCACCCAGCGCTATCGCTGTACCACCTGTCGCCGCACCTTTCAGCTCCACTATCGGCAAAAAACCCATGTGCCGGGGGTGTGGGCTAACATTACGGACTTGGCCTTGAACGGCCGGGGTATACGTGACACAGCACGCGTGCTGGGCATGAGCCCGCAGACGGTCATGGGGGAGTTGAAAAACCCCACTCTACCCTACTATTTTGGTTAGTTGCAGATTAAGTAGCTGTCGGATAAGCCAATCAACTAATCGTTCTACCAACCGCGCCAGCGGCTGAAGGGAGCACGTGCCGGGGCGGGTGAGTTGGCGCAGGGTATTGAGGCCGTGGCGGCTGAGGCTGGTAGCGCGGTAGCCGTGGTTCTTACGGGCGATAGGCTTGCCTTTTCTGGTCGGCCAGCAGGCCCACGCTCAGGCAGCAGGCGTAGGCCAGGCTAACCAGGGCCACGAGCTTGCGCAGCTTGTGGCGGCAACGCAAGTGGGTGGCTTCCAGATTGAAGCCGCGTCCTTTCAGGTTCTGGAAGCCCTTCTCACTCGTCCAGCGCTTGGCGTAGAGCTGGTCCCTATAGGGCAAGCCGACGTTGCCAAAGAGAAACAGAAACTCGTTGTCTGCCAGGGCTTTGACCCAGACTTCGCTCCAGATCCCGTCCACCTGGCAGTGGGCAAAACGCCGCGTCTGCCCCACCGAAAGCCCCAGTTCGGCGATAGGCTGTTGCCGGCCCGAGGGAAAGATGAGCAGGTAGTGCCGGGGTAGCCATATGACGAAATTCAATCCGTTGTCTTTCAACCAGCTAAACCATTTTGGCCCACGAACTCGCGGTCTCCTAGCATCAGCCCGAGGCGGTCCTTACCCAGCAGCTTGACGCAGACTTGCAGCAGGGCGATGCGGTCGGTGGCGCTGGAATTGCCGCTGCGATTGTCGAGCAGTTCCCAGTAGAGGGATAGCTGAAACTCCCCCGGCCCGCCGTCACGAGCAGGCTATTGATCTGGCAGCGGCCAACATCCCATTCCGTACGGTCCAGATACAGGCGCAGCTTGCCTGGAGCCGGCAACAACGTAAGTAGCAACTGGGCTAGCACCAGGTAGTTGAGGTCTGTTTCGCGGAAGAAATCCTGGATGCGGGTTTCATTCGAGGCCACTCTTACGGCATCATTCAAGTGCTGGGCTACTTCGCCGAACTGCACATTTCGGCTCTTGAGTAGCGCAATAACGAACTGATTAACAGGGTTTTGATGAGGCATAGTGCGCACCACGGGCGCCCGTTGGAGAATCGTCGTAATTTGGGCACTGAGGCGTTGCTTCACGGGGCAGAACGAGTTTGGGCATGTAGGAACCCCAAAGGTCGGGCTGCCCCATTTATTTAGCTATTCCGATTTTTAGTAGGAGTAGAGTGCCAGTTTACTTGACTGTCTTGCACTCGGGCCGCTTGCAAGACTTGATACTGGGTGTCCGCCCGCCGCACCGCCCCGGTCGGCTACCGGAACGTAACCAAGGAATTCACCGTCACCCAGGTGCTGAATGCGGTAGACCGCCGCGATTCGCTGCGCTACTGCCCGTAGCCCGCCGAGTGGCCGTACTGAGCGGCGGTCAGGCCAGTAAAAAAGGCGTCTACCAATCGGTAGACGCCTTTTTTACGGTTAAAGAGCAGCGGGTACCAGTAGCTGGAAAGCCAGCAGGGATACCGGCTTAGCGCCGCTCCCCTTCAGCTACCACAGTGCGCGGGGCCGTGCGCCAGCCGCCAAAGGCAGCAATAGCGGCACCCAGACCCAAGCCGAGGGCAGCCAGCAGCGAAGCCTTCGAGAGGGCCTCCGCCGCCGCATCCGCCGCCTTGCGAGCAGCGGCGGCGGCCTGCGTTTTCGCCTGCTCCAACTTCGCCTGCGCTTGCTTGGCCGTTGTGATCCAGTTATCGACGATTTGCTCGGACTCGGCGCGGCTCTTGCCCGTGCGCTTCATCACCACGTTCACGGCCGCTTCGCGGTCGGCGGCGTTGCCAATGTTGTCGGCGCGGCTGGTGAGCTGGTCAATCACGTCATCAAAGCTCTGGTCGGCTTGCTGAGGGTTGGCAGCGGCTTGGCCGGCTTCGTTTTTGGCTACCTGGCCGGTAGCGCGGGCCTGGTGCTCCAGGTTGTCGGGGTTAAGCTGGGCCTTGCCGGTTTGGCGCAGCAGCAGGCGGGCCTGGTGCTTCACATCATTCAGGTCAATACCTTGGTCTTTTAGTTCTCCTTTAATCGCCTCGCCGGCCTGCGGGGCCACGGCAGCTACGCCCGAGCCGATACCCGACAAGGCCCGACCAGCTACACTTGTCACCCCGCCGATGAGGCGGCCTACGGCGGTGGTGAGCAGGTAAAACGTCAGGAGCGTCACCACCGACCAGGTGAGCAGGCCGTGCAGCAGCCCGTCCGTGGGGCGGGGCATGCCTGCCAGGCGGGCCGCCACGCTAGCGCCCAGGTAGAGAGAGACCAGGCTCGTTACTACCCACCAGATGGCAGCCCCGGTGCCTATGCCAGCTACGGGGTTCTGCTCGGTCAAGGGGTCAATTGTTCCCAGCCCGATACCAAGGCCCAGCAAACTCAGGGAGAGCTGAATAACCAGGGCCAGCACGGCCCCGGCAAATATGGCCCCCCAGGAAATGCGCTTGAGTAAGGGAAGCGGAGTCGCTGCGGCGGCCGCATAAGCGCCCAATGGGGGCTGCTCGGAATAGGAAGTTGGATTCATTCGGAAAAGAAGAAATGGAATTTAGTGAAAAAGTTCTACTTATGAAAGTTATACTGCAAAAGGAGGAAGTATGTTCGACTGAGTGGCCCGTGACGGCGGCTGCACGGGCTGCACCGCTACGGGAACCTCGCCTTGCTGCTGTGCAGGCTAGCCGGATGGCCACTTTTCGCCCCCTACTTCTCCGAAGGCTGTTGGGGAAATACTGCCCACAGCAGCTGTTGCCTAAAGATGAGTCGGAGGTTGCAACGAAGAATAGTTCAACCCTACTCTACCCTACTAAAAACGGGGCATAAAAACGGGAAGGCTCGACCTTTGGAGTTCCTCAACTACTCAAAAGCATTCCTTCCCGTGAAGCATTGCCTCATCGCCAAAATTACGACCCTTTTGCACCACGCGCCGCTGGTGCAGAATCTAGCCCGCAAAAAGTTCGTTGCCCGCTTCGTGGTCGGGCTGTTCAAAAGCCGAAATGTGCAATTTTGTGAAATAGCCCAGCACCTCAATGACCGGGTAAAACTGGCTTCCAACGAGACGCGCATTCAGGACTTTTTTCGGGAAGTTCCGCTCGATTACCTGGTTTTGTCCACCTTGCTCGTCGGCCTGCTGCCGGGGCAGGGCAAACGGCGCGTGTGCCTGGACCGCACGGAGTGGGATTTTGGCCAGTGCCAGGTCAACATCCTGCTCGTCACGGTGGGACGCGGCGCGTGCCACTGGCCCTTGTGCTGGGAGCTGCTCGATAACCGCAGCGGCAATTCCAACGCGGACGACCGCATCGCGCTGCTGGATTTCTGCTTGCGGGTACTCGGACCGGACCGGGTGGGGCTGGTGGTGGGCGACCGGGAGTTTGTGGGTCACCAGTGGTTCAACTATCTTAAAGGCAAGGGATTGTCCTTCGTCATGCGCCTGCCCAAACACCACCTGGTCACTGACCGCCAGGGCCGCAGTCACGCCGTGGCCGACTGGCATCTCCAACCGGGGTAGTGCCGCCGCCTGGCCGAGTGCCAGGTCGATGGGGTCTGGGGCGGGGCACAGGTCACGGCGCTGGCGGGCGGGGAGTACTTATTTTTGTTTGGGACGGCCAACCCCGCTTACCTGGGCCAGCTTTACCGCAAGCGCTGGACGATTGAAGCGTGTTTTCAGAACCTGAAAGGGCGCGGATTTGCCTTGCGCGGGACGCATGTACAGTGCCGGACCAAACTCAAAAAACTGGTCGGCCTCGTGAGCCTGGCCTACGCGTTGTGCGTGAGCGTGGGCACCCGACTGCACGAAAAGGTACAATTCATTAGCCTGAAACAGCACGGCTACAAACGGACTAGTTTCAGCCGCCACGGCCTCAACGCCTTGCGCCAATACAGCCAACCCGGCCGCAGTCCGGACAAGGCGTTCACCGCTAGCCTAAACGCCGTCTTACGATGGATTGTGCAGCAAGTAACTCTCTATCAAGCAACTAAAATAGTAGGGTAGTGTAGGTTACGCAAAAAACCATACCGAGTGCAGTGGCTAGCAGGGCCAAAAATTACTGTTTCCCTGCTCTTTCCTCTAACGCACATTATGCAACGAGATGAAAGAGAGGATAGCTAAGTAGGCCGGAAGAATTAGTTTAGGTTAAGCACCTACCTTCGCCTTATGA
>CAZERY010000120.1:0-10695 GCA_964514915.1 uncultured Hymenobacter sp.
GGAAGGTGATACCAAAGCGGTGTACTTCATCGCGCATGCGCTGGAAAAGGCGCAAACTCTCGCTTTTCTTATCGATGTAGAGTGGCAGCGGGTCGTTGGGAACGTAGATTTCTTCGAGGCGCTTGGCAATCCCAATGACTGGGATCTGCCCCCACAGGTTAAGGTCTTTTAGCGCTTTCACAGCCATACTCAGCTGTCCTTTGCCCCCATCGACGATGACGAGCTGCGGCAGGCTAGCCCCTTCGTCAACGAGGCGGCGATAGCGGCGCGTTACGACCTCATACATCGTATCGAAGTCATTGGGGCCAACTACTGTCTTGACGTGGTAATGGCGATAGTCTTTCTTGCTTGGGCGAGCGTTGCGGAAGCACACCATCGCCGACACAGGGTTGTCGCCCTGAAAGTTGGAATTGTCGAAACACTCAATATGCTTGGGTAACTCCGTGAGGCGCAGATCTTTTTTGATTTGCTCCATAATGCGTACCTCATTGACATCCTTGCTCTTCTCGTTCATGCTCTCCTTTTCCTTACGGAGATAAAGCACGTTTTTGATGCTGAGCTCCAGGAGTTTGCGCTTGTCCCCGATTTGGGGCTGCGCGACGGTGACACCAGGCAGCGGGAGGTCACCGACAGGAACATTGGTCAGAATCTCCTTCGCCTCGCTTTCGTATTCTTGGCGCAGTTGCATGATGAGCGGCGCCAGAATCTCGCCGTCGCTCTCATCAAGCTTCTTGGTAAGCTCCAGGTTTTGGGTGAGAATGATGCTGCCATTCATTACCTTAAAGTAGTTGACAAAGGCTGCTTTCTCGTTGGAGGCGATACTAAACACGTCGATGTTCGTGAGCGACGCGTTGACAATAGTACTCTTCGCCTGAAACTCATCGAGCTTGTCGAGCTTTTGCTTGAATTGGTGGGCCAACTCATACTGCATTTCCTGGGCGGCAGCGGTCATTTTCTCCCGAAAATACTGCTTGGGCAAGCGCAAGTCGCCATTTAGGATCTGACGAATCTGCTGAATATACTGATTGTAGGTAGCTTCATCTTCTTTATTCTCGCAGGGGCCTTTGCAATTGCCAATGTGGTACTCCAAACAGACTTTGAATTTGCCAGCTTCGACATTTTCGGGAGTCAAGTTGTAGGTGCAAGTACGAAGTGGGTACAAGGCACGAATAAGCTCTAGCAGCACATTGAGGCCGCTCTGGTTGGCGTAGGGACCGAAGTAGTGGCCGTCGCCGGGCTGCTTATTGCGGGTAGGAATGAGACGCGGGAATCGCTCTTTGGTCAGAAGCAAGTAAGGATAAGTCTTCCCATCCTTTAGCAAGATGTTGTACTTGGGCTGGTACTGCTTGATAAGGTTATTCTCAAGCAAAAACGCATCCGACTCCGAATTGACGATGGTAAACTCAATGCGCTTGATATTTTTGACCAGCTGCTGCGTCTTCTTATTGTGGTCTTGCTTGGTGAAGTAGCTGCTCACGCGCTTGCGCAGGTCCACGGCCTTTCCCACGTAGATAATACCGTCGTCGTCGAAATAACGATATACGCCGGGCTGGTGCGGCAAGCGGTTGATTTGTTCCTGTAGTTCGGGTTTGGCAGCCATAGGTTTCGCGCAGGGTTTCGCAGTGGGGTACGAGATAACAAAAATGGCCGACGAAAAGCGCCGGCCATTTTCTGTATTAGGGGGCTAGCCCTAAATGTCTTCTTTGGGCAGGTCGTTGGTGGTAGGCTGCGCCATCTTCTGGTCATAAGGAATAGTATCGCGCTGACCCGCGCCGTAGTATTTCGAGCAGTCAAGCTCAATAGCAAGGGGCGCCGCGGGGGCTGGGAACGGCTGAGTATTGATACTAATACTTTTATCGTTTAGCACCTTTTTCAGGAAAATGCCATAGAGCGGCAAGGCTAGCCGGGCGCCCTGGCCGTAGTACCCGCTCCGGAAGTGAATGCTACGGTCTTCGCCGCCCACCCACATGCCGCACACCAGGTCGGGGGTAATGCCCATAAACCAGGCGTCGGAGTAGTTGGAGGTGGTACCGGTTTTGGCGCCAATCTGAAACGGAAACTTGAATCCGGTATGCAGGATGGTGCTGGTGCCACCTTGTTCAGTAGTACTGGCTTGCAGCATGTTGGTCATCACGTAGGCAGTTTCTTCGCTGAGCGCTTCCTTGGTTTGGGCTACGAACTGCCGAAGCTCATTGCCATTCTTATCCTCGATGCGGGTCACCATAATGGGCGACGTCCAGACGCCTTTATTGACGAACGTACCGTAGGCGCCGCATAGCTCGTAGATGCTGCAATCGGAAGCACCAAAGCCCACGGCCGGCACCGCGTCGATGGGCGAAGTAATGCCCAGCCGCTTGGCGTAGGCCACTACCGTTTCGGGGCCCAGCTTGTACACCAGCCAAGCCGTAATGGAGTTCATGGAGCGGGCCAGTGCCTGCCGTAGCGTGAAGGTGCGCCCCGAAAAATTACCTTCGAAATTGTGCGGGGTGTAAGCAGGCCGCCCAGCCTCGGCGGGGAAAGTAGTGGCCACGTCGGGCCGCGGGAAGCAAGGCGAGTAGCCTTGGTCGATAGCTGCTGTGTACACAATCGGCTTGAAGGTGGAGCCCGGCTGCCGCTTACCCTGCCGCACGTGGTCAAACTTGAAGAACTTGTAATTGGGACCGCCTACCCAGGCTTTGATGTAACCATTGAGTGGATTCACGGCCATGAAACCGGCCCGCAGGTAGCGCTTGTAATAGTCGAGCGAATCCAAGGGCGACATCAGCATTTCCTTCTCGCCTTGCCACGAGAATACCGTCATGCGGTACTTGTGGTGCAGGTAATAGTTTACCGAATCCTTGTTGCCGTCGTACTGCGCCATCAGCGACTTATAGCGTTGCGTGCGGCGCATAGACGTAGCCAGGAAGTTGGGGATAACCCGGCCGTTCTCGTCGCGCCAGGGCAACTGACCTTTCCACTGCTCCGAGAACCACTTTTGCTGCAAAGCCAGGTGCTCCGCCACCGCCTTTTCGGCGTAGGTCTGCATGCGCGAATCAAGGGTAGTGTAGATTTTTAGGCCGTCGGCATAAAGGTCGTGGTCGGTTTCGCGGGCCCACGTCTGCAAGTACTTGGCTACCTCCGTGCGAAAATACGGGGCCAGCCCCTGCGTCGCGTTCTCGACGCTGTAGTGCAGCACGATGGGTTTGGCCGTATCCTGCACCATCTGGCTAGCCGGCAAGTAGTTGGCTTTTACCATTTGCTGAAGCACCCAGTTGCGGCGACGCTTCGAGCGTACGGGGTGAAGCGCGGGGCTAAAGCGCGAGGGTGCATTCACGATGCCCACCAGCGTGGCCGCTTCGGGCGTAGTCAGCTGCTTAGGGCTTTTGTTGAAAAACGTCTTGGCGGCCGTGTTAATGCCGAAAGCGTTGGAGCCGTAGTCCACCGTATTGAGGTACATGCGCAGGATCTCGCGCTTGGTATAATTACGCTCTAGCTTAATGGCGAGCAGCCATTCTTTGGTCTTGGTAATAAGCAGGCCCAGCTTGCTATCGCCATTGAGGGTGCCGTCGCTCAAATCTTCGCGGGTGCGAAACAGTACCTTAGCCACCTGCTGCGTGAGCGTCGAGCCGCCACCACTGCGGCCCAGGCCCGCCACTACCCGAAAAATACTCTTGAAGTCGATACCCGAATGCTGCTCAAACCGCACATCTTCCGTGGCAATGAGGGCATCAATCACGTTCTGCGGCAGGTCCTGATAGTCTACTGGGGTACGGTTTTCGCGGAAGTACTTGCCGAGTAGCACGCCATCAGCCGAGTATATTTCGGAAGCTAGCTCGCTCTTCGGGTTTTCGAGGGTGCGCAGGTTGGGCATGCGCCCAAATAGGTTGCCAAAATTGACGCTCACCGCCGCTACGTAAAGCACAAAAACGAGTAGGCCGCCCCCAAACAACAGCCACATGGTGCTGGTGAAGGCTGTGAAACGCCCTGGACGGGCCGGCACGAGCCCCCGGCGCCCTGGAGCCGGGCGAGTAGGACGAGAGGAAGAAGTGGGCATCTTGGGGAAGGTAAGGAGGATGAAGCCGAGCGAAAGGGCGAGCTAGCAACAGCCACTCCCCGATTTCGCTTGCTTAATCCCGCCTAGCCTCTATTGGTAAACCTTGGAGTAAAATTGTTGATAGCCGGCGAGGTCGCCGCCGGCTTCTTGCAGCAATGCTAAGTTGGCCAGGCTAATGACGATAGCCTGATAGCCCTGGCCCCGGAGCCGGGCTAGCGGCGATTGCGGCCCGCGCAGCTTAGTAGCGTAGCTCTGCGCCACTTTCGAGCCCGGCAAAGCACGCACCACTACCATTTCCTGGTCGGCGCCAAGTGGCTGGGCCGGCTGTATCGTGAGGTTGGCAGCCTGGAAAAACTTGCCATTATACATTTTAAGTTGACCAGCTAAATCGCTTGTAGGAGCCGTGCCTTTGGGATAAACCAGCACTACGGCGTGCGCGGCACTGAGTTGGGTAGCATAGGCAACGGTTGGGGCCGCTGGTACTGGCGCCGCCGGCGCCGGCGTTGAGCCCGCCGCCGCCGTAGCTGGAGTAGCAGTCGTTGTTGGCTGGCCGGTAGCAGTAGGTGCTGGGGTGTTACTTACGCTAGTAAGAGTAGGAGCAACAGTACCACGGGGAACAGTCTTCGTCGCTGGTGAGCTTGTTGCGGCGGGCGTGCCAGGCTTAGCTACGCTAGCTGGGCTGGTCGTCGAAGTAACTGCTGATGCTGGGGCTGGCGTAGCTACTGGCGGCATCAAAGCTGCTGGCGATTCATCGTCGCCGTATAAAACACGCAGGCGATTGTCAATCTCTCCCGGCCTAAATACCGAGATGGCCGGCTTGTCGGTCGAGGCAAGGGCGCCGGCTAGCTGCCCCGAAGTTGCTTTTTGAAATGAGACGGCTAGCGCCTGCGCTTGGGGCACGAGCGGGCTATCCGGAAAATCTTTGGTAAACTGCTCGACGGTGGGGCGGGCCACGGCGGGCGGCAGGGTCCGAATGGCCAGCAGCATCCTGAGGTATGCTACCCGGTCGTTGAGGTCACTTTTGGGGTATTGCCGCTCCAGGTCGGCCACGGCCGCTTTCGCTTTGGTAAAAAGCTGCTCTTTATAAAGCAAAAAAGCGGCATCGAGCTGTGCTGCTACGGCATTGTGCAGCGCTCGCTCATGCTCGCGGTAGAGCGGGTCGGCGATAAGCTTGGCATAAGTAGAATTGGGAAACTCCCGCTGCAAGGCGGCGGCGTACTGCGCGGCTTTGGCTGGGTCGGGTAGGTCCTTATAGTAGAGATAGAGCAGGTAGTCGGCATCGGGAGCATGCTCGCCGCGGGGATAACGGGCCACTTCGCCGGCGTAGGTGTCATAGCCCCGTTGCCTTTCCTTGAGTAATTCTTTATAAATACCGCCGAGCTCATACATCGCGGCTTCCACCTGCTGGTTCGAAGCCGCAAGCTTGGCCGGGGTATCGGGAAGCGCTTGCCGGTACCTGGCTGCCAGCGCTTTTTGCTCGGCTAGCTGGTCGTTAGGCTGGGCAGCGCCAGCACCAGCGCCATCCTGGCCCCCGTTGACCCGGGTTTGGTCGTTGCCGGTTATGCTAAGCGGCGCGCCGCCATTTTGCGGGTCGTTGGGCGAGCTGCTGGGCGTATTTAGCGTGCGCCAGTTGTCTTGCAGCTTACGGTCGCCCCAGGTTCTGATAAACTGCTGGCGGGCCGTGCTCAGGCTGGTAGGGTTGTCGAAATACCACAAAGCGCCCGTGGCCACCGCCGTAGTGGCATCAAACGCATTTGGGTTGCTGATATCGCGCTGATTGCCCGAAAGGGCGCTGGGCGTACCACTAAGCGCATTTTGTTGGTTTTGCTGCTGCTGCGCTTTGGCTTGCTGGGCGGCCAGGGCTTGGGCGGCAGCTTTGCGCTTGGCTTCGATGGCGGCGGTGGCATACGTACTCAGGCGCTGGTCGAGGTCGGTAGCCGGCAGGCGGGCCAGCGCTTGCAAGCTGTCCTGAGTTTGGATAATGGTATATTGCTTCGCAAATTCTTGCAAAATATCCGAGCGCTCCTTAATGCTGGCATACAGCGGGTTGTCCTTAGGGAGCGCTTGGGTAGCGCTGTCGTAGTACACCGCTGCCAGCTGGTATTTCTGCAAATTCTCGTAGTAGATGCGGCCCGCCAGCAGGTAGGTGTAGCCCTTCTGCGACTTGTTAATGCTGGGCGCTTTGGCCGAGGTGCGCAGCAGGGCCAGTGCATCAGTATAGTGCTGCTGGCGATAGGCCAGCCGGCCCATCTCGTAGTAGATTTTGTCGCGGTATTCCTTGTTCTTCGGATCCTTGAGCAGGGCCGCGAAGTACTTATCCAGCCGGGCTTTGCTCTGAGTGTCGAGGTCCGAAACCTGGCCCAGCATCAGCTTGGCGTAAAAATCCAGCTCGTAAGGCGGGTTGTGGCTGAGTATCTGGTTGAGCTGCTCAGCAGCCTGCTTGTTGTCGTTTTGCTCCTGGTAAAGCTGGGCCAAAATGTAGCGCGTGCGCGAGCGCTCATTTTTGAGCGGAATCAGCGGTACGACTTTTTCAAGCTGGGCAATGGCTTTTTGCCGCTCCTCGGTGCGCAGGTAATACTCGGCGCGGATCAGGAACAGCTCGCGCGCATCTTTTGCCAGGCCCCGCTCCTTGTCGAGCAGGTCCGATACGGCCTTGGCGTCGTCCAGGCGCTTCTGCATTATAAAGGTGCGCATCAAGCCAATCAACGATTCCTGCTTGGCAAACGGGTCGCGGCTGGTGCTGTTGACGTACTTGAAAGTCAGCTCCGCATCGTCAAACTCCATCTTGTAAAACCGTCCCCACGCCACCAGCAGGTAGGCATCGTCGGTCCAGTCGGAGCCCGGGCGGTGCTGAATGGGGAGCGACGCCTTCTTGATAATGTCGTTGAGGTCGGCGCGGGTGGCGCGTACCGAAGTGCTATCCAGGGTAGGGTACAGGGCTAGCACCTGGTTGTAGTCGTTCGGGCGGTTCTTGCTGTACAAGCTGGCCTCGGTAGCCCAAAGCTTTTCGCGGGCCAGAAAAAAGCCATTATCGCGCGCCGCCACATTGTTGAGCGTGTGGCCCACCAAGGACTTGTCGGAGGCGCACGCCGCCGTGCCCAGCGCCAGCAGAATGGCTAGCCATAGCCGACAATAATTCAAGGAAATAGCGCTAGTCAAGGTAGAAATAAGCTCAAGTAAGTTCTCCGCAACGCCCGGCTGGCCGCAAAATGTTCGGCTCGCTCGGCCTTAACGACCCTCAACTCGTAAAATTACGCGGTTCTTCACCGAAAATTCTGGTTCGCCTTTCCCCATCCGTCCCGCATTTATGGCCACTCCTCCGCGTCCCCAACCCGACGAATCTTCTACCAATACCTCGGCCCTAGCCAAGTACTCCGGCATTGCCGTGCAGATGGCGGCCATTATTGGGCTGAGCACTTGGGCCGGCGTTTGGCTCGACGGCCATTTTCATTCCCAAACGCCTTGGTATACCATTAGCCTGACGCTAGGCGGTATTTTTGCGGCTCTTTATCAAGTTATTAGAAGTGTGAGTAGTGACCGCTAGCCTGGAAAAACGAATGAGCAACAAAACTTATGTGCGCCATTGATGTATGTACATTAATGGCGGCGTACTTTTGCTGCCTACTCGTTTTTCCCTACTCTGCTTCCACATGCGCACGCGCTTTTTTCCGGCCACCGATCGGGGCCTCAAAGACATCGGCTGGCTCCAAAGTCACCTCACGTTTAGCTTCGGGCCTTACGCCAACCCCGAGCGCAATGGCTTTGGGCTGCTACGCGTGTTTAATGATGATTTTGTGGCGCCCGGCAAAGGCTTCGGCCTGCACGCCCACGCCAACATGGAGATTATCTCGGTGCTACTAGCCGGTACCATGAACCATAAAGATTCGCTGGGCTACTCCGAAGTTATTCCGGCCGGGGGCGTGCAGATAATGAGCGCCGGCAGCGGCCTGCGCCACGAGGAGTATAACGTGGGCGACGATGAGGTGAATTTCCTGCAAATCTGGATTGAGCCCAAGCTCCAGAACGTAACGCCGCGCTACCAGCGCCGCCAGTTTCCGGAGGCTAGCCGCGCCAATCGGCTCACTACCATCGTGAGCAACGAGGAAGGCACCGCCCACTGCTGGATAAATCAGAACGCTAAGCTTTCGCTAGGATATTATACTGAAAGCCAGGCGGTAGAATACCGATTTGCGCCCGCCAATAAGCTGCTGTACGTGTTCGTTATTAGTGGAGAAGTAACCGTGGCAGCGCATAAGCTAGGCCGCCGCGATGCCTTGAGCCTCTGGGAAACGGATGGTACCGTGCGCTTCGACTGCGCCGCCGATACGCGCTTGCTGCTCATCGAAGCCCCAATTAATCACTGAGGTAGTCTTATAAAACAGCGTCGTGCTGAGCCGCGCTGATTTTCTCGCGGCCAATAGAAGCCATACTGTAGCTACGATCTGAGCGAGCTGCCGCGTGAGCCTCAGCACGACACTTATACCTAATAAACCTAGCTTATCATGGATAATCAAATCCTTGGCCTGCATCACATTACGGCCATCGCGGGCAACGCCCAACGTAATTTCAACTTTTATACCAAGGTGATGGGGCTGCGTTTTCTGAAGAAAACTGTCAACTTCGACGACCCTGGAACCTACCATTTCTACTTCGGCGACGAACGCGGATCGGCCGGCACCATCCTCACGTTTTTCCCCTGGGAGCACATGACGCCCGGCCGCCGTGGCCCCGGCCAAGCCACCGAAATAGGCTACTCGGTACCCGTGGGCAGCCTCGATTTTTGGATGCAGCGTTTTGAAGCCAGCGGCACTACCTATAATAAGCCCGCCGAAAAATTTGGCGAGCGCTACCTCACGTTCCTCGATCCCGACGGCCTGAAGCTGGAGCTGACCGAAGTAGCCAATGACCCGCGCGCACCCTGGGCTACTGCCGAAGTGAGCGCTGAGGTTGCCACTCGGGGCTTTCACCACATCACGCTCACCTTGAGCGATGTAAAAGCCACGGCGGCCGTGCTCACCGACGTATTCGGCTACCATCTGGTGGCGCAGCACGTCAACCGGTTTCGCTATGCCACCGATGCCCTTGGTACGGCCAATATCGTGGAGCTGGTAGCGGCCCCCGGTGAAGGGCGTGGCCACGTGGCGGCCGGCTCGGTGCACCACGTCGCCTTCCGAGTGAAGGACGATGCTGCCCAGCGGTATTTCCGCGATCTGCTCCTCAAAAAAGGCTTCCAGGTGACGCCTCAGATTGATCGGCAATATTTCCACGCCATATACTTCCGCGAACCGGGCGGCGTGCTCTTCGAAGTAGCCACCGATAATCCGGGCTTTATGGTCGACGAGCCATTGGCTGAGCTAGGCACGCACCTGCTGCTGCCCGCGCAGCACGAAAGCAAGCGCGCCGCCATCGAAGCCCACTTACCCAAACTTGGTTAGAGCCCATGCAACCCGCCGATTTTCAGCCACTCACCTATATCTACCAGCCCGCGGCCGCGCCGGCGCGGGCCACGCTGCTGCTGCTGCACGGCACCGGCGGCGACGAGCAGGACTTGTTGCCGCTGGCTGTTCGCTTCGGTCCCGGCCTCAACGTGCTTAGCCTGCGCGGCAACGTGCAGGAAGGAGGAATGCCACGCTTTTTCCGCCGGCTGGGTATGGGCGTGTTCGACGAAGCCGATGTCGTCTTTCGGACCCACGAGCTAGCCGACTTTCTAATCAAAGTAGCGGCTAAAGAAGGCTTTGATCCCAGCCAGCTGATTGCCGTCGGCTATTCCAACGGCGCCAACATTGCTGGCAGCCTGCTTATGCTCTATCCCGGCTTGCTGGCCGGAGCGGTGCTGTGGCGGCCCATGCAGCCATTGGTACAGGAAGTGCCGGTTTTCAAAACGCCCCGCCCGGTGCCGATCTTTTTTACGCCCGGCCAGCATGACCCCACTGTGCGCCCCGTCGCTACCGATGCCTATGCCGCCTTGCTCAGCCAAGCAGGCTACCAGCTTACGCGGCGCGACATACCAGCTGGCCACAACCTCACCCCGGCCGACCTCGACGGCGCCGTGGCGTGGCTAGCTGCCAATTTTCCGGCGGGCTAGCGGTTGGCTAGGTCGCTACCGGAAGAAAATTGACCAGGAAGTGGTCAGGTCATTTTTAAATACTTTTATTATAACCAAACGACTTTTCAGCAGTTATTCATAAATAAAAGCCTCGTTGGCCTTAGCTAACGGGGCTTTTGCGCTCATCTGTGCCGACCTTTGCGCCCCGGTTTCGGCCTGCTGCTTATGAATGCTCGATTTTTCACCCAGTTTGCGGCGTTTGCGTTGTTCTGTTTGGCCGTTCTTTTCGGCCTTAGAACAGCTTTCGGAGCGGCGGTGGTGCATCCGTTGGCGCCGTACGTAATGGGGGTGTTATTAGTCCTCACCTTGCTCGCGTACTGGCTCACGGCTGCTGTTACCCGCAGCTCGCCCAACAACTTTCTGGTGGCTTATTTCGGTGGCGTCGGGCTGCGGCTAGTACTAGGGGTCGGCATCATCCTAATCTATTTTTTTCGGAGTAATATCCAAGACAGTCACGGCCTGCTCACTTTCCTTGCCGCCTTCTTCATAGGCTATTTTCTATGCGCTGGCTTTGAAATATGGGCTATTTTTAGTAACTTGCGCCCGTTTTCAGCGA
>CAZERY010000121.1:0-10658 GCA_964514915.1 uncultured Hymenobacter sp.
ATGGCGTTGCTGAGCAGGTTGCGCAGCAGCGTGTGCAGCAGCGTGGCGTTGGCGTGGGGCACCACGTAGTCGGGGCTAAGGTCGAGGTGCAGGCTGATGTCGCGCTGCTGGCGGCGGTCGTCGAGCTCCTCCGCCACGTCGTGGGCAGTTTGGGTAAGGCTCACGCTTTCGTTGCGCAGGTACTGCTCGTTCTCGATATTGGCGATGAGCAGCAGCGTGCGCACCGTATTGCGCAGGCGGTAGAGGGTGCGCTGCGACTCCACTATCTGGCGGCCGTGCTGCTCGGGCAGGGTGGGGTCTTGCAGCATGTTTTCGAAGCGCGACTGCAAGATGCTGGTGGGCGTGAGCAGCTCGTGGCTGACGTTGCTCATAAACTCGCGCTCCTTCTCAAAGGAGGCTTGGAGCTGACGCATCAGGGCCGAGAGTGAGTCGTCGAGCCGCCGAAAATCAGTGGTATTCGTGTCGAGCTGCGCAAATGAAAACTCGCCCGGCTGCCGAATGCTCCGCAGCTTGCGCGAAATCAGCTCGCGCAGTGGCCGCAGCAGGTAGTGCGCAAAGGCGGCATCGGTAAAAACCGTGATGAGGGCGCCCGCTACCAGCACCCACAGTGCCAGCCGGCGCAGCGTATCAGTGAGCAGCTCGACGGTAGCCAGCGAAGAGCCGATTTCGAGGCGGTAGCGCCGGGATGCCTGGCCGGGACGCTCGGGACGGCCCAGCGGCGCCACGTAGCTCAGAATGCGGAAGTCTTCCACCTCCTTGTCGACCTGCCGGGGCTCCTCAAAAATACGCTCGGTGGGCGGTCCCATCGGCCCCGCTGGATAGGCCGGCAGGGGCATAATGGTAATGTATTCCTGCTTCAGAATATTATAATCGGCGTACGAATCGTCCTGCTCGGCCCGCAAAAACGCGGTGAGTCCGTCGCGGTTGATGAGCGAGAGCAATTCCTGCTTCTTATCGTGGAGGCGCTGGTCGGTGTGGCTCACCGCCACGCGCTGCACAATGGGCGGAATCAGCAGCGCCCCCAGCAGCACCAGCAGCAGCTTGGAGAGGCCGTTGAAGAGGCCGAGCTTGGTTTCGAGTCTCATGCAAATCAAGTAAGGAGGTCAACAAAAGCGTTTGTCATTGCGAGCGCAACGAAGTGGAGCGCGGCAATCGCCCCAGAACGACTCTCGCGGATATCGTTCTGGGGCGATTGCCGCGCTCCACTTCGTTGCGCTCGCAATGACAAAACTTCCTTTCAGCAAACTAACGCACCAAACCTACACGGCCCGGTAGCCGATGCCGCGCACCGTCTCGATAAAGTCGGGTGAGCCGAACTGGGCCAGCTTCTTGCGCACGTTTTTGATGTGCACGTCGATGTAGTTCGAGTCGGAATCATCCTCTAACACGTTGCCCCACAGGTGCTCACCGAGTTGCAGGCGCGTGAGCACGCGGCCGCGGTGCAGCAGCAGGTAGTGCAGCAGGTCAAACTCCTTTTTGGTGAGCGGCACCTCGGGGCCAGGCGTTTCGGGGGTGCTGCCGTAGCGCACGGTGCGGGCGGTGGCATCCATCACGAAGCCGTCGCCGAACACGATTTCGGGGCGCTTGAGGCCAAATTTGCGGCGCGTGATGGCCTGCATCCGGCTCGTCAGCTCCAGCAGCGAGAAGGGCTTGGGCAGGTAGTCGTCGGCGCCCAGGTCGAGGCCCTTGATGCGGTCGTCGAGGGCGCCGCGGGCGGTCAGAATAATAAACGAAGCTTCCTGCTTTTCGCTCTGGCGCGCATCGCGCAGCAAGTCGAGGCCATCGCCACCGGGCAGGCCCAGGTCGAGCAGCACAAAGTCGTAAGAATTTACAAACAGCTTTTCCGACGCCTCGGCGTAAGTATAGGCCGAATCGACCAGATACTGAGCTTGCGTCAGAAACTGGCGGACCTCCTGGTGGAGGCTTTTCTCATCTTCAACGAGCAGGACGTGCATGGGCTAGGGGGAAGGAAAAGGGAGATGACAGTACAACATACGGCAGGAAGTCGTTAAATGAAGATGAAGATCTGCTGTCGGTTTGATGAAGAGTGTGCTAAAGGGCCAGTTGTCGGGGGTGAGCTAGCCACTAGGCGCCCCAGGCACGCGCTACGAGGGTAAGGCGCTGTTGCTGCCACGCAGTGGGTAGCCGCGCAGTGGGCCGCGCCCGATGTTGCTGCTTTGAAAAAAAAGCACTTATATTAGTGCTCTAGTAGAATATTATCCCGGTTTCCTTTTCCACTTATTCCCCACCCGTTACCCATGAAAAATAGCGTTACTTCCCTATTGGCTGCCGCTGCCCTCGTGCTCGTCGGCCATTCGGCTAGCCAGGCCCAAACCTACCAGCAAGTCTGGGCCGATGAATTTACCACTGGTATCAGCTCGAGCTGGCAGTTTGAAACTGGCGGCGGCGGCTGGGGCAACAACGAGAAGCAGTACTACCAAGCCGCTAATGCCACAGTAGCCAACGGCGTGCTCCAGATTACGGCCAAAAAGCAGAGCGTGGGCGGAATGCCCTATACCTCGGCCCGTATGAAAACTCAGGGCCTCAAGGAGTTTACCTACGGCAAGATGGAAGCGCGCATCAAGCGGCCCATTGGCCAGGGCTTGTGGCCCGCTTTCTGGATGCTGGGCTCCAATATCGGTTCGGTGGGCTGGCCGAAGTGCGGCGAAGTCGACATCATGGAGTACATCAACACCGACCCCAAAGTATACGGCACAGGGCACTGGGACAACAACGGCCAGGCGGATTATGGCCAGAGCATCGCGACCACCGACGACTGGCACGTGTACAGCGTGGAGTGGACGCCAACCTACATCCGCTGGTTTGTGGATGGCACTAAGTACAACGAAATCAACATTACCAACGGCACGGGGGGTACTGAGGAGTTTCAGAAGCCGTTCTTTTTGCTGCTCAACCTGGCCGTAGCCGGCAACTGGCCCGGCCAAACGGTGGATGAGAGCAAGCTGCCCGCCACCATGTACGTCGACTACGTGCGAGTGTACCAGCTGACTAACGCTGCCAGCTCGATAACCCTGCAAGCCGAAAACAACAATTATAACTCCGGGATGGTTGCTGAAGCCTGCTCCGATACCGACGGCGGCCAGGATATGGGCCACGTTGATGCTGGCGACTACCTCGTTTTCAATAGCGTCAATTTCCCTGCCACCGGTACCTACACCATAGACTACCGCGTGGCTAGCCCCAATGGCGGCACCGTTTCAGCTGACCTTAACGCGGGGAGTATTCAACTGGGCAATACGACTATTCCGGCCACCGGCGGCTGGCAAAATTGGACTACCGTATCAAAAACCGTGACGGTAAATGCGGGTACCTACAACCTCGGCGTAGTTGCTCAAACCAACGGCTGGAACCTCAACTGGGTGCGCATCACTCGGGCGAGCGGCAGCCGCTCGCTAGCCCCGACCGAGGCCATTAGCGAGCCCACTCTCAGCGTGTTTCCCAATCCCGTAGCGCCGGGCGAGCGCCTGCAAACCGGCCCCGAGCTGGTGGGCAGCCAGTACCAGATAGTGGATGCGCTGGGCCGGCTGGCTGGTCAGGGCACCGTGGGCAGCACAGGCCTCGACGTGTCGGGCCTGCGCGCCGGGCTCTACACGCTCCAGCTCGTCACGCCTACGCAGCGCAAGCTAAATCGCTCGTTTAGCAAGCGCTAGCCCTAAGCGTAGCGGCGTGGCCAACTAGTGCTAAAAGCAGGGTTACCTCACGGGTGGCCCTGCTTTTGTGCGTTATGTTTGCCGCTACTCGCCACTCTACGTGCGGCGTTACTTCTTATGCGCATCCTGTTTTTGCAAGCCTTGTTGAGTTCGTTGCTGCTGCCGGCGGTGAGTGGGCTGGCCCTGGCCACGCGGCCGCCGGCCACCACCATTTACCTCGTGCGCCACGGCGAGAAAGACCTCACGCCCGGCCTCGCCGACCCGGCTCTCACTGCGGCCGGCGCAGCCCGGGCGCAGCTGCTGGCCCGGCGCCTGGCTAGCCGCCACCCGGCCGCTCTTTTTACCACCGATACCCGCCGCGCCCGTGCCACGCTGGCGCCGCTGGCCCAAGCCACCGGCCTCACGCTGCTGGCATATAACGCCAAGGACCCCGCCGCGCTGGCTACCCGCATCAGCCAGGAATACCTGGGCAAAACGGTGGTGGTAGCTGGCCATTCCAACACGCTGCTGCCTTTGCTGGCGGCGCTCGGCGCGGCGCCACTGCCGAGCGAAATTCGGGAAGAAGAGTACAACTACCTCTTCAAGGTGACGGTGCGCGCCGGCCAGCCAACTAAGCTGATAATGAGCCGCTACGGGGAAGCTCCGCAGGCCGTGAGCAGTAATAAGACGCGCTAAGCGGGGTGGATTGTATTCTTGATTCTTAGCGCCCCGATTCGTTGGTGCCCCGCCTACTGCGCGAGCGTGGTTTGTGGCGTAGAAGCAAGAAACAGTAGGAATAAAAGCCGCCGGCCTGGTACTTTTGGCCGGCTGCGTTCTCTGCTACCTCACTTTTCACTATGCGTTCACTTCCTTCCTTGCTCTTGGCTGGCTTGCTGGCCAGCGGCCTCACCACCGCCCAGGCCCAAACTGCGCCTGCTGCCAAAACCGACTCGCTCAACATCCGCCGCCTCTACGACGAGGCCCTGCTGCGCGGCCAGAGCTACGACAACCTGCGCTACTTGTGCCAAAAAATCGGGCCGCGCCTGTCGGGCTCGCCGCAGGCCGCCCAAGCCGTCGAGTGGGGCAAGCTGACGATGGAAAAGGCAAACTGCTACGATAAAGTGTATTTGCAAGAGTGCCAGGTGCCGCACTGGGTGCGGGGCAGCAAGGAAAAAGGTCAAATTTTCGGCAATAAGGGCAAGGGCATCAGCGTAGCCGTGTGCGCGCTGGGCGGCTCGGTAGCTACTTCCGGCAGCAAGCCGCTGCGCGCCGGCGTGGTCGAGGTCAAGAGCCTGGCCGAGCTCAAAGCCCTGCCCGACGCGGCCGTAAAAGGCAAGTTCATCTTCTTTAACCGGCCCTTCGACGACCGCCTGATTGAGCCCGGCGCGGCCTACGGGGGCGCTGGCGACCAGCGCCGCAGCGGCCCCGCCGAGGCGGGCCGGCGCGGCGCGGTGGGCGCCCTGGTACGCTCGCTCACCGCCGCCCGCGACAACAACCCCCACACCGGGGCCACGCAGTACGGCGATACGCCCGCCAAGGTGCCCGGCGCGGCCCTCAGCACCCAGGCCGCCGACCAGCTTAGCCAATTGCTCAAGGCTGACCCCAACTTGCAATTTGAGCTCGAAATGAGCTGCCAAACCCTGCCCGACGTGAAAAGCTACAACGTGGTGGGCGAAATTAAAGGGTCGAAATACCCCGAGCAGGTGATTACCGTGGGTGGCCACCTCGACTCCTGGGACCTGGCCCAGGGTGCCCACGACGATGGTACCGGCGTGGTGCAGAGCATCGAAGCGCTACGCTTGCTGAAGGCCGCCGGCCTGCGCCCCGAGCGCACCGTGCGCACGGTGCTCTTTATGAATGAAGAAAACGGCACCCGCGGCGGCCAGAAATACGCCGAGCTGGCCCAGCAAAACCACGAAACCCACCTCGCAGCCATTGAGAGCGACGGCGGTGGCTTCACCCCGCGCGGCTTCAACGTGGAAACGACGCCCGCCGTCTTCCAAAAGGTAGCCGCCTGGCAGCCGCTGCTGGCCCCATATTTGGCTGGCCAGCTCACGCCCGGCCACGCGGGTACCGACATCGAGCCGCTGGCTACCACCGTCAAGCCGGTGGCCCTGTTTGGCTACGACTGCGATTCGCAGCGCTACTTCGACCTGCACCACTCGGCCCTCGACACCTTTGAGCAAGTCAACCGTCGTGAGCTGGAGCTGGGGGGCGCCAGCATGGCTACGCTCATCTACCTACTGGCCCATTACGGGTTATAAGTTGCAGATAATCAGTGTATAAATACGATCAAAAAAAGGCCGGACCACTGCGGGCCGGCCTTTTTGGTGGCTGGTTGGGTTGGTTACTTATCAGCTTAGAGCGGTTTCGCAGTCGGGTCGTGTACCGTGGACGCTGCGCGTCCGCGCGTGAGCCGACCGACGCGCGGACGCGCAGCGTCCACGGTACACCGCCTTAGTTGGTGTTCAAAATTGAGAACAGCTCATCGAGCTTCGGCGTGAGGATGATGTCGGTGCGGCGATTCAGGGCTTTGTCCTGGGGCGTGTCGTTGGCGACTACGGGTAGGTACTGGCCTCGGCCAGAGGGCGTTACCTGCGTGGGGTCGATGCCAGCCGAAGTGAGCAGGCGCGTGATCTCGGTGGCGCGCAGCACGCTCAGGTCCCAGTTGTCCTTGGCCCCGTTTACTACGCCTTTGATGGGCACGTTGTCGGTGTGGCCTTCCACCAGAATGTTGACGTCCTTATTGTCTTTCAGGGCGTTAGCCAATTTAATGAGGGCGTCCTGGCCGGCTGGGTCTACCTTGGTAGCGCCCGATTTAAAGAGCAATTGCTCGGATAGCGACACGTACACTTTGCCGTTTTTTACGTTCACCTGCAAGTCCTTGGAGTTGAAGCCCAGCAGGGCATCCGATACTTTCTGGCGCAGGGCGGCGGTGGCGGCATCCTTCTCATCCAGAATGCGTTGTAGCTCAGCCACGCGGGCGTTTTTGCCCGCCAGGTCTTGCTCGGTAGTGCCGAGCGTCTGGTTGAGCTGGCTCACCTGGTTGTTCTTGCTGAGCAAGTCGGCGCTGAGAGTAGCCTCGTTGCGGTTTTTGGCTTGCTCCAGAGCCGTTTTTTCGAGCTGAAGCTGGTTGCGCGACTTGGTCAGCTCAGAGTTCTGTTGCTGAAGGGCAGCAATCTCTTTCTGGTTGCAGCCGGGCAGCACCACCAGGAAGCTGCCAAGGACTAGAGGCGCGCAGGCAACCAGGCTTTTAGGAAGAAGAATCATGATAAGTGCAAGGTATTCAGCAGGTAATAGTACCTAATGCCGGGGCAATAGCTCCGGCGCGAGAACTAAACGAGGGAGTTTCGCCCGAGGTTACTTGCGCTCAGGTAGTGGGCGGTAGCGCGGCGGCGGGTACTTTTGCCCGGCGGCCCCGCCGGCCATGGGGCTAGCCCCGGTTTTTATTTTGTATGCGAGCAGCCGCTTTTTTTCTGATAACCTGGAGCCTGTTACTGGCTAGCGTCCGCAGCCGGGCGCAAGTGGCTAGCTCGCCCGTTAGCTGTGGCGCAAGTGCCATAGTACCGGTACGTTACTGGGTAAGCTTCGCGGATAAGGATGGGGTAGCATTTCGGCCCCGGACGTATTTTGCGGCTGCCGCGCGGGCGCGCCGCCGCCGCCAGGGCCTGCCCGCGGCCGATTTTACCGACTACCCCGTGCGCCCCGACTACGTGGCGGCCGTGCGCGCCCGCGCCGACACGCTCACCGTGGTCAGCCGCTGGTTTAATGGCGTGGCTTGCCGGGCTACGCCGGCCCAGGCGGCGGCTATTGCCCAGCTGCCGGGCGTGGCGCGGGTAGCCCCGTGGCCAATCGCCGGGCGGCTGCGGCCGGCCGCACATCAGGCTGAAAGAAAGGATATTACAAACGCCATCCGCCTGGCGCCACCCAGCCCCAACGACTACTTGCTGGCCCGTCAGCAAACGGCCACGCTGGGCCGCGCTGCGTTGGGCCAGGCGGGCCTCACGGGGCGCGGCGTGCGCATTGCGGTGTTCGACGTCGGTTTTCGGGGCGTCGAGCAGCACCCGGCCTTTCGGGCATTGCGGCGCGAGCGGCGCATCGCGGCCACCTACGATTTTCTTAAAAACCGGCCCGCCGTGTTTGGCGGTGGCTCGCACGGCACCGAGGTGCTGGGGTGCCTGGCCGGCCGCCTGCCCGGCCCCGACAGCCTGCACGCCGGCCTCGCCCTGGGCCTGGCCCCCGAGGCGACGTACCTGCTGGCCCGTACCGAGGGGCTGGCCAGCGAGCGCTATGCCGAGGAAGAAGCCTGGCTGGCCGCCGCCGAGTGGGCCGACCGCCAGGGCGCCGACATCATCAGCTCCTCCCTGGCTTATACCGAGCAGCGCTACTTTCCCGAGCAAATGGATGGCCGCCACTCCCTTATCGGGCGGGCCGCCACGCTGGCCGCACGCAAGGGCATGCTGGTGGTGAGTGCCGCCGGCAACGACGGCGACGACGATTGGGGGCGCATCGGCACGCCCGCCGATGCCGACTCGGTGCTGGCGGTGGGCGGTATCGACCCCGCTACGGGCTTGCACCTGGCTTTTAGCTCCATCGGCCCCAGCGCCGACCACCGCCTCAAGCCCGATGTGTCGGCCTTCGGTATCGTGTTCACTACCAATGCCAACGGGGGTTACGAGCGGGTCGAGGGTACTTCCTTCGCCGCACCGCTGGTAGCGGGCCTGGCGGCTTGCGCCAAGCAGGCCGGAGGCCGCCAGCTGGCCGCCATGGCGCTGTTTCGGCAGGTGCGTGAGGCTGGCGAGCTGTATCCGTATTATGACTATGCCCACGGCTACGGCCGCCCCGAAGCGGGCCGGCTGCTAGCCCGATTGGCGGGCCCGCTGCCGGCTATTGCGCCCACGTTCGACTTTGTGGTGCACGACTCCATGGTAGCCGTGGTGCTGCGCCCCCTGGCTACGGTAGCCGCGGCGCGCCCCCTGCCCTTGCTGGCCGAGCCCGATGAGGCCGGGCCCAGCGCCGCTGCCTGGCTAGCCCCGCTCGAAGCAACCCCGGCTCGCCCGCCCGGCTCGCCCACGCCCACCAGCCCTAGCGTGGGGCCCGTGGGCAAGGAGCAGCCCGCGCCCGCCGAGGCGGCGCCCGCTTTGCCCCCGTACCCGGCCTACCCGGCGCGCCTCTACTGGCACCTGGCTACTAGCCGGGGAGTACTGCACCGCTACGAAGTGCGCGCCGTGACGCAGCGGCTGGTGGTGCAGGTGCCTCGCCGCCTGGCCCGTGGTGGTGATGTGCTACGCGTTCATTACCAAGGCTATACGGGGCAATATGCCGAGTAAGGTCGAAGGATTTTTGCAGCCCATGAACCACCTTTATTTACCTGTATACCGGATTAGTAACGAGCAGACGGCCCCTCGCCGGCCGCTTGGCCCGCTGTTAGCCGCTGGCCGCTGGCTGGGCCTGGTGGCCCTGGTAGTGGGGCTGGCCCCCGCGGCGCACGCCCAGCAGGTACTGTTGCAAAACGACGTAGCCAGCGATACCATCCCCGCCCGCACGGGGCCCAATCGGCGCTACTTCGGCCACTTATACGCCGGCTATGCCCTGGCTTTGGGCGCGGGCCAGCTGGGGGTGAAACGTGGGTTTGGCTCGTCGGAATTGCAGTTGGGAGGACGGCTCAAGCGCCGGTTGGGGCCTTTTCTGGCGTTCAATGCCGACTTGCGCTATGCCTACCTACGCTATGCGCTGGCGCCGGGCGTGGCCCGCCCCGCCCCGTTGGTGGCGCCCCACGAACGCGAAACGCTGAGCTACCACCAGCTCCAGGGCGAGGCTAGCCTACGCTTCAACGTTGGTCGCCGCCGCGGAAATGTAGTGGGCCGCTACCTCGACCTGCTGGCTTACGGCGGCCCGGCCCTGGCCACCAACCACACCACTGAAGACGACTCGCCCAGCGGTGGGCGCCGCGAAGTCATTGACCACCAGCCCAGCTACCTGGCGCGCTGGCAGGGTGGGGTAGGGGCCCGGCTAGGTAGCAACTCGCTGGCGCTGGTGGGCCGCTACCGCCTCAGCGAGGCGCTGCGGCCGGTGGAAACGGGGCCCTGGCCCGAGCCCCCGCGCTGGGTGCTGGGCTTCGAAATCGGCTGGTTTTAAATCTTAGTTCGCTGCTGCCGCGTAGTAGGACTGTACAGGGGCGTTCGTTTCGCTGATTTGCCTATTTGGTTCGCTGCTTAGTATTATACTCAGAATGAAAATTCCTTTACGGATCCTTGCCAGTGTTGCTGTCTTCGCGCAGCTAGGGCTCACCTCCTGCGTCAATACGGAGCGCGAAATAGCGACTTCCAGCCCGGAGCCTCGGCACGAGTTTACGCCGCCCACCGGCAAGGGCCAGCGCCTGAGTGGGGCCACGGTACTCAATACGGTGCGTGCTACCCACTCTTTCTCCAACGCGCAAACCCCCGACGTATTCTTGCTGCAAATGCGCGGCCCGCGTATTCTCACCAGCCGGCTGCACCTCATTATCCTTACCAAGCAGGGCGATACGCTGCGCCACGAAGTGCTGCCCGCGCGCGCGCTGCTCGACGACCCCACCCTGCGCGACAATGCCTCGGCGTCGGTGCGCGACAAGGAAATTAACGTCCTGCACGGGATGAATGCCTTTTTTAGTGAAGCACACTTTGTACAGCCGGCCGTAGCGGCCACTACCCCGCCACCCGCCGGCGTAGATGCCGCCGCCTGGAAGATCCTGCGCAACGACCCCGCTGCCGTAGGTTTCAACTTTGCCAGCGCCAGCGGGGCTCCCCAGCGCCTCGTGTATTCGCGCCAGCTCCACCGGGCTATCTTACTGAGTGAGTAAGGTGTAAGCTAACAGCTAGTAGCTGTTAGCTTATTTTCTGATTACATAGAATCTTACTGATCAGCCAGTGTGCGCTTGCTTTTTGGCTGACTACCTAAAAAACAGTAGATTATATACACATCACGAATTGGATTGCGCATCGAGCACACGGAATTGGCACGTCAGCA
>CAZERY010000122.1:0-10635 GCA_964514915.1 uncultured Hymenobacter sp.
CGTGCAGGTTGCCGTCGCCGGCGTGGCCGTAGCACACGCTCTTGAAGCCGTAGCGCTGGCCAATTTCCTTCACGCCCTTGAGCAGCGTCGGCAGCTCGGCGCGGGGTACCACGGTGTCTTCTTCCTTATAGACCGAGTTGTAGCGCACCGAATTGCCGATGTTGCGCCGGATTTTCCAGAGGTCGTCCTTCTGGCCCGCGGTGTCGGCCAGCAGAATCTCGCCCACATCGTAGGTTTCGAGCACTTCGTATACCTTCTCGGCTTCCTTATAGAGCTGGTCGAGGTCCTGGCCGTCGAGCTCGATCAGCAGGTGCGCCGTAATATCCTCGGGCAGCGTGAGCGGAATCTTCAAGTAATCGGAAGACCAGGCAATCGCCTCGCGCTCCATAAACTCCATGCCCGACGGGATGATGCCCGCCCGAAACACCGCCGATACCGCCGCTGCGGCCTGCGCTTCCTGCCGGAAGGGCACCAGCATCAGAATGTTGTGCTGCGGGTAAGGGAGGAGCCGGAATACTACTTTGGTGATGATGCCCAGCGTACCTTCCGAGCCCACCATGAGCTGCGTCAGGTTGTAGCCGGTGGCGTACTTGAGGGTGTTGGCGCCGGTCCAGATAATGTCGCCGGTGGGCAGTACCACTTGCAGGTTCAGCACGTAGTCGCGGGTGGTGCCGTATTTCACGGCCTTGGGGCCGCCGCTGCTCTGGCTCAGGTTGCCGCCCAAAAAGCACGAGCCCTTGCTAGCCGGGTCGGGTGGGTAAAACAGCCCGACTTCCTTCACCGCGTTCTGGAAAGCCTCCGTCACCACGCCGGGCTCGACGGTAGCTTGCAGGTTCTGCTCGTCGATTTTTAGAATCTTGTTAAAGCGCTCGGTGCTCAGCAGCACGCCCTTATGGATGGGCAGCGCCGCGCCGCTCAGGCCCGTGCCCGCGCCCCGCGCCGTCACGGGCACGCGGTGCTCGTGGCACAGCCGCATGATGGCGCTCACCTCCTCCACGGTGCCGGGCCGCAGCACTACGTCGGGCGGAAAATGGAGGTCCTCGGTGTGGTCGCGGCCGTAGGCTTCGTACTGGTCGGCCTCGGTGCGCTGGGGCAGCAAGACGTGGTCGGGGCTCAGCAGGTGCTCGAAGGCAGCTACTAGCTCGGGCGTAAGGGCGTTGAAGGGCATGAGTGAAAAAAGCGGCTACGGGCCGTTAGGCTATCTTTGCCAGCGATGCAGCGTGAGAAAACGAAGGTACGGCCGATGATGAAAGCACCACTTGCTTCTCGCCGCCCGGCCGCTCAAGGCGGGTGGAAAATTAGTTACGCCCTGCTGCTGGCGCTGTTGCTGCTGGGTAGCAGCTGCGCCCGCCAGCTCAACCAGCGCAACGGCCGCTACTACCCGGCCCGCCAAAAACAGGCCGAGCGCCATGCCCGGTACGGCCCCAGCCGGGCCCCGGTAGTCAAGACCAAAACCAAAACGACCAGCCTCGCCCCAGCCAGCAGCGCTACCACTACCACTACCACTACCAAGACGGTGACCAAGCACGGCACGCGCCTGGGCAACGCCACCGGCACGCTAGCCTCCGTGATTGAGGCGGCCCGCTCGTACCAGGGGGTGCCCTACCTCTTTGGGGGTACCACGCGTCTGGGCCTCGACTGCTCAGGCTTGTTGCAGCTCTCATTTGCCGAGGCGGGCGTCACCATTCCGCGCTCTTCCAATGAGCAGGCCGTGTGGGGCGACCCCGTGAAACCCACCGAGCTGCGGCCCGGCGACTTGCTCTTCTTCGGGCCCTCGCCGGGGGCGGGCACCATCACCCACGTGGGCATGGTGACGGTGGTCGATGCGGAAGGCGTAGAATTTATTCATGCTTCTACTTCGCTGGGCGTAATAGAAAATAGTTTTGAGTCGGATTATTATCTGAGCCGCTTTATCCGGGCCGTAAGGCCGAGGTTTTAGAGGGGAAATAGCAAGCGAGTTGGTTTTTTTATTCTTTTCGCCAGGCAACCAGCAGTTTCTGGCGGCAGATCTGAAATTATGGCTTTGGGATGCTCCAGCTATTTCAGGGTTCATAACCTACGGGTAACACAGGCAGTGACGCGCAGCCCGTAACTTTGTCTTGCTATTAGGTATGCTACTTTGTTTTCATTAACCCTTTACTGTATGATTCAGAAAGTTTTACGCCACTTGCTCCTGCTGGTGCTTGCGCTTGCCACTACTCAGTTGAGTTGGGGCCAGGGCGCCACTACTGCCGCTATGAGCGGCACCATTACCGATGGTAAGGGTACCACCTTGCCGGGGGCCACGGTTATTGCCGTGCATACCCCAACTAACACGCAATACGTAGCGCCTACCAACTCCGACGGCCGCTTCAACATCCAGAACATGCGCGTGGGCGGGCCTTACACGGTTCGGGTTACATTCGTAGGCTTCCAGGACTTCACGCGGACGGGCATCAACCTGACGCTGGCCGAAAACTTCCGCCTCGACGTGAAGCTAGGCGAAGCCTCGACTCAACTCAACGAGGTAACCGTAACCGGCCGCCAAAACCCGGTGATCAACGCCGACCGCACGGGAGCGGCCACGACTATCCAGCGTCAGCAAATTGAGCGCCTGCCCACCATCAACCGCTCGCTGAGCGACTATACCCGCCTCACGCCACAGGCTAGCGGCAGCGGTGGATTTGCAGGCCGTAATGGTCTGTACAACAACATTACGATTGACGGAGCCATCTTCAATAACTCCTTCGGCCTGTCGGGCACAATCGGTGGCCAGGCCAACGCCCAACCAATTTCGCTCGACGCTATCGACCAGATTCAAGTGAGCATTGCGCCGTTTGACGTGCGCCAGGGCTCATTTACGGGGGCTGGTGTAAACGCCGTTACCCGCTCGGGCACCAACAAGTTCTCGGCTTCGGTCTACGGTTTTTACCGCAACCAAAACTTCGTGGGTAACAAAGTTCAGGACAGCAACTCGCCGATTGCTACGTTCAACCTGTACAATGTTGGTTTCCGCTTTGGCGGCCCTATTGTAAAGGACAAACTTTTCTTCTTCGTCAACGCCGAGCGTGAGCGTCGTAATGATCCGCCTACGGGCAACTACACCGCCAACCGCGGCACGGGTGGCTCCACCGTATCGGGTGTAGCAGCATCGGACCTCGACGTGCTGAGCAACTTCCTGGTTTCGAACTACGGTTACAACCCTGGCCCCTACGAAGGCTACACGTTGGCCTCGAATAGCGACAAAATTACGGCCAAGCTGGACTGGAACATCAGTCAGAACAACCGCTTCAACATTAAGTACAACTACTTGAAGTCGTACCGCGATGTGCCCCCGAGCAGCTCGGGCGCCATTGGCAGCAATGGCCGTGCGCAGTCTATCATCGGCCTGCCCTTCCTTTCGCCCTACTACCGTATCAACAACAACCTCAACTCGTTTATTGCTGAGTTGAACAGCACATTTGGTGCTCGCTTCTCGAACAACCTGACGGCTGGTTACCTGGCCAATCGTGACTTCCGCCAGAGTGTAGGTGGTGGTAGCATCCCACTTTTCCCGCTGGTTGATATCGGCAACAGCACGGCTTTGAGCGCAGCTAACACCAACGTAACGGCTTCCCAGGAGCTGACTTCGTTTGGCTACGAGCCCTTCTCAGCCTTCAACATCTTGAACTCTGATACTTATCAGTTCGGCGATAATTTTACGGCTTACCTCGGCAAGCACAACGTAACCATTGGTACCTACAACGAGCTTTATAAGTACAGCAACGGCTTTGCGCCGCAGTACTACGGGGCTTTCACGTACAACTCGCTGCAAGATTTCTACGCTTCGGCTGCTACTACTGCCTCGCCCTATGGCTATGATTATGTAAACGGTGTTCTGACGCCCCGTACCGTAGGCGAAGGCCTACGCGGAGCCCAGCGCTACCAGGTGCGTTACTCGGCGACCCCCGATGGCTCGTTTCCTTTCGCCGTGACTAAAGCCGCTCAGCTTGGCTTGTACTTACAGGATGAGTGGTCGCCCATCAGCAATTTCAAGCTGACCTACGGCATTCGGGGCGACTTGCCGATTGTGTTCTCCGAAATTCAGCAGAATGTACCGTTGGCAGCCCTGACGGGTTTCCGCGATGGCATTCGCATCAACACCAGCCAACTGCCTAAGAAGACGCCGCTCTTCTCGCCTCGCATTGGTTTCAACTGGGATGTGAACGACGACAAGCGCACCCAGCTGCGCGGTGGTACGGGCATCTTCACCGGCCGCATTCCATTTGTATGGGTATCGAACCAGGCCGGTAATAACGGTGTGCAGTTTGGCTCGATTGACGTGCAGGGCGCCGCGGCTGCCGGCTACTCTTTCAACCCGAACGTAGACTACTACCGTAACCAACTGCTGTCGAATGGTCTGAACACCGCCTACAACGTAGCGTTCACGGCCCGCGACTTCAAGTTCCCCCAAGTATTCCGTAATAACCTGGCCCTCGATCACGAGCTGCCCGGTGGCATCATAGCAACCTTGGAAGGTATCTACACCAAGGACGTAAACGCCGTATACTTCCAGAACGTCAACCTGCCTTACTCGACCGTCCGTGCCGTAGGTGCTGACACCCGGCCTATCTTTTACAACACGAACGCCTCAGGTATTCCGATTACCACGAAAAACTACCGCATCTACTCGGGTGCCGGTGGCGCCACGCTGGCTAACCCCAACATTTCTGATGCCATCTTGCTGAACAACACCAGCAAAGGTTATTCGTACAGCGCAACTGCCCAATTGCAGAAGACATTCAGCAACGGGCTCTTCGCGATGGCTGCCTATACCTACTCCGACTCGCGCTCGGTAAACGACGGCGGCTCAGTAGCCCAGTCGAGCTGGGCTGGCCGCCCCGTATCGGGCGACCCCAACGAAGATGTGCTGAGCTACTCGCAATACCTGGTGCAGCACCGCGTTATCGGCTCGTTAGCTTACCGCAAAGAGTACATCGGCCACTTGGCTACTTCAATTTCGCTGTTCTACGAAGGTGCTCCGGCTGGCCGCTTCTCCTATGTATACAGCGGCGACATGAACGGTGACAACGTGAACGGCAACGACCTAATGTATATCCCGCGTACCCAGAGCGAAATCGTCCTGACGGACCGTGCGCTGCTTGCTAATGGAGTTGGAGCTTACACGTACACCGCCGCTCAGCAGTGGACCGACTTGGATAATTATATCAACCAAGACAAATACCTGAGCAAGCACCGTGGTGAATATGCTGCCCGTAACGGCGCCTCAAACCCATGGCAGCACCGCGTTGACTTCCGTATCCTGCAAGACATCTTTACCAACATCGGTGAGAATCGCAACTCGTTGCAGCTGAGCCTGGATATTTTCAACGTTGGCAACCTACTGAACCGCAACTGGGGCACTTACCAATTCCAGTACACCAGCTCACCGCTAGCCTTCCAGGGTTACGACGCGCAGGGCCACCCGACCTTCCAATTCCAGTATGCTGCCGCGCCGACCCGCACTAGCGCTGGAGTAGTAACCCAGGCTTCGACGCTAAGCAACACGTTCCGCAACGACGTGACCACGCTGAACTCGCGTTGGCAGGCTCAAATTGGAGTGCGCTACATCTTCAACTAGTAGCCATCTGGCCGCTGGCTACCTAAAATGGGCGGGGAAATTTCCCCGCCCATTTTTTTGCGCCTGATTTCGGGGCAGTTGCAAACAATATTAGGCCCAGCGCTTGCGTAGCTGAAAAACCGCTGTACTTTTGCACAACCACAACGCAAATGGCGGTTCGGTGCTACTACAAGGGGGATTAGCTCAGCTGGCTAGAGCGCTTGCATGGCATGCAAGAGGTCATCGGTTCGACTCCGATATTCTCCACTCCTGGTTTATAAAAAAAGGCGCCGGTAAGCTTAGCTTGCCGGCGCCTTTTTTCGTTTGAATTTGTGGTGACTCAACTGCCGCTAGCCAGCCTGGCAAAACTGGCACACGCCCGACAGCAAAAAGTCGCGCCGCTCGGCCTGGAAGCCGCCCGGCAACTGCACCACCGGAATGGCGACCTGGCTCAGGCAGTACGTGTGGCTGCACACGCCGCACTTGAAATGCACGTGGTTGTCGAAGTGAGCGCCCGCCGAGCACTCGATAGAGCAGGCGGCATAGCGCAGCACATCGGTATCGTCGATGACGCGGTGGATGAGACCACTCTGCTCAAAGCTTTTGAGCGTACGGTAGAGCGTAATGCGGTCGGTCGCGCTACCAATTTCCTGCTCGATCTCGGCCCCAGTCAGGGCGTAGCCTTTGCCCGACACGGCGGCAAGCACGGCCCGGCGCACCGGGGTTTGGCGTAGGCCGTGGCGCAGCAGCGTCTGGGCAAAGCGATCGGGGGCAGGCGTAGTAGGAGCGGTGGACATAAGCCAAACTTACGAAAAGATGCAGGTAGTACGAAAACGAAACGCGGAGCGGCCAAGCTAGGGAGCTGGCTAGCCGCGTACCTTTGCGCAGCTTGCGCCAGTGGTGGCCAGCACCGACATAAAGTAGAACACGCATTGTGGTAGAATCGTTGGCCCGGCGGGCACTAGCAGCACTGAGCCAGCGGCCAGCCTGGGTGGCCGGGCTCACGCTGGCTCTGGCGCTGCCCGCATTGCTACTTCACCTAGGCTGGATGCCGCTGCTGGTGGATGAACCCATTCGGGCCCTGGTATCACTCGAAATGAACCATTCGGGGCAGTTTTTCGCGCCCACGCTGCAAGGCTTCCCGTACTACAACAAGCCGCCGCTGTTCAACTGGCTGCTGGTGGCGCTGTTTCGGCTCACGGGGCGGCAAGATGAGCTTATTCTGCGGTTGCCCACCATTGCTGCGCTGTTGCTTTATACCACGGCCATTTGGCGGGTGCTGCGGCCGCAGCTAGGTAGCCGGCTAGCCTTCACGGTGGCGCTGGCCTTTGCCACCACGGGCCGGGTGCTGTTCTACGATTCTTTTCTGGGGCTTATTGACTTGTGGCACGCCGGGCTCACGTGGCTGGGCTTTATGGGGGTGTGGCACTATGGGCAGCGCCGGCAGTGGGTGCGTCTTTTCGCCATCACCTACGCGCTCACGGCGGTAGGCTTCTTGCTGAAGGGCCTGCCGTCGCTGGTATTTCAAGCCATCGCGCTGCTGGTTTATTGCCTGGACAGCCGCCAGTGGAAGCGCCTGTTTGGCTGGCAGCACGCCGTAGGCGTGAGCGTGCTAGCAGCCGTGCTGGGCACCTACTTCGCCATTTACAGCCACCACGGTTCGCTCGAAACGGCCCTCGCCACGCTCTGGTCGCAGTCGAGCCAGCGCACGGTGGCGGCCCAGCCGCTAGCCGATTCTATTCGCTATGTACTGCTGTTTCCCTTCGACTTTATCAAGCACTTTCTGCCCTGGACGCTGCTCGGCCTATGCCTGCTGCGGCGCGACTGGCGAGCGGCCATTTTCGGCCCCGCTTTTCGGCGCTACAATGCCTTGTTGTTTCTGGCCGTGCTGCCGGTTTACTGGCTATCGCCGGCCACTATTCCGCGCTACCTGTTTATGCTGATTCCGCTGGGGCTCACGGTGGTGGTGCCGCTCTACCAGGAAATGTGGCTGGCCTGCCGCTGGCAGGTGCGCTGGCTCGATGCGGCCTGGCTGACCCTGCTAGTAGTGACTACGGCCGGATTGCTGGCGCCGCCCGTACTGCGGGCTGCCATTGCGGGCGGCCTAGTCGCGCCGGCTCACCTCGAGGTGTTGCGCGGCGTGCCCAATTCCTGGCTGCTAAGCAGTGGGTTTTTTGGCTTGCTGGCACTGGGCACTTACTTGTTTTGGCGGCTCGCCGACTACCGGCTGTTAGTGCTGGCCTACTACCTGCTGGTGCTGCGGCTAGCCTTCGATGTCTTTATTTTTCCAGCTCGCATCCAAACCTCGCCTGAGGTAAGCTACCGCACGGCGGCCCTGCGCGTGGGCCGCGAAACTAAGGGCCGCCCGCTGGTACTGTGGCCCGGCTCGCAGCTCGATAATGTGGAAGCCTTCTACATCTCCCGCGAGCGGGGCGAGCCACTCATCACGGGTCTGCTGCCGTCGCCCCCCGGCACTCTCTACCTCGCCGAAAGGCGCTTGCTGCGCGGCCGTACTTATCGCACGCTCGACACCTTCGTTATCGATGGCGGCCTGGAATTTCGGGTAGTTGAATTTTAACTGTCCGCTGTTCCGTATTTCTTTTTGCCATGCTTGCCCCGGATTTGCCCGCCGCCTCGCCTCCGCCTGCCTGGCGGCGCTACCTCACGCTGCTGGCCAAGCTCGGCTTTATGGTAGGGGCATTGTGGCTGGTGGCCCATCACCTCGACTTGCCACTGCTGGGCCGCACGCTGCGGCAGGCCCGGCCCGGCTGGCTAGCGCTGGCCGCGGCGTTGTTCACGCTGTCAAAATTGATTTCGTCGGTGCGGCTCAACAGCTTTTTTCAAGCCATCCACCTTCCGCTCACCGAGCGCTATAATCTGCGCCTTTACTGGCTAGGCATGTACTACAACCTGTTTCTGCCGGGCGGCATTGGCGGCGATGGCTACAAGGTGTACCTGCTTGGTAAGGAGTTCCCGGGGCGGCGCACGGCTATTTTTCGGGCGTTATTGCTCGACAGGCTCAGCGGCATGGTGGCGCTGCTAGTACTGCTGCTGGCCTTATTTGCGGGCTTTGCGGGGGGCAATTATCCCAGCTGGTGGCGGGCCACGGCGCTAGCCCTGGTACCGCTGGGCCTGGGGCTGAGCTATGGCCTGGGCCGCTGGCTATTTGGGGAGTTTCGAGGAGCTTTTGGGCGCACCTCGTGGGAGGCGCTGGGGGTGCAGGGCGCGCAGGTGCTGTGTGCCTGGGCACTGCTGGTGGCGCTGGGGGCCAGCGATGGGCCGGTGCTGCCGTACCTGCTGGTGTTTCTGGCCTCGTCGGTGGCGGCGGTGCTGCCACTCACGGTGGGCGGGCTAGGCGCGCGCGAGCTGACTTTTTTGTACGGGGCCAAGCTCTTCGCGCTAAGCGTGCCGGTGGCCGTGAGCGTGAGCGTGCTGTTTTACGTCATTACGGCCGTCGTATCGCTGGTGGGCGCGTTGGTGCGGCTGCCACCGGTTGCTGGCTACCGTGCTGCCTAGCTGCTTGGCTCACAGCGCGTGGTAGCTCACCAGCTCAACTCCTATTTCCCGCAGCAGCTCCTGGGCTGCGCCGCTGCGCCAAAACTCGTATTCCGGCACCCGCATCAAGGGGGAGCCCGGGCGTTCGGCTAGTCCGGGGTGGCTCATAAATTCCGCTACCTGGGCTTGCCGGAAAGCTGCCGCTACCCCGCGCCGGAACCCCGTTGCGCTAGCCGCTTCGGTCGAAAAGGTGCTCACCAGCGCTCCCGGCGTAGCAAAGCCATGCAGTGCCCGGCGGCTGCTTTGGGCAAAGGCGCGCAGCACTAGCCCGCGGCTATCGAGGCGGCCGGCGGCCGTGAGACGACGTACCCGGTGTACGCCCAGCCCGCGCAATATGCCGAGCAGGGCCGGCCCCAGCACTGGGTACTGGTGCAGATGCTGGTGGCTATCGGCGTGGGTGGGGGCCAGGCCGGCGCTGGCTAGCCGGCGCAGCTGGGCCGCTACTTCGGTGTTGATTTCTTCGGCGCGCACTTGGCCGAGCAGGAAGCGCTGCCACAACTGACTTGAGGAGTAAAACTGCCCGTCTGGGCCAACCAGCGAAGGCACCGCCGAAGCAGCACTGAGCGGCTGGCCGGCATTCAGGGTAAGGTGTAGGCCAACCGAAAAGGTAGGGGAGGCTAGCCGGGCCAGCGCCCGCAAGTCGGCGTCACTAGCAAAATTGGCCATTACGGTGGTACTACTCACTTGCCCAACCGCGCCCAGCTCCAGGATAGCCTGAGTAGCGGGGGCATCCCAGCCGTAATCATCACAGTTGATAATGAGCTTTTTCACGCTAGTACAACGGGTGATAAAGGAGCCTCCGAGGCGTTAGATGCAGGTTCGATTCCCAACCCGGCCCCGGACTACCGAACTGCTTTGCTCACGGCTAAGGTGGTCGTTTGGCGCACGACGTACGGCGTGCGGGTGCGGCGCGAATAGTAGTTGTACATCCCGATTTCGGCCATTACGCCGAAGCAGAGCAGGAAAATGCCCGCCATTATCAGAAATAGACTGAAGATAAACTCGAGCGGGTACGTCCCTTCGATATTCAACCCGAAGAAGAGGGAGCGCACCAAAAACTGCCCCGCCAGCAGGCCGCCTACCAGCAGGCTCAGAATGCCAGCCAGCCCAAACAGCCGGAAGGGCTTGCGCGAATGCACAATAAAAAAGCGCAGGATGAACAAGTCGAGGATGACGTAGAACAGCTTGCTAATCTTGTAGTTGCTCTGGCCAAACTGCCGCTCGTGAATCTCGATCGGAAACTCGCAGTAGCGCAATCCCTTGCGCGCCACCAGCGCGCCCAAAAAGCGGTGAGCATCGCCGAGCATCTCCACGTTGCGGACTAGGTAGCTGCGATATGCTTTATAAGTCGCCCCGAAATAGCGCAGCTTCACCCCCGATAACCGCCGGATGATGCCGTGCGCCGTGGTGGCGAGCGCCGTGGCCACAGGCCCCTCCGGCCGCTTGGCCTTGGCCCCGCCCACCATATCGTAGCCTTCATTGATGAGGCTGATAAACTGCGG